>DXHV01000040.1 GCA_019113165.1 Candidatus Desulfovibrio intestinipullorum
AGACAATTTCCTGTGCGTGCTCAGAGGCGACAATTCGGGGTGCGAATCCTACACCTCGCTGGGACAAGTTTTGCGACGGATTACGGAAAGCCCGCATACCAAAAAAAAGTTCGTCCATTGCTCAGCCAGCCTGATTTTTGATAACTGAATTAGCAGGCAAGAGAAAGCTCTCCAACTAGGACGGAGGAAAGAGCGGGGATAGAGCGACAGTTTCATTGATAGGGGTGTAGAAAAAAACTCTTCTACATGGGGAGTTTCTCGTGCCCTAGTTGCCGGTTTCTGCAAGACAGGGGCAAAAAATCGCAGTACTCGTGCCGGATCGGCGCAGTGTCACTGTTCCCTGTCCGAACCGTGCCGATCAAAAAAAGGTGCAGCCCGTACTGTGAGCCGCACCTGCATCGAATGGGCATGTGTCTGCCGGTCTGCCTAGACAAATTCCTGACAGGCGGCAGCCCTGCCTTCGGCAGTGATGACCTGCATGAACTTGATGAGGGCATCGTCCACAGGCACTATGGGAAACTGCTTGTGGCACTGCGGGCAGGAAATGACTACCGGCTTGAGGGGCGAGCTCACGCGAATGACCTTCTGGCAGAAGGGGCAGGCATAGTGAAAGGCTATGTCCATGCCCATGGGCGCCACGGGCGTGGTCAGGGAGCTGTTCACAAGACCGCCGCGACGGCCCCGAATGTCCTCGTTCCTTTGCATGGCAATACCTTATTTTAAGGACAAAGTGTTGTTTTGGGAGAAGCGCTGCCTGTTTCCGGGCAGCTGTCTGTGGGCAAAGGCCTGCGGCCCTAGTCCACCAGGGAGGTCCCGTTCATGGCAGCGGGCACATCCATGTGCCACAGGCGCAGGATGGTCACGGCCACATCGGCGAGCTTGCCGTTTTTCAAGGTCGTGACGGGCTGGGCGGGCTCGGAGGCGTCGAGCAGGATGCAGGGCACGGGATTGGTGGTATGGGCCGTATGGGGCTTGCCGTGTTCGTCAAGCATCTTTTCGCAGTTGCCGTGGTCGGCAATGAGCATCATGCGTCCCTTGCGGGCCTTTACGGCCTCCACCATGCGACCCACGCAGGCGTCCACGGTTTCGCAGGCCGTGATGGCAGTAGGAATCACGCCGGTATGGCCGACCATGTCGCCATTGGCGAGATTGCAGACCACCAGATCATAGATGCCCTTGTTCCAGGCCTCCACAAAGCGGTCCGTCACTTCCATGGCGCTCATGGCCGGGGCCAGGTCGTAGGTGGCCACAGAACGTGGCGAGGGCACGAGGAGGCGGTCTTCGCCGGCAAAGGGCTCTTCCACGCCGCCGTTGAAAAAGTAGGTGACGTGGGCGTACTTCTCGGTCTCTGCCAGCCTGAGCTGCTTCAGGCCGGCCCTGGATACCACCTGGCCAAGCACATCGGGAATGTCCTGGTCCGGGAAGGCCACGGGAATGGTCAGCTGGGCATCGTAGCTCGTCATGGAGGCAATGCCTGCCAGCTCAGGCAGGCTGCCGCGATCGAAGCCGTCGAACTGGGGCAGGGTCAGGGCGGAGACGATCTCGCGCATGCGGTCGGCCCTGAAGTTGAAGAAGAAGACGCCATCGCCGTCCTTCAGGCCAGGTGTCCGCCTGCTCACCCACACGGGCTTGACGAACTCGTCGTACACCTTTTCGTCATAGGAGGCCTGCAGGGCCGATTCGGCGCCAGGGTGCACAGGGCCTTCGCCGTGCACGAGCAGGTTGAAGGCCTGAGAGACGCGCTCCCAGCGCTTGTCGCGGTCCATGGCATAGAAGCGGCCGTAGAGGGCGGCTATTTCCTGATCGGGGAACTGGGCAAGCTCGGCTTCCAGGGCACGGACATAGGAGAGGCCGCTGTCCGGCGGCGTGTCCCTGCCGTCCAGCAGGCAGTGCACGCACACGGGCACGCCAGCCTCGCGGGCCAGGCGGCACAGGGCAAAGAGGTGGTTGATATGGCTGTGCACGCCGCCGTCGGAGAGCAGGCCGGCAAGGTGCAGGGTGCCGCCGCTCTTTTTGGTCCTGGCAAGCAGATCGCAGATGACCGGATTGGTGGCAAAGGAGCCGTCTTCTATGGCCACGTCAATGCGGGTCATGTCCTGGTAGACAATGCGGCCTGCACCAATGTTCAGATGCCCGACCTCGGAATTGCCCATGTAGCCTTCGGGAAGGCCCACGGCTCTCCCAGAGGCGGTGAGCTCGGAATGGGGGCAGGAGGCGAGAAGGGCATCAATGTTGGGCGTTCGGGCCAGGGAGGCGGCATTACCCGGGCCGGCAGGCGCAATGCCCCAGCCGTCCAGGATCAGCAGCAGAGTAGGCGTCGGGCGCATATCAGGCTCCCTGCTCGGCGGCATGAGCCATGGCCTGCAGCTCTTCCTTGCTGGCAGGCACGCTCCAGAGGGCTTCGAGCTTGTAGAGGCTCCTTGTGTCTGCCTGGAAGATGTTGACGACAAAGTCGTTGCAGTCCACGAGAATCCACTGGCCAACGGTATATCCGTCCATGCGCAGGAATTCGTAGTTCTTTTCGCCGCACAGGCGGTTCACGCCGTCGGCAAGGCTCTGGGCATGGCGCACGGAGGTGGCCGAGGCTATGATCATGGCCTCGGTGAAGGCCCCGCGGCCGGCAAGATCCAGGACAGTGACGTCAGCGGCCTTGTGTTCCTTGAGCCAGGCTTCCACGTCGGCGATTTTGTCAGCGACAGGGAGTTCCGAATATTTCTTGGGGGGAGTCTGAATAGTGTTTGGCATTGCAGTCTGATGTTTTGCGGCGTTCGCGCTGGGGAATCGGAGAAGAGATTTTTTCCGCAACCAGCGAGGCAGACAGGCTCTCTTCTCTTGATCCGTGGTATAAAAGTTGGTATTGTAATGAAGTTACTGACTTTTTCAGTAAAGAATACCGGTTACGGGCCACTTTTTCTTGTCCGCCCCGGGCAGGGGCAGGGCGTGCACAGGCGCGCAGGCGCCTGCAGCGGTTTTCAGGTAACCGAGACACGGCAGGCCCTGAAACAGGGCGGGAGCACTGAGAAACGGCACGGACCAGCGGTTCGGGCATGTTCCTCGGGGACACAGGGGATTGGGCAGCATGCTGCTCCACAGTCTGCCCGTCCTGTCCACAATGTGGACGGCCGTACTTGTTCACAGGCAGACACGGCATGCTCTGCCGCCGCGTCGGCTGTTAGCACACAAAAGGCAGAAAGGCAAAAAATTTATGGCGTCTTGCCTTCCTGACTGGCCGGGATCTCCACGGAAATCCGGTCTTTGGGGAGGGACGGACGCAAGACGGGTAATACTGTGCTCTTCGACATCAAAAATGAAACTCTCCCCAGGGAAGAACTTCGCAAATTGCAGCTCCAGCGTCTGCAGGATCTCTGCCGTCGTGTCTATGCCAATGTGCCCTTCTACAAGAAGCGTTTTGACGAAATGGGCATCAAGCCCACGGATGTCCGCAGCCTGAGCGATCTGCGCCATCTGCCCTTTACCGAAAAGCAGGATCTGCGCAACAACTACCCCTACGGCCTGTTTGCCGTGCCCAGGGAGAACATGGCCCGCGTGCACGCTTCCAGCGGCACCACGGGCCAGGCTGTCGTGGTGGGCTATACCCCGCGTGACCTGGAGAACTGGGGCAAGCTCATGGCCCGCTGCATGTGCGCCTGCGGCGTGACGCCCGAGGACATTGTGCATGTGGCCTACGGCTACGGCCTCTTCACGGGCGGCCTTGGCGCCCATGACGGCGCCCAGACCCTGGGTGCCATGGTCGTGCCGGCCTCCGGCGGCGCCACCAAGCGCCAGGCCCAGCTTATCCGTGACCTTGGCGCCACGGTGCTCGCCTGCACGCCCTCCTTTGCCCTGCACCTGTGGGAATCCGGCATGGAAACAGGCATCAACTTCCGTGACCTGCCCCTCAAGATAGGCATTTTCGGCGGTGAACCCTGGTCCGAGAGCATGCGCCACAGCATGGAAGAGAAGATGGGCATCGACGCGCACAACGTCTACGGTCTTTCGGAAATCATGGGTCCCGGTGTGGCCATCGACTGCATGGAGCACAACGGCATCCACCTGTGGGAAGATCACTTCCTGGCGGAAATCATCGATCCCGTCACAGGCGAGAACCTGCCCGAGGGCGAGGTGGGCGAACTCGTCATCACCACCCTGACCAAGGAAGGTTCCCCGCTCATCCGCTACAGGACCAGGGACCTGACCTCCATCGACTCCACGCCCTGCCGCTGCGGGCGCACCCATCTGCGCCTGAGCCGCCTTGCCGGCCGTACCGACGACATGCTCATCATCCGTGGCGTGAACGTCTTCCCGCAGCAGATCGAGAACCTGCTCATGGAGACCAGGGGCATCAGCCCGAACTACCTCATTGTAGTGGATCGCCAGGGCACCCTGGATACCCTCGAAGTGCAGGTGGAAGTGACTCCGCAGCTCTTCCACGACAAGATCCGCGATCTGCAGGCTCTGGAAAGCCGTCTGCAGGACAGCATCAAGGAATTCTGCGGCGTGACCGCCAAGATCCGCCTCATGGAACCCCATTCCATCGAGCGTTCCGGCGGCAAGGCCACCCGCGTGCTGGATCGCCGTCCCAAGCAGTAGCAAAAGACAAGTGGCTATCTGCAAGCATTTATTGACGAAAAATTTTTTGTGACAAAAAATTGCAAAAAATGTCAAAAACTGCTTGACGAAGGGGCGGGGTTAGCGTAGAAGCTTTTCTCGCACTGAGCGGGAGTAACTCAGTGGTAGAGTGCAACCTTGCCAAGGTTGAAGTCGCGGGTTCAAATCCCGTCTCCCGCTCCAGACCCCTCAAGGCGGAATAGCCAAGCGGTAAGGCAGAGGTCTGCAAAACCTCTATGCTCCAGTTCGAATCTGGATTCCGCCTCCAAATCATCTTTTTCCATCGCTTGCTCACAAGCGGGAGTAACTCAGTGGTAGAGTGCAACCTTGCCAAGGTTGAAGTCGCGGGTTCAAATCCCGTCTCCCGCTCCACATATTCTTCTTTTCAGTGCGGGAATAATTCAGCGGTAGAATGCTAGCTTCCCAAGCTGGAAGTCGCGGGTTCGAATCCCGTTTCCCGCTCCAAATCACGCCCTCTGTGTACAGCAGAGGGCTTTTTTGTTGCCGTTCGAAACCTCGCTCAAAACCGGACAAGACTGCTCCGCAGCAGGGCAGGGAAGACCGGGTGCCCAAAGGCCCGTGCCGGGCCCGGGGACGGGGCTGTGTCACAAAAATTTCGCCGCAGTATCACTTTTTGGCCCTGCAGAGTCATTTTTTGGTTGATCCAATAGCCATTTATTTCGTATAACTGAGCTACGCTTTCATGTGACGCGCCGGACCTCAGGAGCACGCCTTTTGTCATGATGGAAAGGGAGTGACAGGTGTCCTGACCGAAGGCGTATGTTTATCCGTTGAGGAGGATAAGGAATGGCTTGGACTCAGGTCTATACCCCAATTGCCGACAGCGTGGGCCTGTCGGCCCTGTGCGCGGCAATCCCGCTGTTCATCCTGTTTTACATGCTGGCCATCAAACAGGCCAAGGGTCATGTGGCCGCTATTTCCGGTCTGATTGGCGCCCTGGTGGTTGCCATCGTTCTCTGGGGCATGCCTACAGGACTGGCCGTGAGCTCCATGCTCAATGGTGCCTGCTTTGGTCTGTTCCCCATTGTCTGGATCATCATCACGGCCGTGTGGATCTACAACATGACCGTGGAATCCGGAGAATTTGAAATCATCAAATACTCCCTGGCCAGCGTGACCAATGACCGCCGCCTGCAGGCCCTGTTCATTGCCTTTGCCTTTTCCTGCTTCATCGAAGGTACCGCCGGTTTCGGTACTCCTGCAGCCATTGCCGCAGCCATGCTCATGGGCCTGGGTTTCAAGCCCCTGTGGGCCGGCGGCATTGCCCTGATCGCCAATACCGCTCCCGTGGCCTTCGGCGCCATCGGCGTGCCGATCATCGTGGGCGCCCAGGTCTCCGGACTGGACATGATGCAGATCAGCGCCATTGCCGGCCGTCAGCTCTCCCTGCTGGCCCTCATCGTGCCCCTGTGGGTCTGCGTGGTCATGTGCGGCTTCAAGCGCTCCATGGAAGTGCTGCCCGCCATCCTGGTTTCCGGCGTTTCCTTTGCTGCCGTGCAGTTCCTGCTCTCCAACTTCCATGGCCCGACCCTCGCTGACGTGGGTTCCGCCATTGCCAGCATCGCTTCCCTCATGGCTCTGCTCAGAGTCTGGAAGCCCAAGAATGTCTTCGTCTTCGAGGGCGAAAAGGTGGCCGAAGTCGAGGCCAGCAAGTACACCGGCGGCCAGATCATCAAGGCCTGGGCTGCCTACCTCATCCTGGCTGTCTTCGTGTTCCTGTGGGGCCTTGGCTCCGTGAAGGCCCTGCTCAACGGCATCCCCGGCGCCAACTTCACCTTCTCCTGGCCCGGCCTGGACGGTGAAGTCCTGAAGACTGCCCCCATCGCTGCCGATGGCACTGTCTATGCTGCCAAGTTTGCCTTCAACTGGCTCTCCGCCGGTGGCACCGCCATCTTCCTGGCCGGCCTCGTGTCCGTGCCCTTCATGAGCAACTACTCCTTCGGCAAGGCCATCAGCTGCTTCGTGCGTACCCTGACCCAGCTCAAGTTCCCCATTCTCACCGTGTCCACCATTCTTGGCCTGGCCTACGTGATGAACTACTCCGGCATGAGCTCCACCCTCGGTATCGCCTTCACCCATACCGGTTCCTTCTTCCCCTTCTTTGCTCCCATCCTTGGCTGGCTCGGCGTGTTCCTGACCGGTTCCGACACCTCCTCCAACGCCCTCTTCTGCGGCATGCAGAAGGATACGGCCGTGGCAGTGGGCATGTCTCCGGAACTGGCTGTTGCCTCCAACGCCTCTGGTGGCGTGACCGCAAAGATGGTGTCCCCCCAGTCCCTGGCCGTGGCCACCGCTGCTACCAATTCCGCCGGCATGGAAGGTCAGCTGTTCCGCTTCTGTGTGTTCCACAGCATCGGCATGACCCTCTTCCTGAGCGTGCTCTCCTACCTGCAGGCTGGTCCGCTGAAGTGGATGCTGCCGTAATCGCCGCGTAGCGAATTTCAAATCAGGGGTTTCTGTCCTTAAACTAGGGGCGGAAGCCCCTTTTTTGATCGCAGGTTCTGCCTTTGCAAGGAGACAGAAAACGGGTCTGCAGGGAGCCCGGCCTGTCGCACAGGCTCTTTGGGATGCCTTGCCTGCCCCGTCTCCACTGTCTCCCCCGGTTGCGGGGCCGAACGAACTGGGGCGAATCTCGCAGACACGCACTCCTTGCTCCTGTACGATTGCACGTTGTTTTTTTCACAAACACTCTGGCCTGAGGGAGCAAAAAGAAAATCTGCTGACTGGAAGCATATGTCATTCGCAATATACAAATGCAATGACAAGAAGAAACAACAAAGTGCTTTTCTTATACTCTACATGTCTTCAACTTTATTTTTCATATAAAGATAAAAATTTATTGCATATTGTTTTAAAATAAATTGATTTTAAATTGGTTCAACCAATTTAAACCAAAATCTGTGAGACTGTTTGGTTGATCAATCAATATGAGAACGGATGCCCGGCCATCAAAATCAAGTCATTTTCTGTGAAATCTTTGACAGTCTGCATGGTATGTGGTAAGGCTTGAGGGTTCGATCCTTTCTGATTGTGCCTGACGCGGACGAACGCCAGGCGTTTCTCCCAAAACGCTGCCATTCGCCCGCTGTACAGAGATGATCCGAGCATCTGTCTGTAGGTTTGTCTATCTTTATACTGGAGAGAAGTATGGAAGTTTGGCATCAACTATATGCCCCGGTCGGAGGCTCCGTTGTCTCCGCCCTCATCGCAAGCATTCCGCTCATTGCCCTGTTCTACATGCTGGCCGTCCGCAAGGCCAAAGGCCATCATGCAGCCCTGGTCGCCGTCGTGTGCGCCTTCCTGTGTGCCGTCATTGTCTGGGGCATGCCCGTCAGCATAGCCGCAAGCTCCTTTGTCTACGGCGCAGCCTTCGGCCTGTTCCCCATCATCTGGATCGTCATCACGGCCGTGTGGGTCTACAACATGACCGTGGACTCCGGCGACTTTGAACACATCAAAACTTCCATTGCCCGCCTGACCGACGACCGTCGTCTGCAGGCCATCTTCATCGCCTTTGCCTTCGGTTCCTTCCTCGAAGGTACCGCCGGCTTTGGTACGCCCGTGGCCATCACCGCAGCCATGCTGACCGGCCTCGGCTTCCAGCCCATCTACGCCGCCGGCATGTGCCTCATCGCCAACACCGCTCCCGTGGCCTTCGGTGCCATCGGTGTGCCGGTTATCGTTGCCGGTCAGGTGTCCGGTATTTCCGACCTGCACATTTCCGCCTATGTGGGCCATCAGCTGCCTCTGCTGTCCGTCTTCGTGCCCATGTGGCTGTGCTGCGCCATGTGCGGCTTCAAGCGTGCTCTTGAAGTGCTGCCCGCCATCCTGGTTGCCGGTGTGTGCTTTGCCGGTTCCCAGTTCTTCTTCTCGACCTACCACGGCCCGACCCTGCCCGACATCATGTCCGCTCTGAGCGCCATCATCGGTCTGATGATCCTGCTGCGCGTGTGGAAGCCCGGCCAGATTTGGCGCTTCGAGGGTGAACCCGAGGCCAAGGAAACCACCGGCCCCATGCCCTCCACCGGCGAAGTGCTCCGTGCCTGGAGCCCCTTCATCATCCTGGCCATCATGGTCTTCCTCTGGGGCCTGCCCCAGTTCAAGAACCTGCTGAACAGCGTCCCCGGTGCCGTGATTACCTTTGCCTGGCCCGGTGTTGACGGCATGGTCATGCGTACCGCTCCCATCGTGCCCGAACCTACCGTGTACGCTGCCAAGTTCACCTTCAACTGGCTCTCTGCCGGCGGTACCGCCATTCTCATCGGCGGCTTCCTGGCCGTGCCCTTCATGCCCAAGTACAGCTTCGGCCGTGCCATTGGCTGCCTGATCAAGACAACCTATGTGCTGCGCTTCCCCATCCTGACCATCTCCCTCATCCTGGGCCTTGCCTACCTCATGAACTACTCCGGCATGAGCTCCACTCTGGGTATTGCCTTCACCCTCACCGGTGCTGCCTACCCCTTCTTTGCTCCTCTGCTTGGCTGGCTCGGCGTGTTCCTGACCGGTTCCGACACGTCCTCCAACGCCCTGTTCTGCGGCATGCAGCGCTCCACTGCTGAAGTGGTCGGCATGGATCCCACCCTGGCCGTTGCCTCCAACTCCTCCGGTGGTGTTACCGGCAAGATGATTTCGCCCCAGTCCATCTCTGTTGCTACCGCTGCAACAGGCATGGTTGGACAGGAAGGCAACCTCTTCCGCTTCGCTCTGCCGCACAGCCTTGCCATGACGCTCATCGTCTGCATCCTGACCTGGCTGCAGTCCGGTCCGCTGAAGTGGATGCTGCCCACCTTCTAAAGAAAGCGTTTCAGATTTGAATGAGACCGCCTGTCGCGCTCCAGTTCCGGGGCCTGGCAGGCGGTCTTTCTTTTTGCCCTGCAGGCTTCTTGCAGGGACAGAGCAAAGAGCGCAGACTGTCTTTCGCCTGGGACAGCTTGTCCTGCGCCCTTCTTCCCGGAACATGCATCCCCTTTGAGTGAGGCCCCATGCCCTTTCGTTCCCCTTGTCAGCAAAAGCCCTCCAGATACAGGGCGCTGCTCATGCTCTTTCTTGTCTATATTGCCTGGGGGAGCACCTATCTTGGCAACAAGCTGAGCCTGGAAGTGGCAGGACCCTTCCTGGTATCCGGTGCCCGCAACATTCTGGGCGGCCTTGTGCTGGCCCTTGTGCTCCTCGTCCGGAACAGAAAACTGCACTGCCCGAGCCTGAAGGATGTGGCCAGGCATTGTGCCATGGCCATCCTGGTGGTGCTCATGACAGGCAGCTTCATTGTCTGGGGCCAGACACAGGTGACCTCGGCCGTGGCGGCCATTGTCTCAAGTCTCGTGCCCGTCTTCATGATCCTGGGCGGATGGCTCTGTGCCGGCGAGGAGCGTCCCACGGCTGCCCAGTGGGTGGGCATGGCCCTGGGCGGCGCCGGTGTCATCCTCCTTTCCTGGACGCAGCATGAGGCAGGCACCAGTACGCTTGCCGGCATGGCCATCGTGGTCCTGGCCGACATAAGCTGGGTGACAGGCTCGCTCTTCATGAAGCGGCATCCCCTGAGCAGCAGGCTCACCATGATGGAGAGCACAAGCCTGCTTCTGCTCTGCGGCGGCATGGAGGCACTCACCGTGGGCCTTCTTCTGGGCGAGCACAATGCCCTGCACTGGGAGCATCTGCGCCCTGGCGTGATCGTCGGCTTTTCCTGGATGGTGCTGGGCGGTTCGGTGCTGGCTTATGGCTGCTATCTGTGGCTCCTGCAGAATGTCGCCACCCCTGTGGCCATTTCCTACGAGTACGTGACGCCGGTCATTGCCCTCTTTCTCGGGGCCTTTGCGGGCGGCGAACACATTTCCTCTTCCATGCTCTGTGCCTGCGTCCTCATCATTATTTCGGTTCTTCTGGTCATACGCCACAGGCACGGACTCAGGGTCTATGTTCGCCACTATCTTGTGCACAGGTATCCCCCGCGTCAGCACAGACCGGGTTGATCAGAACCTGAAGACATGCAGGGACATTCGCAGGGCTGCCCATTGTTGTGCCTGCCCCATTCCGGTCGAAAAGGAAGGGCAGGCTTCCTTTTTGCTTGTGGGAAGCCGTTCTTCCTTCGTCCTGCACTCCTTCCCTTGCACCTCCTCCTGCCTGTTCCGGGCAGTCCCTGTGTCGTCCCGGGAGCGCAGCAGAGAGCTCCCGGGCAAGGAGGCAGGGATCTGCGGAAATCAGGGAATCCACGCAGCAGGACAAGGCTTTCTGCGCAGGACAGAGGGGCAAAGGACAAAAAAAATGCCCCATGGAGAACATGGGGCACCTTGTCATGACACAGGAGAGAGTGCGGCAGGCCTTGCGGCTGTTTTTAGTGCTTTCTCTGCAGCTTGTCGCGCACAATCAGGGCCACGGTATTCATGCCGAGCACGAGAATGATGAGCACGATGGCCGTTCCGTACTGCAGGGGGCGGGTCTTGTCGATTTCCGTGCCAGCGGTACACAGCACGTAGATGTGGTAGGGCAGGCACATGACGGAGTCGAGAATGCTGGTGGGTGTCCTGGGGGTGAAGAACACGGCTGCCGTGAACATGATGGCTGCGGTTTCACCGGCTGCACGGGCCACGCCAAGGATGGCGCCGGTGAGCATGCCGGGAATGGCGCTGGGCAGCACGACTCTGGCAATGGTCTGGGACTTGG
This sequence comes from Candidatus Desulfovibrio intestinipullorum, assembly GCA_019113165.1. GTDB lineage: Bacteria > Desulfobacterota > Desulfovibrionia > Desulfovibrionales > Desulfovibrionaceae > Desulfovibrio > Desulfovibrio intestinipullorum. Next base: position 11,290 of record DXHV01000040.1, read on the forward strand.
TTCCGCCCAGGGCCAGGGAAGCTTCACGGTAGGTATCCGGGACGGTGCGCAGGGCTTCTTCGGAGGTGCTGATGATGACCGGCAGGGTCAGCACGGCCAGGGTGAGGATACCGGAGAGGATGCTCACGCCGAAGCCCAGGAAGGTCACGAAGAAGGAGAGGCCGAACAGGCCGAAGACAACGGAAGGCACACCGGCCAGGTTGTTGACCCCCAGACGGATGATGCTGGCAAAGCGGGTCTTGCCTGCGTATTCATTGAGGTAGACGGCAGAGGCCACGCCCAGAGGGAAGGCAATGAGCAGGGAGCCCAGGGAGAGGATGGCTGTGCCAATGATGCAGGGGAAGATGCCGCCTTCGGTCATCATGTTGCGCGGGGGCTCGGTGAGGAACTCCCAGGAGACCACAGGCAGACCGTTCCAGCACAGATAGAAGCAGATTCCGGCCAGGACGGCCACGTTGAGGCAGGCGACGACTCGCAGGAAGAGGAACATGGCCTTTTCCGCAGCCTTGCGGCTGGCTGCAGAAGGCAGTTGCATGCGAGCGGTGCTGGCAGAGGCGGTAGAATCCATACAGTGTGCTCCTTAAAGACTGGAAGTGCCCACCTGACGGTGTTTCTCGGCTATGCGGCTGGCAATGATGTTGAAGCACAGCGTGAGCAGGAAAAGCAGGATGCCGATGGCGAAGAGAGCGTGATAGTGATCCGAGCGGAAGGGAGCTTCGGCCATTTCGGCGGCGATGGAGGCCGGCATGGGGCGGATGGGTGCGAACAGGGAATCCGGCAGGATGCCGGCGCCGCCGGCGCACATCAGCACGACCATGGTTTCGCCGATGGCACGGGACATGCCCAGCATGATGGCTGTGCCGATACCGGAGAGCGCGGCAGGCAGAACGACCCGGCGGATGGTCTGCCATCGGGTGGCACCAAGGGCCAGGGAGCCTTCACGCAGGGAACCGGGCACGGCGTGCAGGGCGTCCTCGGAGATGGAACAGATGGTCGGCACGCTCATGAAGGTGAGCACGATAGCGGCATTGAGGAGGTTCAGGCCTGTATCGGCGTTGAAGACTTCCTGCAGGAAGGGGGCAAGGAGCACCATGCCAAGGAAGCCCAGGACAACGGAAGGCAGAGCTGCCAGCAGCTCGATGAAGGGCTTGATGATGCGGCGCGTGTTGGAGTGGGCGATTTCATTGAGGTAGATGGCCGTGAACACGCCCAGGGGAATGGCGAAGGCCGAGGAGAGCACCGTGACTGCGATGGAGCCGACAAACAGGGGGAAAATACCAAAGACTCCCGGCTCTTCAGTCGGATACCACAACTGCCCGAAGAAAAAGTCAATAAAGGAATAATGCGAGAACAGGGGCAGGCCTTCTAGAAAGAGGAAGAGAACGATGCCCAGCAGGGCGAGGAGAGAGAGTGTGGCTGTAATGGCCAGCGACTTTTGAATTACTGCTTCCTTAAAACGATAGTTACGCATGAAGAGTCTCCGGCTTGGACAAAGAAGCCTGATCGCAAGGCACGGGTGCGAACTGCGATCAGGCTTTGGGAAGGATTTTAAAGAAGCAACTTACTTGGTGGGCATGGGAATGTAGCCGATTTCAGCAACATTCTTCTGACCCTTGGCAGGATCCAGGAGGTAGTCCACCAGCTTCTTCACATCGCCCTGGGGCTGACCGTTGGTGTAGATGTACAGTTCGCGGGAGATGGGCCACACCTTGGAGATGGCGTTGGCAGCGGTGGGTTCCTTGCCGTCAACGGTCAGGCCATGGACGCTCTTGTTCAGGTAGCCGAGGCCCACGTAGCCGATGGCGTTGGGGTTCTTGGCAATGGCCTGGATGACAGCACCGTTGGAGGCCTGCATCAGGGCGCCGGGCATAACGCGGGTCTTCTTCATGACCAGTTCGTGCCAGCATTCGAAGGTGCCGGAGGAGGTGTCACGGCTGATGACGACGATCTTGCCGTCCTTGCCGCCGAGATCCTTCCAGTTCTTGATCTTGCCGGCGTAGATGTCACGCAGCTGGGCAGAGGTCAGGCTCTTGATCTTGTTGTCGGGATGCACAACGGGAACAATGGCGTCAAAGGCAATGGCGGTGGCCACGGGCTTCACACCCTTGGCAGCGGCAGCCTTGCTTTCCTTGTCCTGGATGGCACGGGAGCTCATGGCAACAGCGCACTGGCCTTCGATAAGGGCCTTGATGCCGTTACCGGAACCGCCGCCGGAGATGGACAGATGGATGTCGGGATGGGCGGCCATGAAGGCTTCGCCGGCCTTCTGCATGACGGGAAGAACGGTGGTGGAACCGTTGATGACGATCTGGCTGCTGGCCATGGCGGGAGCGGCCACAGCCATGCTCAGCACGGCGCAAGCGCAAATTTTGCCAAGAGACATGGATGAACTCCTTGATTTTGTGACCTGCAGGCCTCCAGCTATTCAGAGAGCTCCGGGGCAGGTCGTTGATATCGTGGCGTATTTGTTCCTTTTCGGGACAGGTCCGAGACCGGTTCCCGACTGGAACGGGAGCAACTTCATGCGTCAGTGTTACGGAAACATGACGGCAAGGTGTTATGTTGGTGAAGAGGTGGCAGAATCCGGTTTTTTGAGATGAAAATAAAGTAATATCAAATAGATAGTGTTAAAACAGCTTTTTTGGAAGGAGCGCTTCCCTGGTCCGTAACCTGAACGCTGAAGGACGTCTCGCATGCACTTTATCCTGCTTTCTTATGCTGTTATACTGTTTTCATGCCGTGCAAGACTACAGTGGTCTGTTTTTTTTCGGAAACTGTGCGTCCAGCTGTCTCTTTTTTCTTGTTCTCACTGGCGATGTACAATTTCTGCTGTTTGCAGCAGACCCTCAGTACAGCAGGAACGCCCTCCTTTTGCAAAGGATTTGGAACACAGACACTTTCCCTCCCGGGACACATGCAGTCCCTTTGCCTGCCGAGGCACTGGCGTACTGTGTCCCCTGTCTTGTCACATAATCGTCATACTGGCATCATCTTCCTGTGACTGTCTTCGCTTTCTATTCCCCCGGACTAACGGAGTATCCCATGTCAGACGGAACCATTCTTATTATTGAGGATGATGCGGATATCCGCAATCTTCTTCATTTCAATCTCGCAGGCGAAGGGTTTACCCCTCTTGAGGCAGCCGATGGCGTGACTGGTTTGGCCATGGCCAAGGAGCACGTCCCAAGCTGCATTCTTCTTGATCTCATGCTGCCCGGCATGGACGGGCTGGAAATCTGCCGCAGGCTGGCTGCCACTCCGGAAACCCAGGAGATTCCCGTCATCATCCTCACTGCACGCGGCGAGGAAATGGACAGGGTGGTCGGTCTGTCCCTGGGGGCGGACGACTATGTGGTCAAGCCCTTCAGCGTGCGCGAGCTCATGCTGCGCATACGCGCCATACTGCGCCGCAGAAGACGTCCCGCCAGCGGTGTCGTGGATGGTCACGGCATCCATCTTGATCCCGAAGCACACAAGGTGACGGTCTCCGGTCAGGAAGTGCTGCTGACGGCCACGGAGTTCCGCCTCCTTGAGGATCTCATGCGTCATGCCGGAAATGTGCGTACCCGCGAACAGCTGCTGGACAAGGTCTGGGGCTATTCCTTCGACGGCTACGCCAGAACCGTTGATACTCATATGCGCCGCTTGCGTTCCAAGCTTGGCGAACAGCAGAAGTACCTGGAAACTGTCCGCGGAGTCGGCTACCGCTTCAGTCTCTAGTGACAGCCGGGTCATTCTGGAGAAAATCGTGCTCAAATCGTTCACTGTCCGCGTCGTGGTCGGCGTGCTTTGCGCTGCCTTTCTCTCCATTGCCATTACGGTCTTCTTTGGCATTCGCACCATAGAGCAGGGGCAGGAACTCGACGTCAGGGACAGAATGCTCAGCGAGGCAGCCCTGGCCTCCGAAATCTACAGCCTGAACCGGAATGATGCCCAGTCCGTGTACGAGGCTGTCAGCAGGGACAAGGGCGCCGAATACAGCGCCGATGTCCGCCTGACCATCATTGATGCCCAGGGCAGGGTGCTCTTTGATTCGGCTCCCGACAAGAGCCCCGGCGACTTCGACAATCATGCTGATCGTCCGGAAATCAGCCAGGCCATGGAAACGGGCAAGGGCTTTTCCCTGCGTGACAGCAGTTCCCTGAAGACCAGGTTTGTCTATACGGCCGTGCGCATGGAGGACGGCGGCATACTCCGTCTGGCCGTGCCCATGGCCAGCGTCCAGCACAACATGTGGAACAGGACCGAGGTGCTCCTGCAGGTGGGTGCCCTGGCCGTGGTGATTTCCCTTGTCATGGCCATGCTGGTCTCCCTCTCCCTCAAGAATTCCTTCCTGCCCATGATAGGCATTGTGGAAGCCATTGCCGCAGGCAAGCTCCACCGCCGCATTCGCCACTATCCCGGTCGCGAATTTGCGCCTCTGGCCGAAGCCGTGAATACCATGGCCCAGAGCATCGAGGAGCAGGTGCACTCCTATGCCGATCAGACGGCCCAGCTCGAGACCGTCCTCAATACCATGAGCGACGGCGTGCTTGTCCTTGGTCCGAGAGGCCACATCCGCCGCTGCAACCGGACCATGGAACGCTGCTTCCCCGGGATTGGCAATGCCCGGGGACGCCAGGTCGTGGAAATCATTCCCTATCCGGCCCTGCAGAATGCCGTCAACGGCATGCTGCACGAAGTGCCTGCCAAGGCCGGCAGTACCCTGACCCAGACCGTGTCCCTGCACATGGGCCTGCAGTCCGGCCAGGTCTTCTCCATCTTTCTTTCCCGTCCCCAGAAGCCCGATCCGCGCTGCGGGCTTGTGGCTGTCTTCCATGATGTCACGGATGTCATGCGCCTCGAACAGGTCCGCCGCGACTTTGTGGCCAATGTGAGCCACGAGCTGCGCACGCCCCTGACCGCCATCAGCGGCTATGCCGAGACCATTCTCTCCGTCCGCGACATGGAGCAGTGCCGCAGGTTTGCCCAGGTCATTTTGCGCAATGCCAACGGCCTTGAGCGCATGATCAGGGATCTGCTCTCCCTCACCCGCCTCGAGCGCGAGGGCACAGTCATCTCCCTGTCGCCCATCAGCGTCCGCGATGCGGTGGAGGATGCCCTGAGCGTCTGCCACAATGCCTTCACGGCCCGCAATGTGCAGGTGGAGAGCTCCATACCCGAGGGCTGCAGGGTCATGGCCGATGAAACCTATTTGAGCCAGATTTTCAGGAATCTGCTTGAAAATGCCTCGCGCTATGCCGAAGAAGGCAGTACGGTGCACATCAGCTCCGTGGAAAAGGAAGATCAGCTTTTCTTCCGCGTGAGCAATCGCGGTCCCCTCATTCCGAGGCAGGATCTCGAACGTATCTTTGAACGCTTCTACAGTGTGGAACGGCACCGGGGACAGGGAACCACAGGCCTTGGCCTGGCCATCTGCCGCCATATTCTGGAGCGTTTCCACGGCCGTATCTGGGCCGAGAGCCCGGATAGCGAAGGCTGCACATCCTTTGTCTTTACTCTGCAGAAGGCCGAAGACTCTGTCTGCGGATCCGACGAGCAGGACGACAAGTCCGCCTGAGCCGGATCCCGAAGTTGTACCAGAAACGCTGTGTACGGGTCGCTCCAGTCTTGTGCGTCAACTTTTTTGTGTCGAGGAACATATGGAATATTGCATGCGTGCCAAAGAAGTCAGTGTCTTCTATGGAGGAAAGGAAGCACTGAGCAAGGTGTCACTTGATTTTCCCAAGGGTGCCGTGACGGCTCTGATCGGACCTTCCGGCTGTGGCAAGTCGACCTTTCTGCGCTGCCTCAACCGCATGAACGACCTCATCCCGGCCTGCCGTGTGGAAGGGGAGATCTTGCTTGACAATCAGGAAATCATGTCACAGGGTATGGACGTGGTCGAGCTGCGTCGCAGAGTGGGCATGGTGTTCCAGAAGCCCAATCCCTTCCCCAAGTCCATTTTTGAGAACGTGGCCTATGGCCTCAGAGTCAATGGTGTTAAGGACGAAGGTCTCATTGCCGGCAAGGTGGAAGCTGCCCTGAATCGGGCCGCCATCTTTGAAGAGGTCAAGGATCGTCTGAACGATTCCGCTCTCGGTCTTTCCGGCGGTCAGCAGCAGCGCCTGTGCATTGCCAGAGCCCTGGCCGTGGAACCCGAAGTCCTGCTCATGGACGAACCCGCCAGCGCCCTGGACCCCATCGCCACCCAGAAAATCGAAGAGAGTATCCGCGAGCTTGCCGGCGATCTGACCATCATCATCGTGACTCACAACATGCAGCAGGCTGCGCGTGTGTCTGACTACACCGCCTTCTTCTACATGGGCCACCTCATCGAGACCGACAAGACAGATACCATCTTCACCCGCCCAAGCAAGAAGCAGACCGAAGACTACATCACCGGCAGATTCGGTTAGATCTTTTCTTCGCCTGAACACATCCGATGCAGAAAGCGGTCCCGATCAGGTCTTTTTGCACGGAATTCCTGGACATCCAGTATTGGCACATCCGTCAGTTCTCTTCATAACGCATCAGAAAAAGCAGAACTGTACGCCTTTGTAAGGAAGCACCGGCATGATAAAGCAAGAAAGTTATATAGAGCAGATGATTGTTTCCCTGCGCACACGTCTGCTTGTAATGGGCGCCTCGGTGGAAATTGCCGTGGACAACATGAAGAAGGCTGTGGCGGATCTCAATGTCGGCACAGCCCAGGCCGTCATCGAAAACGATGACGACATTGATGCCATGGAAAATGAAATCGACGCGAGCTCCCTGGCACTCCTTGCCCGTACCCAGCCCGTGGCCAAGGATCTGCGCTTTGTGGTGAGTGCCCTGCGCATGGTCGTGGACATGGAGCGCATTGGTGACGAATGCACCTCCATCTGTTCTCAGGTCGTGCTCATGAAGGATGCCGACAAGAAGCAAATCATGGACTATGTGGGCGAGCATCTGCAGTCTGCTACCGATGCCTTCCGCAGTGCCCTGAAGCTCATGCGCAACAACAACGCTGAAGAAGCTTTGACCATGCAGCATACCGATGACGAGGCTCTGCAGAGCGAAGTGGCCATCATCGAGCGCATGATGCGCGAGCTCGAATGCAACGATCATACGGTAGCCCACCCCGATCCCGTGCTCATCATGCACCTGATTCTCCTTGTGCATTCCCTGACCCGCATCTGGCGCCGTTCTGCCAATATTGCCGGTCACATCTACTTTGCCTCCCTCGGCGACTCCCTCAAGCATGCTCCCGAGAAGATGAAGGCCGAACGTCTGCACTTCTAGTCGAGCGTTCGCACAAGATTTTTCAGACACAGACAGTTCCCGTCTGCTGCAGGGCCCTGGCAGGGGCCCTGTGCACCTGGCGAGGACTGTCTTTTTTTGTACCACATCACAAAGGCCCCGTTCCCTGAGGAACGGAGCCTTTGTGATGCTGATTTCTGAAAGTCTCTGGGATCGCCTTACCTGGCCAGAAGACCTGCGTCCTGCATGGCGCTCACGAGCTTGGCACGGTCGGCAGCGGAGAGCGGGAAGAGCGGCAGGCGCATTTCCTCTTCCACCTTGCCCATGAGGGCCAGGGCGGTCTTGACGGGAATGGGGTTGCTGACCATGAACATGGCCTGATGCAGGGGGAAGAGCTGATGATGCAGGGTGCGGGCCTTCTGGAAGTCGCCCTGTTCAAAGGCCTTCCACAGGTCGGACATGGCCCTGGGAGCAATGTTGGAGGTCACGGAAATGACACCGCAGCCGCCCAGTGCCCAGAGCGGGAAGGCAGTGAAATCGTCGCCGGAGAGTACGCAGAAGTCTTCGGGGCAGGCGGCGATGAGTTCGCTGCACTGGACCATGTTGCCCGTGGCTTCCTTGACGCCCACAAAGTTGGGGAATTCATGGGCCAGGCGGGCAATGGTGGCAGGCAGCATGTTGCAGCCCGTGCGGCCCGGCACATTGTAGGCAACGAGGGGAATGTCCACGGCCCTGGCCACGGTGGCATAGTGGTGGTAGAGGCCTTCCTGGGTGGGCTTGTTGTAATAGGGGGTGATGAGCAGGGCACCGTCTGCACCGGCCTCCTGGGCAAAGCGGGTGAGGTTGATGGCTTCTATGGTGTTGTTGGAGCCGGATCCGGCCAGGACCTTGACGCGACCCTTGACCTGATCAACGCAGATTTCTATGACCCGTTTGTGTTCGTCGTGGGAAAGGGTTGCGGATTCGCCTGTGGTTCCACAGGGAACAAGACCACTGACACCTTCCTCTATTTCCCAGTCTATAAGGGCACGAAAGGCGTCTTCATCAATATTGCCATTCTTGAATGGGGTAATGATGGCTGTAAAGACTCCGGAAAACTGCATAGAAACTCTCCTTGGGGCACTGCCGGATCATGACGGCACAGGCGATCCGGCTCGGGGTATTTGCAGCAAAACTCTTGCACAATGGTGCCACAAAAGCAAGCACAGGGCTCAAAAAAGATGACAGGGCCGCCAGTGCCCCGATTGGGGCAGATGGCGACCCTGTTCTCGTTTGCTTTTGTACCCAGCCTCAGGACACGATGCGCAGGCCGACAATGCCCAGGAGAATCAGGCCGAGACAGGCCAGACGCTGCAGGCTTGCGCTCTCGCCCAGAAAGAGGATGCCCACCAGCACGGATCCGACGGCGCCTATGCCGGTCCAGACGGTATAGGCCGTGCCCAGGGGCAGTTTGCGCATGGCAAGCGAAAGCAGCCAGAAGCTGATGAGCATGAAGACAAAGGTGCCCACCGAGGGCCACAGACGGGAAAAGCCATGGGACAGCTTCATGCAGCCAGCCCAGGCCACCTCAAGCAGTCCGGCGACAAGGACACAGAACCAGGCCATGAAAAACTCCGGAAATTTCGAGGTCGTCCCCGGTGGCTGAAACAGGGGGCCCAGGGGTCGTCCCCGGGGTCCCGGCACAAGACAAAAAAGAGCAGACAGGGAGGATCTGGCAGAATCATCCAGACAGACGGGGCTGGTCCTTTTCCTCAGGTTCCCCCTGGCCAAAGCGGACCACAAAGCGGTTGCCCTGAGCCCAGGTCTCGTGGCGCACGGTCCAGCCCAGGCGCTCGCAGCCCCGCTGTACCAGAGAAAGGCCGAGGCCGCTGCCAGGCGTTGCGCTCATGCCGCGCACCCCGCGCTCGAACATGCGGGCGCGCACTTCTTCGTCGATGGGCGGTGCCGTGTCCGTCACCGCAAAGCCGTCCCTGTCCAGATGGAGCACAATGCGGCCCTCCTGCGTGTACCGGCAGGCATTGTCCAGCAGGTTGTGGACCACCAGGGCGGAGAGGTCCGGGTTGCCGTGGATCATGCAGGTGTCCGGCAGCTCCAGCGCGAACGTGATGGGCCGGTTGCGCAGCATGGTCGCCACAAAGTCCTCTTCCCTGCGGATGAGAGCCGACAGATCAAAGGCGTGGTAGTGCAGCTGTTCGGGACGGCGAGCCAGCACAAGCATGGTGTGCACCGTGTCTGTCATGCCGTCAAGGGTGCGCTGCATGCGGCTCACTACCGGCTTGAGGGGGGTGTCGGCCAGACGGGTCTCCAGGATTTCCGTGGCCCCCTGCAAAACGGTGAGGGGCGTGCGCAGCTCGTGGCTCACGTCGCCCGTAAAGAGTTGTTCGCGGTTCAGAAAGTCGCGCAGGGACCGTTCCCTGGCCACAAAGGCACGGGAGAGCTCGCCCACCTCGTCCTTGCGCCGGCACAAGGGGCTGGACTCAAGCGTTTCCCCTGAGTGGATGGTTCCGGTGAGGCGCACAAGGGGAGTGACCAGACGCTTGCTCAGCCAGCAGGAAAGCAGCAGGGCGGCCACAAGGCTTACGCAGCCGCAGGCCAGAGCCACGGTGAGCATGACTTCCTCTATGTCGTCGAGATCCTTGACTCTGCCCACCACTGCATGGACGTGTTCCCTGGTCTTGTCGGCGCTGACAAAGGCATAGATGTCGGTGTCTATGCGGGTGAGCTCCTGTGTACCCGGGGCTGGTCTGAGCTCTTCCGGTATGGTCTCGTCGTCAAACCAGGAAACGCGCAGGGACTGGGCAAGCTCGTGGAGTTTCTCTGGACTCTTGCCGGCCTGTCGCTCCTGGATGAGCAGGCGCAGGATGGGCTCCATGTGCCAGCGCACAATGTGCGAGAGGGTCATCTCGTAGGTGACGTAGCTGCACAGCCCGAAGACAAGACAGCTTGCCACGGCAAGGCCGGCCATGGTGAGGGCCAGTCTGGTGCGCAGGGAGTACCTGGCCGTCAGCCTGTGCCAGAGATCCCTTGCAGGCAGCCGTTCTTTGAGGACACGGCCAGGGAAGAAGCGAAGGAGCCTCGAAAGCCATCCTGAATACAAGGCCGCAAGAGTGGCAAGAAAGCCGAAAAGTCTGGTCAGAAGGGAGGGAATGCGCATGGAAGCCTCGCCCCGAAGGTATGTCTGCCTGAAAGGACGTCTGAAGGGCCGGCTGGTGTCTGCCGGCTAGAGCCTGTCCGTCAGGCTCTTGTCCGTGTCCTGAGCCTCCCTGGACACAAGGACAAAGCCCACGTGAGGAATGGTCTTGAGCAGGGGCGTGGCAAAGGGCTTGTCCATCTTGCTGCGCAGCTCGTGGATGTGGGTGCGCAGGGCATCGCTGTCCGGGGGCGAATCCCCCCACAGGGTCTGCTCAAGCCTGGCCCTGGGCACAATGGCCGGTGCCGCACGCAAAAGTTCCTCCAGGATGGCAAAGGCCGTGGGCCCCAGGCGCAGGGGAATGCCGCTGCGGCTCACCGTGTGCGTGGCGGGATCCAGGCGCAGGTCCTCCCAGGCGAGCACGCTCTGCACCTGCCGGCCCTGGGATCGGCGCACCAGGGCTCTGAGTCGTGCGTCGAGCTCCTTCATGGAAAAGGGCTTGACGAGATAGTCGTCCGCTCCGCAGTCCAGGCCCGTGACCCTGTCGGCCACGGTGTCTCTGGCCGTGAGCATGAGAATGGGCACAGGGTTGGCGTAGTCCCTGCGCAGGGTGCGGCAGAGGGTGAGCCCGTCCATACCGGGCAGCATGATGTCCAGCACGATCACGTCAAAATGCCCGTCTGCGGCCTGCCTGAGTCCGGCCGTGCCGCTGGCGGCACAGTCCAGTTCGTAGCCCAGGGGTTCGAGAAAGGCATAGAGGTTGGCGGTAATGTCCTGATTGTCTTCCACAAGCAGGACCCTGATGCGGTCCTTGCGCATGCGTCACCTCACGGGGCAGTCGGGGCGGCAGGGAACAGGAGAGCCCTTGTACCGCCCCTGCCATATGTTCGGGATGCGGACCGGACTGGCCCGCTTGCAGACTTCGGCCTAGCGCACGATTTCCAGGTAGTCCACATCCACTTCCCTGCCGCCGTGATCAAAGTCCACCTCGCCCACGAGTCTGATGCGGGTCTGGGGCGTGACCGTCTGGCCGCGGAACTTCTTGTGGCCAATGTTCACAATGGTCGTGCCGGACGCATCCCTGAAGAGGTATCTGTTCTTGGAAATCTGTTCGATGATCGAGCCTGTCAGCGTGCAGGGGGTATCCTCGTGGGCCGTGGCTACCTGGCTTGCCCTGGTGACGGCAGCAGACTGCGGGCCTCTGAATCCGCCCTGGTACCCCTGTGGTCCGTACTGGGGATGGGGTGCGGTGCCCGGGCCTTCAAAGGCGGCCAGGACAGGGGTGGCACAAAGGCAGAGGCAGAGCGCAAGAAAAAGTGCACGCATGGGAATTCTCCTTGGACGGTTGGGAAAGCATGCCAGCGTCTGGCATGCCGTCTGTCTGGTTGTATGCTGAAGCGGGCACAAGTGTTCTTTGAGGCCTTGTGCCTGCGTCTTTCTGACTGAAAGACATCCTGAAAGACATCCTGGGAGATCGTGCGTGAAGAAAATGTGAAGAAGAGGATGCCTGGATTTTCAGAAGCCCTGTTTTTTGGGGGAAGCCGTACCTCTGGGCGCTGTGCCGGATTTTGTGCCGGACATGCGCGTGGCCGCAGGCTTTCTGCCCGAATCCGCAGAGGGCTTTTGCGCAGGCGGCTTCTGAGCGGTCGCTTTGGCTGCGGACGTCGCAGTCGTCTTTGCCGTACTCGCGCCTGTGGCAGGCGCAGCAGCGCCGGCGGGCTTGCGGGTGCGCAGGGAGAGGCAGGGAGAGATGGTGCCCTCGGCAATCATCTTCCTGCGCAGACTCTTCAGTTTTTTTGCAATGGCGGCAATGTCCGTGGCTGCAGGGCAGTCTGGATAGAGGCGCAGCAGAGGCGTGCGCTTGCACACGGCCTCCTGCAGCAGGGGATCGTGGCGTATGGTGCCAATGAGCCGTGCCTCCACCTGCAGGAACTTGCGGGCTGCGCCAAGAAGTCTGGTCCGGGTGAGGCTGACCTCTTCCGGATCCTGGACATTATTGATGACCACCTGAAAGTGGTCGAGATGGTGGGCCTTGCCGAGCACCTTGAGCAGCGCATAGGCATCGGTGATGGCCGTGGGTTCAGGTGTTGTGACCACAAGCTGCACGGCTGCGGATCGGGCCAGCAGGCGCACGGTCTCGGAGAGGCCTGCGCCAAGGTCGAGCAGCACAAAGTCGTGTCGTTCGGCCAGGGGGCGCAGGGTTTTCAGAAGCAGCTGGCAGGACTTGCTGTCCAGCTGGGCCTGCTGCCCCGTGCCCGAGGCAGCGGGCAGCACGTGCAGGCCCGAGGCATCCGTGTGCAGGACCCTGTCGATGGTCATGCGTCCCTGCAGGACGTCCCAGATGGTGCCGTCCGGAGTAAAGCCCATGAGCACATCCACGTTGGCCAGACCGAGGTCGCCGTCCACCACAAGGACACTGGCCCCAGACTGCTGCAGGGACAAGGCGAGATTCAGGGTGACGTTGCTTTTGCCAACGCCGCCCTTGCCGCTGAGAATGGCAACACTGAGCGTCTGTGCGGGCATGGGAGACTCCGAAAGGAACAGGGATGAACAGGGAAAGGGAACAGGAATGCAGGCCATGGGCTCGTCAGGAGAAGAGGAAGCGCTTTTCCTCGGCGCTGACCCTGGCCTCGTCCTCGATTTCGCGGACCGTCACAGGCAGGGATACGTCCTGCGGCTCGCTGGAAGGCTTCAAGTCGGCCAGCAGGGGCTCCAGGCGTTCCAGAAGCTCCTCCGGCTGCATTTCCTCCCAGGCATGATCCGGCAGGGAACAGATGAGGACTGCGGCTGGAAGCTTTTTTTGTTCCTGGGCCTGCAGAAGCTCCCGGGCCAGGTCTTGCGCACTCAGCCAGCCTGTGGCCGGCATGAGCAGGGCCGCACTGCGGGCATCCAGCCCTATGAGGCTGTCGCATTCCTGGGCGCAGGGTGCGAGCACCGAGACAGGGTCTGCGCTGCCCAGGGCTCTGGGAAAGAGGCGCAGAAAGAGAATCTGCGTCTCCTCGCAGCCCCGTTGGTAGCGCCTGGCTTCCGCTGTCAGGGAGAGCAGGAGATCCGGGTAGCGTGTGCGGAGTGCGGTCCTTGCTGCATGCGTCCTGCTAGGACCTGGAGTGCGTTTGCTCATGTCTGTAGAGCAGATAGGCATGGGTGAAGCCGTCTATGTCCCCGTCCAGCACGGCATCCACGTCTGTGGACTCGTAGCTTGTGCGGTGATCCTTGATGAGACGGAAGGGTTGCAGGGTATAGGTCCTGATCTGGCTGCCAAAGGCAATGGCTTCCTTGCTGGCATAGCTTGCCTGGCGTTCGGCATCGCGTTTTTCCAGTTCCAGGTTGTAGAGCCTGCCCATGAGGATGCGCATGGCGCTGTCCTTGTTGTGGTGCTGGCTGCGCTCGTTCTGGCACTGGGCCGTGATGCCTGTGGGAATGTGGGTGATGCGCACGGCCGAGGTGGTGGTGTTGACGCCCTGGCCACCTGGGCCGGAGGACCGGAAGGTGTCTATGCGCAGATCCGATTCCTTGATGTCCAGCTTGATGTCATTGCCGATGTCCGGGATCACGTCGATGGAAGCAAAGGAGGTGTGGCGCCTGCCTGAGGCATCAAAGGGCGAGATGCGGATGAGGCGGTGAATGCCGCGCTCGCTGCGCAGCTGTCCAAAGGCATAGGGGCCCACGATGCGCAGGGTCACACGCTTGATGCCGGCCTCGTCGCCTGGCAGGCAGTCCAGTTCCTCCACCTTGAAGGAATGGCGGGCCGCCCAGCGCAAATACATGCGCTGCAGCATTTCGGCCCAGTCCTGGGCCTCCGTGCCGCCGGCACCGGAATGGATTTCCAGGATGGCATTTTGGGAATCTTCCTCTGCCCCGAGAAGGGTGACCATTTCCGTGTCGTCGAGCTTGTGGCCGAGCAGGGTGCACTGTTCGTCCAGGGAGGCAAGCAGTTCCTGCATCTCCTCGCTCTGCATGTCTTCACCCTGGGCTTCCTGGACCAGTTCCAGCAGGGCGTTCAGATCCTCCCAGCAGCCTTTCAGATCGGCATAGCGGGAGGCATTGGCTTCCAGGCGGCTCTTTTCCTGCAGCAGGGGCTTGAGTTCTTCATGGTTGTCCCAGGCACCGGGCTCGGAGAGCTTTTTTTCTATTTCTGCCAGGCGCTTGTCCGTGCCCGTGACGTCAAAGACGCCTCCACAGGCTCTGGAAGCGGTTGGTCAGTTCCTGGCAGCGGGGACGAAGTTCACTCAGTTGCAGCATGGTTATTGTATCCTTCTGATGGTTCCCGATGGGTTTGCAATAGGTTTTCTGGTGAGGCAGAGCAGTCCTGCCAGCAGGAGTGCGCAGAAGACGGGCAGGACGTAGAAGAGTTCGTGGAAAAGGCTTGTTGTCTCCTCGATGCGGGCTTGGGCCCACAGGGCCTGGGCCTGGAACTGCGGCCCGGAAAAGACGAGACGCCCTCTGGCATCGAAGATGGCCGAAATGCCTGTATTGGTACAGCGCACCAGCCAGCGGTTCTGCTCCAGGGCTCTCAAGCCCGTGAGGGCCAGATGCTGCCAGGGCGCTGCGGTGTCGCCAAACCAGCCGTCATTGCTCACGTCGATGAGCACGTTGGCACCCTTTGCCACCCGCTCCTGGGCAAGCCAGGGGAAGACGGCCTCGTAGCAGATGAGCGGCCCCAGGGCGAGGGATCGCTGGCGCAGGGGGGCTGTGCGCGTGCCCGCACTGTAGGCACCTACTTCCTGCAGCAGGCTGGCCAGGAAGTCCCAGCGCAGAAAGGCGGGCACATATTCTCCGAAGGGCACCAGGTGCTCCTTGTCGTAGCTGCCGGCAGGCGAGCCGTAGGCATCCAGCAGCCAGACTCTGTTGTAGACATGGGTCGCGCCGCCTGCGCCCCGTTCCATGCCCGGTGCGCCGGTGAGCAGGGGCATGCCGGCTTCCACGCACAGGGTCATGAGCCGGCGCGTGTGCCGGGAATGAGCCAGATCAAAGGGCATGGCCGTTTCCGGCCAGAGAATGAGCCCGCGGCCAAGGTAGTCGGCCAGGGCCCGACCGGCCTGATCTTGCTGATGGAACGGTTCGGCCTGACCGGTCTGATCAGTCGGAACAGGCTGTCCTGTCTGAACAGACACCCTGGCCCTGTGCAGGGCCTCGCGGGTCAGGGTCACATAGGTGTCCACGGTCTGCGTGCGGAAGGCTTCCACCCACTTCTGGTTCTGGTCGATATTGCCTTCCACCAGCAGCACAGGGAAGACAGCTCTGTCTTCCACCGGCCTGGGCAGGGCTTTTGTCGCTTCGTCTGGACCAGTGGCTGCTGTCTGCGGATGCGCCTGCAGCTGCCAGAGACCGTAGCTGCCAAGAGCCAGGGCAAGGACCAGGGTCCCCCAGAGGGGCCTGAGCTGCCTTGTCAGCAGCGCACCCGTGAGCATGAGGGCTGCACCGGCCCACAGGGAGCCTGTGAGGGTGGCTCCCAGGATGTCGGCACCCTGCATGGTCCAGGGCCAGATGATCAGGGCACCCGAGAGGGGGAGCCAGGGAAAGCCTGCCGCCAGGGCATAGCCGTATTCGAGAAAATACCAGGCAAGGGCCAGGGCGAGCGAGGAGGCCGCGCGTGCCGGCTGCCAGAAGCGTCGCACAAGCAGGGCGAAGAGGCCTGCCTGCGTGGCCAGGGCCACGGCCACCAGCACGGCACAGGGCGCGGCTGCGGCCATGGGCAGTCCGCCCACACGGGAGAGGGGGACTGTGAGCCAGGACAGGGTGAGGATGTGGCCTGTGGAGGCAGCAAGCCAGCCTGTCAGAAAGGCCTTTTTCGGAGTCTGGGCAGAATGTCCCAGCAGGGCCAGTCCTGCGGGATAGGCCAGAACCAGCAGGGGGCAGGAGAAAAAGGTATTGGGAAAGCCAAGCCACAGACCGGCGATCACAAGGAGCGACGCCAGCAGACGGATCGGTGTGAAACCTGTAGTGTACGCCATGGCTGAAAACTCCGGCAGGCCTCATGCCCGGGAAGAAGGCTGTTCCCCGGTTACGAGACTGCTCCTGCCTCCATGCTTGGGTTGAAGGAGCCCCCGATGGGCAAATGGGGCGCCCTGATGTGCCCCTGTCCGACTGAAGCAGGGGCTGAGGCCTTGCGCCCCCGGCCGGACACAGTATGCCTCTGCCCTGTGTCAGTTGTGGCTCCGTCCTGCGACATTGTGTGCCGGGGCCCTGCGGGCCTCTGGTCCCTTGCGGGGACGGCTGGCCCGGGAGGATCCTGCGGACACATCCTTGTGGAAGGCTCCTTGCGGAGAGACGCCCGGGAGACACTGCCCCCAACTAAACTTTTACAGAAAGAAATTCAAGGCCGTATCACTTCAGGGGCCGGAGGCTGTGAAGGGTACGAAAGCCCCGGGAGATTTGCGGGCCGTCCTGTCCGGCATGAAAAAAGACCAGGGCATGTGCCGCTGGTCTTTGGGAGCACAGGGAAAACGTCAGGGGCTTTGAGCCCCTGCTCCCTGACACTGCTCACTGCCTTTCTTCTGCAGGCTTGTCGGAATGGTCCTTGTCGCTTTCCGCGTTCCTGGTCATGCGCAGGAGTTTGACATGCTTCTTGTCGGCATCAAGAATGGTAAAGGTCCAGCCCTCCACGGTCATGCTTTCGCCCACGGAAGGCACGTGTCCGGCCTCCATGGAGAGGAAGCCGCCAATGGTGTCCACGTCTTCCGATTCAATCTTCGGTCCGAACTCGGCCAGATCCTCCAGGTAGACACGGGCAGACATCTCGTAGGAATTGTTGCCCAGATCCGTGATGGTGTCCTTGGCCGGCTTGTCGTGCTCGTCCTCTATGTCGCCGAAGATTTCCTCCAGCACGTCCTCGAAGGTGATGAGGCCGCTGGTGCCGCCGTACTCGTCCAGGGCAATGGCTATGTGCTGCTTGCGCAGGCGGAATTCCTGCAGCAGGGTGGGGATGGATTTGGTTTCCGGGACAAAGAAGGCTTCACGCATGATGGTGGAGACCGGATCCTGCAGGGCACTGGTATTGCCCAGGCACTTGAGCAGATCCTTGGCATGGACAACACCGACAATATTGTCCCTGTTGTCCCGGTAAACGGGCAGTCTGGAATGGCCGGAACTGATGACCGTCTGCGCCACCTCGCTCAAGGGGGTGTCGTCCTCCACGCAGTCTATGTCTGCCCTGGGGGTCATGGTGTCCTGCACCTGCAGATCCTTGAAACGAAGGATGGCCAGCATCATGGCACCCTGTTCCGGTTCGACTTCGCCATCTGCACGGGCATCTATGATGGCTCTTTCCAGGCTTTCTTCTTGTTCATGGCCGAAAAAGTGGCCAAGCCGGCCCCAGAGACTGGTACTGTGGCCCGAACTGCCGCTGTCCAATGTCAGCTCCTTTGCTGATTGTTCCGTGATCCGAACGTCCCCTGGTCCGGGACGTCAGGCCTGGCAGAGCGCTTCCGGCAGGGCGCACGGGGAAGGAACGCACGCTGCTGACCGCAAACCCCTTTTCTCTGGATCCGCTTCAGGAACCATTGGGATGGGGAACAATCTGCCAAGCTCCCTTCTTGTAGCCTGTCCGGCCGGTAGAGGTCAACAGCTTGCGATCTGTACACTTAGTCTTTTCGGAAAAAACAAAAGCAAGCCGTCCCGTCCTCATGGCAAAGCATGGGGAAGGGGCGGCTTGCTGCTCTGTCATTTTTTTGTTCGGGACTGGCTCAGGGAACAGGCCGAAGAGGCTCGGGCAGGAAAAGGCTCAGGAGCGCACCTTGTGGAACCGCAGAAGCCCCAGCTTGTGCAGATGGATTTCCAGGCAATCCACGGCTGCCGGCGTCACCCCGGAAATGCGACCCGCCTGGCCGAGGCTTGCGGGGCGGATGCGGCAGAGCTTTTCCACCACCTCGTTGGAGAGGCCGGCCACGGAGCGGTAGTCGATGTCGTCGGGCAGGGGTGTTTCCTCGAGCTTGAGGCTGCGCTGGACCAGGGCCTTCTGGCGGTCCATGTAGCCCTTGTACTTGACGTCGGACTGTATGGTGAGCCGTGTGAAGGCATCAATACCGGCAAGGTTCGCATCAAGCTCCGCGTCCAGGCTGCGCAGGGCGTCGAGATCGATTTCCGGTCTGCGCAGGACATCGGCCAGGGTCTGGCCCTGCAGGGAGGGATCATTCAGCCGGGCACTGTCCGCAGCGCCTGTGTCGTCCGTCGGAGCCTTTTTGCTTCGAGCCTGGCAGCGCCTGTGTTCAAGCAAATCCGTGACCGTGCGGCACTGCTCGCGCCGGCGCTCGAAGATCTCCCAGCGCCTGTCGTCCACAAGACCCAGTTCGCGGCCCACGGGCGTGAGGCGCATGTCCGCCGTGTCCTCGCGCAGGAGCAGACGGTGTTCGGCCCTGGAGGTGAACATGCGATAGGGCTCCAGGGTGCCCAGGGTGACCAGGTCGTCCACGAGCACGGCCATGTAGGCCTCGTCCCTGCGCAAAAGGAAGGGCGGCCGCTCTCGCAGGCGGCAGGAGATGTTGAGGGCTGCCCACAGGCCCTGGGCTGCCGCCTCCTCGTAGCCCGAGGTGCCGTTGATCTGGCCGGCAAACCACAGGCCGGGCACGGCCTTGGTTTCCAGGGTCTTCTTGATCTGCACGGGATTGGCGTAGTCGTATTCTATGGCGTAGCCCGGCCGGACCATGACGGCGTGCTCCAGGCCCCGGATGGAGTGGATCATGCGTTCCTGTATGTCCAGGGGCAGGCTTGTGGAGATGCCGTTGCAGTAGACTTCCGCGCCGTCCAGGCCTTCGGGTTCCAGGAAGACATGATGGCGTTCCCTGTCCGGGAAACGGGCCACCTTGTCCTCAATGGACGGGCAGTAGCGAGCGCCCGTGCCCTGGATGACTCCGGTGAAGAGGGGCGAGCGGTCAAATCCCTCGCGGATGATCTCGTGGGTCTCGGCACTGGTCCAGGTAATGTGGCAGGGCACCTGGGGCAGGGACGGAGCCGGTCCGCAGAAGCTGAACTGCGGCAGGGGATCGTCCGAGTACTGGGGCTCCAGCACGGAGAAGTCGATGCTGCGGGCCAGAAGTCTCGGTGTTGTGCCCGTCTTGAGGCGGCCGAGCTGTATGCCAAGGGCGCTCAGTGCGTCGCTCAGGCCCGTGCTCGGTTCGTCGCCCAGGCGGCCGGCAGGCAGGTTGATAAGGCCTATGTGGATGCGGCCGCCCAGGAAGGTGCCCGTGGTCAGCAGCACGTGCCTGGCCGCAAAGCTCAGGCCCTGCCTTGTCTTCACGCCCGTGACGGCCCGATCGTCTGTCATGAGGGCTGTGACCTGGTCCTGCCAGATGCGCAGATGGGGCAGGGCAAAGAGGGTGCTGCGGACATTCTGCATGTAGTGGGCACGGTCCATCTGCCCCCTGGTGGCCCGCACGGCAGGTCCCTTGCTCATGTTGAGGACACGCATCTGTATGCCAGAGGCATCGGCCCACAGGCCCATCTGGCCGCCCAGAGCGTCGATTTCGCGGACCATGTGGGTCTTGGCAAGGCCGCCTATGGCCGGATTGCAGGAAAGATGGCCGAGCCTGTCCACATTGCCGGTAATGAGCAGGGTGGAGTGGCCGAGCCTTGCCAGGGCACAGGCAGCCTCGCAGCCGGCATGGCCGCCGCCGACAACAATGCAGTCAAAGAGAGTGCTCACGTACAAATCGTCCTAGAAACTGGTGGAGCCAAGAACAATGCGGGCAAAGACCTGCGCATCCTTCATGGTGGCGGTGATGGAGGAGTGTTCGTTGGGTTCGTGGCAGCAGGAAAGAATGGTGCTCCACACGCAGGCGGCAAGGCCCCGGTGACGGAGCAGGGCGGCCACTGTGGCACCGCCTATGCCCACGGGACGGGGCGTGATGCCGGCCTCTGCCAGAGCCTGCGTCAGAGCCCTGACCACGGGTGCATCGGCGTCAGTTTTTGAGGAGCGGTGCGTCACGGGCATGTCCACGCTGACCGTGGCGCCATAACGGGCCGCGCAGGCAGAGGCCCGCTCCCGGATGCGGCTGCAGACACTGTCCAGATCCGTTTCGGGCAGGACGCGGCAGTCCATCCAGAAGACATCGCGACCGGGCATGATGTTGACTCCGTCCACGTTGTTTTCGTGCCGTGTGGGGGTAAAGGTGCTGACAGCAGGCGCAAAGAGGGGATTGCTGGCAGGAAAGTCCTGAGCCAGATTCTGCAGGTCCATGATGATGGCCGAGGCGGCCACCAGGGCATTGACGCCCCTGTGCGGCAGGGAGGCGTGGCACTGCTCGCCTGTCACCGTGAACCTGAGCCAGCAGAGGCTCTTTTCGGCAATTTCTATTTCCGAGCCGTCCGGGGAGCCGCCGTCAGGGATGATGTAGAGATCATCCGCAGGGAAGAGATCGCCGCGCTTTTCAAGCACATGGGCAAGGCCCATGGTGTTGTCGCACTCCTCGTCGCTCATGAAGACAAGCTTCAGGGTGTATTCGGGCACGATGTGCAGATCCTGAAGGCCTTTGGCCAGCAGGAGCATGGAGACCAAGGCCTGCTGATTGTCTTCCACGCCACGGCCATAGACCAGATCGCCCTTTCGTACCACCGTCCAGGGATCGCTTGTCCACAGGGCGGGATCGCCGCTTGGCACCACATCCATGTGGGCAAAGAGCCAGAGCGCTCTTGGGGATTTGCCCGGCAGGGTGGCAATGAAGTTGGGGCGCAGACCGCCCGGAACACGCGCATCCGGGGCATCGATGTGCACGATGTCCGTTATGTCGTGGGCCCGCAGGAAGTCCTCGATCAGGGCTGCCTTGGCCGCTTCGCCCTGTCCGCCGTTGTCCGGGCCCACAGCCCGGGCGGCCGTGAGGGCGGACTGCAGATCGAAGACCAGATCCCCTTGTCTGCCCAGATGGGATAAGAGATTGGCAAGCATGGCGCTCTCCTGGTGATTTTTTGTGGCGCTGTCTTATGCCAGAACACCTGCAGGGTGCAAGGCCCGGAAGGTGCAGACGTACACCATGCAGGCTCTGATTTCGGAGCGGATGAGACCGCTGAGCCTGCCTGTCCCGGGGCGCATTCGGACGATACAGGGGCGGCAGAAGAAGGCGACAAAAAAGGGAGGCCCCGCACGGGAAGCCTCCCTCTCTGCCGTCCGGCAGGAAATTTTGTCGGCCTAGCGACCCTTGGCAGCACGCTTGGATGCCTTCAGGGGGTTGACCTTTGCTGCGGCTGCAGCTTCCACCTTGACGTGGGTGGCGAAGTTGCAGCGGCCACCGGCCCACTTGCTGGTGGGGTTGGGGTAGCTGGAGCAGAAATTTTCACCTTCGAATTCGCGCAGGCGATCACAGCCTGTGCACTTGTCAATGGCAGGCGCGACCACGAAGCCGTTCACGACGACACCTTCGGGTGTCCTGGTAGCATTTTGCAATGCGAGCATGACTTTTGTCCCTCCCGGCGCTGGGCGCCGTTACAAAAAATTGGAAAGGCACCATACTTCCCGGAGTCTTGACCTGTCAAGGATCTGGAACGCTTTTTTTTGCAGACAGACAAGGGCAGGTGCCTGAAAGGGCGTACCGGTACGGATTCCATGCAGATTCGGGCCCAGCAGGGGCTGGTCTGCCTGGGAAGCGTCACCGTCCTGTCGTGAAAATGTCATGATGCAGAGAGCAGTGCTTGCTTTTGCAGGGACGCGCTGGGTGCAGATGTCCTCCAAATTGCACAGCTTTCCCTGGACAGGAAGGCACAAGCTCTCCCGGGGGCTGCCCGGATTCCCTGTGGCAGGCCTCTTGCAGGAAGCCCCGTCCAGGGCTAAATTATCAACCTTTTGCAGGCCTTTTCCGCCAGTCCCTGCGTCTGTCGTCGGCCCGTTTCAGAGACCGTCCTCCAAGGCGCTCCTGCAAAATTCTTGCAAAAGCTTCGTCTTTTTTGTAGTGACTTGCGGGGAAGATGCAAAATTCCCGAACCGCTGGACGTTGTGACGCCTGCTTGCCCGTCTTTTGCTGATGTGCGCAATGCAGGGCAAGCGGTGCCCCGTGCCCCCTCTTGCAGGGGATGAGCCCGTGAGGCAGCGCGTGCCTGTGCCGGCTTTTTGTGCGTTGGGGGTCTGCCTTGCTGCGGGCCCGTGGCTGGCGGTTTTCTGCCATTGATTTTTTGGAGGTGTCTCTTGTTGTTTGTCAGTGAAGCTTTTGCCATGGCTCCGCCTCAGGGCGCTGCAGGTGCTGCTCCGAGCGGAACAGACATGCTGATGCAGTTCTTCCCGCTCATCCTCATGTTTGTGATCTTCTGGTTCTTGCTCATCCGCCCGCAGCAGAAGCGTGCCAAGGCGCACAAGGCCATGCTGGCCGCCCTGAAGAAGGGAGATTACGTCATTTCCTCTGCCGGCCTCCTGGGCCGTATCGTGGAAATCGACGAGGAAACCGTGCTGCTCGAGTGCGGCGAATCCAAGCTGCGCATGAGCCGTGCTGCCATTGGCAATGTTGTTGACAAGGATGGCAAGCCCGTCGAGCCCGAACCAGCCAAGAAAAAGTAACCGAAATTTTCTTTGTTGAGCCACGCTTTCTGTCCGTCCCGGTACGACAGAAAGCGTCTTTTCATTTTTTCAGCTGAAGTAGAATGCGCGGCAAAGCCGCCGGATTTTCTCTGATTTTTTTGGAGTCACCATGATTCATAGATGGCGTGTCCTTGTCATCCTGCTGGTTCTCGTGCTGACACTTGCCTATGCCCTGCCCAATATCCCGATTTTGGGCACAGCCCTGGCACCCATACTGCCGGACAGCAGGGTCAACTTGGGCCTGGACCTGAAGGGCGGTATCCATCTCACCCTTGGTGTGGAAGTGGATAAGGCCGTGAGCAATTCCCTGGCCATCACGGGCCAGGATCTGCGCCGTGAAGGCCAGGAAAAGAAGATTGCCGTGCTGCGCCCGCGTGTGGTTGGCGGCACCACCCTGGAATTCCTTGTTCCCCGTGCCTCGGACGAGGAGCCGCTCAAGGAACTGGTTGCCAAGCGTTTCCCCCAGCTTGTGCTGGATGACCCCCAGCGCGGCGAAGCGGGCCAGCTCAGATACATGGCCCACCTGGCTCCAGAAGAAATCAAGCGCATAGAAGATCTGGCCATGGACCAGGCCCTGCGCACCATCCGCAACCGTATCGACCAGTTCGGTGTGGCGGAACCAGATATCCGCAAGCAGGCCGACAACCGCATTCAGGTGCAGCTGCCCGGCATTTCCGATCCCCGTCGTGCCGTCCAGCTCCTCGGCCAGACCGCCCACCTGGAATTCCACCTTGTGCGTGACGACGTGGATCCCACCAAGCCCGTGCTGCCCGCAGGCGTCATTGCCCTGCCGCTGCTCGAAAAGGATCCGGGCAGGCAGGAGCAGTCCAATCAGCTCATTGCCGTGGAGCGCGATGCCATGCTGACCGGCGAGGACGTCTCGGACGCCCGTCCGGCCTTTGACCAGATGAATCAGGCCTACGTGACCCTGAACTTCAACAGCCGCGGTGCGGACATCTTCGAGCGCGTGACAGCCGAGAACGTGAACCGCCGCATGGCCATTGTCCTGGACGGCAAGGTCTACTCTGCCCCGGTGATCCGCGAACGCATCGGCGGCGGCAGGGCCAGCATCTCCGGCAACTTCACCACGGCCGAGGCCCAGGACCTGGCCATCGTGCTGCGTGCAGGCTCCCTGCCTGCCCCTGTAACCGTTCTCGAAGAGCGCACGGTCGGCCCCTCCCTTGGCCAGGAATCCATTGACAGCGGTATCATGGCGGGGCTGGTGGGTGCTGCCACAGTCATGATCTTCATGGCCGTGTACTACGGCATGAGCGGTGTCATTGCCGACGTGATCCTCTGCTTCACCCTGCTCATCATTCTGGCGGGCATGTCCGCCTTCGGGGCCACCCTGACCCTGCCGGGCATTGCCGGTATCGTGCTGACCATCGGCATGGCCGTGGACGCCAACGTGCTCATCTACGAACGAATACGAGAAGAGCTGCGGCGGGGCTTCTCGCCCCTGGCAGCTGTCAAGGCAGGCTTTGATGCCGCCTCCGTGGCCATCATCGACTCCAACCTGACGACCATCATCACGGCTGTCATCCTCTACCAGTTCGGTACAGGACCAGTGCGCGGCTTTGCCGTGACCCTGACCCTGGGCATTGTGGGATCCATGTTCACGGCCGTGTTTGTGTCCCGTGTCATTTTCGAGTATATCGCCCGCGCCCGTGGCTCCAAGGGCCTGAGCATCTAGTTGCCGGAGGGACACATGCCATTCCATATTGTAAAACCCAACGTCAATATCAATTTCATTGGCAGGCGCAAGATAGGCTATACCGTCTTTGCCATTGCCATGCTCCTTTCCCTGGCCTCCGTGATCTTCGGCAATGGCTTGAAACTCGGCATCGACTTTGCCGGCGGTGTGATAGCCCAGGTGCATTTTGCCCAGAACATAGATGATCAGACCCTCAAGAAGGGACTGGACGTGCCGGAACTGCCTGGCCTCTCCATCCAGCGCTACGGCGAAGTGGGCAGGGATTATCTGCTGCGCTTCAACTCCAGCGAACTGTCCCCCATGGAGCTGCGTACCCGCATAGAACAGTCCCTGGTCAAGGCCTTCCCCGACAATCCGGCTGCCATGGAGCGCCTGGAAGTCGTGGGCCCCAAGGTCGGCAAGGACCTGACGGAAAAGGGCCTGAGCGCCATCTTCTATGCCATTCTCACCATTGCCGTGTACATCTCCGGCCGCTTTGAACAGCGCTGGATGGCGGCAGCTGCCATGGCGGTCTGCCTGTGGGGCGCCACCTATGTGGTGGGCCTGACAGGGGTGAGCACTGGCATTCTGGTCTGCGTGGCCATGGCCATTACCCTGGGCGTGTGCTTCTTCATGCGCCTCAACTTTGCCCTGGCAGCTGTCACCAGTCTGCTCGTGGTGGTCATCGTGGCCGTGGGGCTGCTCTCGTTCCTGAGCATCGATCTTGATTTGAATGTGCTCGCAGCCATTCTGACCATCATAGGCTATGCCCTGAACGATACCATCATCACCTTTGACCGCCTGCGCGAAAACCTGCGTCTGCACAACGACAAGCCGCTCGACATCATGATCAACCAGAGCATCAATCAGACGCTGGCTCGTACGGTGCTCACGGTGTCCACAACCCTGATGGCCTCGGTTTCCCTGCTCATCCTGGGCGGCGGCGTCATCTACTCCTTTGCCCTGACCATGACCGTGGGCGTGGCCGTGGGTACCTTCTCGACCCTCTTTGTGGCCTGCCCCATGCTGCTGGCCCTGGGCGACAGGGACTTCTACGTGAAGGCCTCCAAGCAGGAGACCTACGAAAAGCCCGGCGAGCACGGCATGGTGTAATCCTGGCTGAAGGCCCATGCGGGGCATGCCGGGCCTGCCTCGCGTGCGCGCATTTTCTGAGGGGATCCTTCCGACAGACCTTCCTTGTCGGCAGGATCCCCTTTTTTTGTTTGTCCCGTGATCTGTACTCAGAATTTCCGGCACCGGGGGCCTCGAGTTCCCCCTGAGGGAGGTTTCATGGCTGAAGAAAAGCGCATCGACGAGACGGATGTCCGCATCATAGAATGCCTGCACGAAAACTCGCGCATGACCATGAAGGAGCTTGGCGGGAAGGTGCACCTGACAGGCCAGGCTGTCCGCAACAGGGTGGAGCGCCTGGAGAGCCTGGGCATTCTTGAGCGCTATACCGTGAACGTGAACTGTCCGGTTTTTGGCTACAGGATACATGCCCTTATCAGGGCCCGCATGACCAGGACGGAGCAGGCGGCCTTCCTTGCCCTGTGCACGCCCTCCTGCTGCAGACTTGTGCACTGCTATGCCGTAACCGGCGCCCACAATGTCTTTTTTGACATCTATTTCAAGGAGATGGACGCCATGCAGGCTGTCCTGGACAAGGCAGGCGAGCACTGCAACATCGAGGTGCAGATTGTTCTGCAGGAAAACGGACGCTGAACGCACAGGAGCTGGCAGGGATGTGTGCCCGGGACGTGCGTCGGTGATTCTGGCAAGCCTGCGATTCGTCCGGCCAGCCCTCTTGCAGACAAAAAACAGCCCGGAAGTGCATGAGGGCACGTTCCGGGCCGCAAAGAAGAGGATCTGTCTGCAGGGAGCAGACTGGCAGGATTGGCAGGGGCTGCTCCCTAGAAGGTGCAGACCTCGCCGTCTTCGGGCATGTGCATCTTCTCGTGCAGGCCAAGCCTGTTCAGACGCTCCTTCATGTCCGCACGGGTGATGGAGGCATGGGCCACGTTATCCATGTGGCTTATGACAATTTCGGCCTCCGGGCAGGCCTTTCTCACCATGGCCACGTCCTGATCGTCCATGATGAGGCGGCCAAAGCCCACCAGTTCGGCCGCGCAGGCATTGAGGACAATGACATCGGGGGCAAAGCGCTGCAGGGTGTCGGCCACGCCCTCGTACCAGATGGTGTCGCCGGCCACATAGAGCGTTTTTTCTTCGGGGTGGCTGAAGAGGACACCGCAGGAGGGGCCGCAGGGCACTATCGTGCCGTGGCAGCCTGGCGTCCTGGTGAGGGCAATGCCGGCAAAGGAAGAGCTCGAGCCCAGGACATCCACCCTGGCAAAGCCCGAACGGGCCAGGACTTCGGCATCTTCGCTGCTCTGCACAAGGCAGGGCATATCCTTGGGCAGATAAGCGCCCACGGTGCCGTCCTGAGCCATGTCTATGTGATCGGGGTGCACATGGGTGATGATGCAGGCATCGACGCCCTTCAGCACCTCTTCTCTCGTCATGGGCAGATCGTGGATGGGCATGGGAATGGTTTTCTGTTCGGGGTGGCAGACCTGAAAGGGCGTGTCGGCAAAGCAGCCCATGCTGCCCTTGCCGGCAAGCCAGGGATCGATGAGAAAGGTTGTCCCGGCAAAGGTGACGCGCAGGGTGGCATTGCGGATTTGTTCTATGCGCATGGGAAACTCCTTGAAAAAAATGGGGTGCAGGAATGCGTGCCGTCTTCTTTCGTACAGGGTGCGGATGTAGCCTCTGCGAGCCCCTCTGGCCAGAGCCTGAGTCAAGAAATTCTCCATCCGCACTTGATTTTGCCAAGAGCTGACAGAAAGGACAGGCACCTGGAGTTCCCTGAGCGGAGCATTTTTCTGCCCTGCTTCCGTCTGTCCCCTTCCAGTGACTGGCCATGCAATCAGTTATATTTCCTGTGGTACAGGTTGTGCCTTTGTGCTATAGTTCACCACAGTAGAGAATTTGCATGGAATAACGGGAGCCACCCTGACGCGAGCAAAAGCCTGTCAGGACAGGGCACCTTTCCCGACGGAACAAGCCTTATGGAAGAGAGCGGAGACCGGACAAGATGCCGCATGGTGCGTGAGATCACGAGCCGTATCCTGCACAAGCACTATTGCGAGAACAATGTCGAGGCCATTGTCAGTACCTTTTCGGATACCTTCAGCTGGATAGGCGCTGCAGAGCACGAGTACGCGGTGGGCGGTGACAGAGTAAGGGGAATTTTCCGGCAGTTTGCCGGCAAGGTGCCCAAATGCAACATTTCTGACGAGCACTATGATGTTCTGGAGCTGGCAGAGGACGTCTATCTGTGTTCCGGAATGTTCTATGTTGCCACGGATCCCGGCACGGGCATCTTCCTCCGCGTCCATCAGCGCATCACGATACTGTTCCGCTGGGAAGGGGAGAGCCCCAGGTGCTGCCACATCCACATTTCCAATCCGTATACGGAAATGAACGACAAGGATGTGGGCTTTCCCACCCAGATGGCCAGAGAATCCCGCAAGTACGTGCAGGAAGAGGTCCGCACCAAGACCATGGCCCTCGAGAAGCAGGCGCGCCTTCTGGAAAGAAAGAGCTACGAGGACTCCCTGACCGGCATCTACAACCGAAGCAAGTTCAACCAGATCCGCAATGCCTCCTTCAAGGGCCCCCTGGGCGTGGCCTTCTTCGATCTCAACGGCCTCAAGCAGGTCAACGATCTGTACGGCCATGCGGCGGGTGACGAGCTCATTCGCAAGACCGTGCAGTGCATTGACGGCTTCTTCCGCAACAAGTGCTACCGCATAGGCGGCGACGAAATCATCGTGGCCGACGACAGCAGTGACGAGGCGACCTTCAGAAGGAACGTGGAACTGGCCCGCCGCTGCATAGAACGCACGAGGGGCAGCGTGTCCATCGGCATTTCCTGGCGAGACGAAGCCTGCTTTAACGAGCAGTTTCATGAGGCCGACCGGGCCATGTACGACGAAAAGAAGCGCTTCTACAGACTCAAGGAGCACGATCGCCGCAGAGGCTAGTATAGCCGGACAGCGAAAGGGGCGGCTCCAGAGGCTGCTGCCCCCGGAAGACTGCTGCAAGGGGACAGCTGCCGGCACAGGGCACTGGGACATCCAGACAGATTCCAGATATTCCGGAGGCTTGTCGCCGTGTTCCCGGGAAGAGGGAAGGGAGCACATTGACGCAGACCGGGGCATGATTATGTTAGTATAAGCCTGAAGGCCTGGCTGCCCTGCCTGCCGATTCTTCGCAATCGCCTGTGCACGGGCGGCAGGACCCTTGAGCCAGGGCTGGCAGGGCGATGCAGACTGCCTGCTGCTCCTGTCTGTTCCTGGAATCTTGGCGTGTCATGAAGAGAAGAGGGACAGGTCTGCGCTCAGCGCATGCCTGTTCCCGGGCAGGAATCAGGTACATGCCCGGACGTGCTGAAGGTCAGGTGACATGGCACGCAGCGTTTCGGAGGAACAATGGCTGTTTCATACAAGGATTATTACGCACTGCTTGGTGTGGACCGCTCGGCGGACAAGGACACCATTGCCAGGGCTTTCAAGAAGCTTGCGAAAAAATACCATCCCGACCTCAATCCCGGCGACAAGAAGGCCGAGGAAAAGTTCAAGGAAATCAACGAGGCCTACGAAGTCCTCAAGGATCCCAAGAAGCGCCAGCTCTACGATCAGCTCGGTCCGAACTGGCAGCAGGGGCAGCAGTTTGACGGCTTCGGCGGCTTTGGAGGTTTCGGCGGTCAGGGCTTTGACCGGGGCAATGTCCACTTCTCCTTCAATGGCCGCGACATGGGCGGCATGGGCGGCATGGGCGGAGGCGACTTCTCGGACTTCTTCCAGTCGCTCTTTGGCGGCCGCGATGTCTTTGGCAGTCAGGGCGGTCGCGCACGCTCCATGCGCGGCAGCGATTTGCAGATGGATCTTTCCCTCTCCCTGGAGGATGTCCAGAAGGGCGGCCAGCGTTCCCTGCAGATCCCGGACGGGACGTCCTACAAGACGATCAAGGTCAACATCCCGCAGGGTGTGCGGGACGAGGGCCGGCTGCGTCTGGCAGGTCAGGGCCAGCCAGGTCCCGGCGGCCGCGGCGATCTCTATGTCCAGATCCACTACAAGCCCCATCCCGTCTTCAGGGTGGACGGCAGCAATCTGCACTGCACCCTGAATGTGGCCCCCTGGGAAGCGGTCCTGGGCGGAACGGTGGAAGTGCCCACCCTTGAGGGCATGGTGCAGATGAACCTGCCTGCCGGCTGTTCGTCCGGACGCAAGTTCCGCCTGCGCGGCAAGGGGCTCGGACCCGAGGGCAGCAGGGGCGACATTTACGCCACCCTGCAGATTCAGGTGCCCGCGCACAGTTCGCCGGAAGAGCTGGATCTGTGGAACAGGCTCGCCCGGTGCTCGACCTTCAGGGCCAGAGGGTAGGAGGCATACTCATGACCAACATCATCATTCGCAAGGAAACGGATCTGCCGGCCCAGTCCTGCCTCATGAGCGAGGAGGAATTCCTGGACCGCACGGGGCTGCCCCGCGAGCGTCTTGTGGAGCTTCTGCAGTTGGACTGGCTGCACTTTGTGCGCACGCAGCAGACCCTGCTCTTTCAGGAAGACGACATAGCCCGCGTGCGCAAGCTGGAGCGCCTGTGCTGCGACTTCGAGCTGCCCGTGGTTGGCGGCACCATCGTGGTGGAACTTCTGGACCGCATCAGCGAGCTGGAACGCGAAATCCGCCATCTGCGCCGGCTCATCTGATCGCTGCGCGGAAGATGCAATCCAGGGGCTCACAAATGTCGTGCGGACGCCGTGCGGCAAGTGCCCTCAGGCGGAAAAAAAGGGCAGGCAATGGGGCCGGGGAGTGACCACAGGACACCCCCGAAGCGTCCATTCCTGCCCTTTTTGCGCCCTGTGCCAGAGGTCAGCAGACAATGTCTGTGACGGCTTCTTCGTTTTCGATCGTCTGCTCCGGGAGCAGGCACAAAATTTTCTCCTGTTCTGGCCCTGGAAATCTGGACAAAGAAACAAGGATGCTTATCTTTCCTTCAGTGAAGGAATGCTGTTCAAGGTCCTGTATCAGGGACGATAATCCATGACAGTAAGGACAGAAATGCATTCTCTTCTGTCTGCAGGGAGATGCCAGGTGACCGCAAGATACATCCTGACTTGCCTTGGAGTACATCTTTCTGCAGCAGAAACTGCCAAAGATACAGACAAACACATTGCGGGTTCGGCCTGACACTGTACAGACCGGACCGTTCAGGCAGGAAAAGGTCCTGCCTGGAGGAGAAACGCTGTATGAATATAGAAAAATTCACCGACAAGGCCAGAGAGGCCCTGAGCGATGCCCAGAGCATTGCCAATGGCCTTGGCCATCAGGAAACCGATACAGCACATCTTGCCCTGGCGCTGATCCGTCAGGAAAAGGGCATTGTTCCGGCCATCCTGGAACGCATGGGCGTGCAGCTCAAGGCCTTTGACGTGGCTGTGGACGAGGCGGTGCGCAAGCGTCCCTCCGTTTCCGGACTGCAGGTGGAGCCCGGAAAGCTCATGGTGAGCAAGCGCCTTCTTGAGGTCATCAGCACGGCCCAGCAGGAAGCGGCGCGCATGCACGACGAGTACGTGAGCGTGGATCACCTCTTCTGTGCCATTACCGACGAACCCGGTTCCACGCCCCTGGGCAAGGTGCTGCGCGAGTACAACGTGAGCCGTGTGGCCTTTACGAAGGCCATGGAAGAACTGCGCGGCGGCAGCCGTGTCACCAGTGCCACCCCTGAGGAGACTGTGGAAGCCCTGAGCAAGTACGCCAGGGACCTTCTGCAGGACGTGCGCGACGGCAAGCTCGACC
>DXHV01000041.1 GCA_019113165.1 Candidatus Desulfovibrio intestinipullorum
CCATAATCGAAGGTTTCGGAAACAGGATTCAGGATTCGTACTACATCGGCGTGATGGAGCTCTTCGGCTATCATCAGGGCAGTACGACCTCTTGCGTCTTTCAAATCCCTGTCTGCTCCGGCTTCAAGAAGAATGGAGCAAATTTTGGCAGAACCCGTCCGGGCAGCAAGCATGAGGGCAGTATCGCCGTATCTGTCCATGGCATCAGGTGAATGCCCTTCTCTCAGCAAACGCTCGATCACGTTCACATACCCGTTTAGAACGGCATGTTGCATGGCCACGTACATGCGTGCATTTGCACGGTGAACGCTTGATGTCCCGATGTCCTTCTGGACAGTCTCTGAAGGCAAATGGCTGAGCGAATCACCCTCGGCTACCAGCGGAGCCGTATGATCTTTGCCATCCCGTACTCCACTGTCTGTACTAGCTTCAGGGAGAAATGCAAAATTCTCCTCGTTACCTATGCGATCGGAGCACTGGAGATGTTCTCCTGCTCCATTTGCATGGTCAGGATTCTGATCTCCCTCGCTGGATACGAAAGATTTTATATCTGTCCAAATTCTTTTAATTATATTCATGGCTTTTCTAAAAATACATCTATTATATTTAGCAAAAAATATGTCTATTTTTAATATTAGAGTATTGACAATAATATATTTTTATATTAAAAATATTCAGACTTCATTAATAAGATGTTTTAAACATTACTATATGAATATACCCTTCTCGAAAAATACAACCCAATATATAAATTTTCTAATCAAAATTACGTATTCTTGACAAAAATCAAAGCAATTTGCTAATCTATTTTTTATTTCCAAAAATTTACTACAAAAATTGAAATTCTTCAACTTATGTGCTGGACATGAGCATGGACCCAAAAACTTTTCCCTACATAGATCTCTTTGCCGGAGCCGGCGGCCTGGGAGAAGGCTTCAGTGCCTGCAGCTTTGGAAACAGGAAAGTTTTTGACGGTGTGCTTTCCGTCGAAAACAACGGTCAAGCCTGCGAAACTCTCCGTTTGCGCCATTTTTTCAGGCAATTCGACAAGAATGACGTCCCCGAAGACTATTATGCCTATCTCCAGGGCGATCTGAGCAGGGAACTTCTGTTTCAAAGATATGCTCCAGAAGCCCAAAAGGCCATGCATTGTGTCCTCGAGCTCACCCTGGAAGACAAAAGCCGCGACCGACTCAATGCAGAAATCGCAAGGAGGATAAAGGGACATGACAAGTGGGTCCTGCTCGGGGGCCCCCCCTGCCAAGCCTACTCCCTGGCAGGACGTGCCAGAAGAACCGGAGATGCAAAGTTAAAGACGGATCCCAGGCAAACTCTGTACATCCAGTACCTGAATCTGCTCAGCGATTTTGCACCGCCTGTCTTTGTCATGGAAAATGTGCAAGGTCTTCTGTCGGCACGCATTGACAACCACGCCATTCTGGAAAAGATCCTGGCATATCTCCGCATGGAAAGACACCATTATCGTCTTTTTTCCATTGCCACCGGGAAAGAAGTGGCCTTTTCCGAGGATTTCCCCACATTGCTGGTCAATACAGCGGACTATGGCATCCCCCAGAAGCGCAAGAGACTCTTCCTTCTTGGCATCAGAGGCGATATCCGGGTCACTCCCAGGCATCTGCAGAGGTGCGATCAACTCACTGTCGAGGATGCCATAGGCGACCTGCCTGCCATCAGGAGCAAAATTTCCAGACGCACGAGTGCTGACAGCAGCGACTGGCTTTCGGCTGTCCTGGCTCTCAGAAACGTAGACATGCAGGGCATTGCTCCTGATCTTGTCGAGCATGTGTACAGGCGACTGCACGAGCTCGAATCCGGAAATGACACCATCCGCAAAAAATGTCCTCCGGAAATGACGGATTTTTACCAATGGTCGCATGACAGGCGACTTGCGGTCATCCCCCAGCATGAAGCTCGCGGTCACATGCCCTCAGACCTGATGAGGTACTTCTTTGCTTCCGCCTACGCGGAACATACCGGCAAGAGCCCCAAGCTGCCCGATTTCCCGGTCGAACTGCTTCCGCAGCACAGAAATGTCATCGAATGTACCGGAAAGATGATTTTCAATGATCGCTTCCGGGTACAATTGAAGGATGCTCCTTCAACGACCGTTACTGCCCATATCCAAAAGGATGGACACTATTTCATTCACTACGACCCCCTCCAGTGCAGGAGCCTCACCGTTCGGGAGGCTGCCCGCCTTCAGACCTTTCCCGACAACTACTTCTTTGAAGGGCATCGAACTGAACAATACAGACAGATTGGCAATGCGGTGCCGCCGCTTTTTGCCACGAAAATCGCGGCAATTGTCCATGACATACTGGAGCGTGCCTGATTGCTTTCCCTCATCAGGCGCTACCTTATCTCTTCAAAAAATTTGACTGTTTTTTCAATATACGACTTGTCCTTGATTTCACACTCCCATATGACCAGAATGTGATAGCCCATTTCCTCCAGCTCTTTCATGACTTTCTTGTCGCGTTCCACGTTCTTTTGAAACTTTTTCATCCACCATTCGCTGTTTGTTCCCGGTGTCGTCGCATACCTGCAATGTTCATGTCTGTGCCAAAAGCATCCATGGACAAAAATCACCGAATGGTACCTGGGCAGTACTATATCCGGTTTTCCGGGGAGCTCCTTCTTGTGGAGCCTGAAGCGGTAGCCATGTGCATGGAGCCACTTTCTGACGATCAGTTCCGGCTGCGTATCCTTTGAATGAATACCGGCCATCATGCGACTTCTCACTTCCCTGCAAACGATGTCTGTCATCGTGGTCTTTCCCGATTCTTCACATAAATCACGACAAAAGAGATTCCTTGCGGATGACAGGGCCTCGGGCCCCGCACATGCGATCTCTGTGCCAGGTGTGCATTTTGCAGCAAAAAAAGGCACCGTATCTCCAACTCTCGGAATACGGTGCCTTTTTGTTATGTCATTCCAACTTCAATTAGTCGGAATTCTTGTCCTTCTTGAGCCAGCTCATCATGCTGCGCATCTTGTCGCCAGTGATCTGCAGCTCATGCTCGGCTTCTATGCGACGGACTGCAAGGAAGTGGGCCTTGCCACGAGCCTTGAATTCGTCGATGAAGTTGCCGGCAAAGGTGCCGTCCTGGATTTCCTTCAGCAGCTGACGCATGGCGTTCTTGGTGTCCTCGGTGATGATGCGGGGACCGGCAGTGTAGTCGCCGTATTCAGCCGTGTTGGAGATGGAGTAGCGCATGCGGGCCAGGCCGCCTTCGTAGATGAGGTCCGTGATGAGCTTCATCTCGTGCATGCATTCGAAGAAGGCCATTTCGGGGTGGTAACCGGCTTCCACGAGCACTTCAAAGCCGGCCTTGATGAGGGCGGAAAGACCGCCGCAGAGCACGGCCTGTTCGCCGAAGAGGTCGGTTTCGGTCTCTTCGCGGAAGGTGGTCTCGATGACACCGGAGCGAGTGCCGCCGATACCCTTGGCGTAGGCCAGGGCGTTTTCTTTGGCTTTGCCGCTGGCATCCTGGTAGACAGCGATCAGATCCGGCACACCGCCGCCTTCGGTGAAGGTACGACGCACCAGATGGCCGGGACCCTTGGGGGCAACCATGATGACGTCCACACCGGCAGGAGCAACGATCTGCTGGAAGTGGATGTTGAAGCCGTGGGCAAACATCAGGGTGTCGCCGTCCTTCAGATGGGGGGCAATGTCCTTCTTGTAGACATCGGCCTGCACTTCATCGGGCAGGAGCACCATGATCATGTTGGCCTTTTCGCAGGCTTCGGCAACGCTCATGGGTTCGAAGCCATGCTGCTTGGCGAGCTCGTAGTTGGGGCCGCCAGGACGCTGGCCAACGATCACGTTGACGCCGGAATCACGGAGGTTCAGAGCATGGGCATGGCCCTGGCTGCCGTAGCCAAGGATGGCAACAGTCTTGTCTTTGAGGGCGGCAAGATCTGCTTCGTTGTCATAGTAGATTTTCATAGGAGCCTTCTTTTGCAAAAAGTATAGGAGCTTCTTCCCCTCACTGAGGGAAAGAAGCTCTCCAAAGAATAGTTTTTAGCTCTCTTTTGTCAAGAGTGCATCTGGCAGCTGAATGTACTTATTCGCTGCGTCTGGACCTGCGCATGACCACAGAACCCGTGCGTGCAATTTCCTTGATGCCGAAACGGTGCAGCAGGCCCACAATGGCGTCGAGCTTCTCGTGGTCGCCGGTTGCCTCGATGGTGATTTCCGTGGGACTCACGTCAATGACCTTGCAGCGGAAGATGTCCACGGTGCGCAGGATTTCACCGCGCATGGCGCCTTCGGCCTGCACCTTGACGAACATCATCTCACGTTCGACGGCCGGGATATCCGAGTATTCCACCACCTTGATGACAGAGACAATCTTGTGCAGCTGCTTCATGATCTGCTCAAGAATCTGCATGTCGCCATAGGTCGTGATGGTCATGTGGCTTGTGCCTTCCTCAAGAGCAGGAGCCACATTCAGGGAGTAGATATTGTAGCCTCTGCCGCTGAACAGACCCACAACGCGGGATAACACGCCAGGCTCGTTTTCCACAAGCACGGAAAGCACATGTCTGTCTTTTTCGTTTTCCATCATTGTCGGGCCTCCTACACAAGCAGCATTTCATCAAGTGCAGCGCCAGCAGGCACCATGGGGTACACGTCCTCTTCCGGCTCGATGAGCACATCGATGATGGCCGGATTGGGCGAAGACAGGGCCTTGCGGAGCATGGGCTCAAGGTCGGCTTCGTCGGTGATGCGATAGCCTTCGGCGCCGTAGGCCTCGGCCAGCTTCACGAAGTCCGGCTGACCGCGCATGCTCGTGCTGCTGTAATTGTGCTTGTAGAACAGCTCCTGCCACTGGCGGACCATGCCAAGATAGGTATTGTTCAGAATGAGCACCTTCACGGGCAGCTTGTTCTGCACAATGGTCGCCATTTCCTGGATGTTCATCTGAATGGAACCGTCGCCGGCAATATCGATGACGAGCTTGTCGGGGAAGGCCACCTGGGCGCCCATGGCGGCAGGCAGACCGTAGCCCATGGTTCCCAAACCGCCGGAGGTGAGGAAGGTGCGGGGAGCGTCAAAGTCGTAGAACTGGGCAGCCCACATCTGGTTCTGGCCCACTTCCGTGGCAATGATGGCATCGCCGCCGGTGATCTGGCGCAGGACGCGGACCACGTGCTGCGGTTTCAGGTAGCGGCCCTTGGCCTGCCAGGAGAGCGGCTGCTCCGTCTGCCAGGTGTGCAGGGTCTCAAGCCAGGACTTGTGCCTGTTTTCCCACTCCTCGGCAGCGTACTTGCTGCGCAGAAGATCGAGCATGCCTTCCAGGGCCAGGCGACAGTCGGCCACAACGGGCACATCCACCTTGACGTTCTTGCGGATGGTGGTGGGGTCGATGTCGATGTGCACCACCTTGGCCTTGGGCGCAAAGGTGGAGAGCTTGCCGGTCACGCGATCGTCGAAGCGGCCGCCCACGCAGACGATGAGGTCTGCGTTGTTCAGGGACATGTTGGCCGTGTAGGTGCCGTGCATGCCGACCATGCCGAGCCACAGATCGGAGCTGCTCGGGAAGCAGCCCAGGCCCATGAGGGTGCAGGCCACGGGGCAGCGGGTCTCCTGGGCAAACTGGGTCAGCACTTCGGAGGCATTGGAAAGGATCACGCCGCCGCCGGCCAGGATGACCGGGCTGGAGCTGGCCTTCAGGGCCTCCATGGCCTTGCGCAGCTGATTGTGGTTGGGCCTGTAGTTGGGGTTGTAGGAGCGCATGGACACAGCGTCGTCGGACCATTTGAAATCGGTCTTGGCCAGCTGCACGTCCTTGGGCAGGTCAATGAGCACCGGGCCCGGGCGGCCAGTTCTCGCGATGTAGAAGGCCTCGCGGATGATCTGGCTCAGCTTGGTCACATCCTTCACAAGGTAGTTGTACTTTGTGCAGGGGCGGGTGATACCGACAGTGTCGACTTCCTGGAAGGCGTCATTGCCGATGAGCCCGGTGGCTACCTGACCTGTAATGACGACTAGGGGAATGGAATCGCAGTATGCGGTCGCCAGGCCGGTTACCGCATTGGTTGCACCCGGACCGGACGTTACAAGAGCGACCCCGACCTTGCCGGTGGCACGGGCATAGCCGTCGGCGGCATGGACTGCACCCTGTTCGTGGCGTACCAGGTAGTGATGCAGTTCGGGGTACCTTGTCAGTTCATCATAGATATCGATGATTGCTCCGCCCGGATAACCGAACAGAACGTCAACACCTTCCTTCTTGAGCGATTCAAGAAGGATTTGCGCACCTGTCAATTCCATTAGTTTTCTCCGTATTACTGGGCTGCACGCAACGCATCGATCCTGTCGGCGAGACGCGTTTTGGCTTCCAGCTTCTGTTTCTTGAGTTGCCTGAGGCTCTGTTCTTCCGTGGGGTTGCGGAAGGGCTTGGACTCGAGCTTATCCACCTGTTTGCTCAAAAGAATATGATCTTCCCATAGCGACTTCAGTTCAGGATCCTTGTCGGCATTTTCCTGGATGAAATCACGGTCGCGCTGGTCCATGACGAGTCTCCCTTTTTTAAGGTTATCCGCAGGAATGCCCTGCGGCAGGGTATAGGGGCAAAAAGCGACCGGCCCTGCAGCCGGAGGCCAGAGTACACACTAGAGGGTCATTGCAAACTGCCGAAGCGAGCGGACCACAATCAGATCCACAAGCTCCAGGACAATGAGCACAATGAGGGGGGACAGATCCAGTCCTCCGAAACGGCGGGCAAAGGGGAACTTGCGGCGCACGAACTCGAAGACCGGTTCTGTCACCTGCCAGAGCACACGCACGGCAGGGTGGGAATAGGGTGATACATTGAACCACGACAGCACGCAGACCGCCAGAATCACCAGAATGTAGGCACTGATGAGCATGTGGGCAACGACGGCCACGGCATCGAGGGCATAGGAAAGGACAAACATGCAGGCTCCGAATCAGGATGGATCGAGGGCAGGACGAACAAGGCGCTCCAGGGCTGCATAGGACGCCACGGTGTAGTCACCGGTCAGCGTCCCGGCAGGGGACAGGGCAACAAAGGGTATGCCCGCGGCCCTGGCTGTGCGGCGATCCACGTCGCTGTCTCCTATGTAGAGGGCGTCCTCTGCGGAACACTGCCAGGCTGCCAGAATGGACTGCGCTCCCGCGGGATCCGGCTTGGGCGTGCCACTGGAGGCGGTCACTACTGGATCAAAATACGGCGGCAGGCTGAAAATGTCCAGAACGGATTGCATGCCTGCGGCCGTCCTGTTGGTCAGGACAGCCATTCTGATTCCATGATTATGCAAATCACCGACAAAATCAAGGAATCCCGGAAAGATTTTTACCAGGGGCATGATCTGTTTCCGGTAGTTGACGATCTCCCTGCCCATGCGGTCGATGTCCTTGTGCAGGGAGGCGGGCAGCAGCATTTCCAGAGCCTGCCTGGAGGTGGCCATGAAGGCGTAGCGCTCCTGATCGGGGCGCATGGGCGGCAACCCGTAGTGGTCCAGGATGAGGTTGTAAAACTGGCGGTTGGCTCCGGTCGAGTCAATCATGACGCCGTCGCAGTCAAAGATGACTCCCTTTGGAGCTCTCTCAAGCTCTGCCATGACGCCCTACCCTTCCTGCACAAAGAGCAGGCGGACCGATCTTCTTCCGTCCACCAGGCCCGATGCGACCGATGCGGGCAGAAGCTCGCCTGCCTGCACCGTGACCTCGCTCACTCCGTCTATCGTGCCCGCTTCGGCCCTGTCCTGCAGGGCCTGCAGGTCGGCAGGCATCTCTGCGCCGGGCACGCACTGCTCCCATACAAAGGCCGTCCCTTCGGGCACCAGGGCCAGGGCAGCCTCAAGCCAGACCTGCCATCTGCCGGCCATGCGGGCGGCATCCTGGGCCAGGTCCTGTCCCAGGGGCAGAGGCCCTGCCTCAAGCACAGGCTCGTGATCCACATCCCTTGACAGTCCCTGCCCGAGGCCGCGCACGCCGGCATTGATCTTTTCCACAAGGGCCGTGATCTCGGCCACGGTCTTCTGCTGATGCCAGGTCCAGGCAAGCAGGCGCTGGGCGCGGCGGCGCACAAGCTCTGCCTGCCGCTCTGCCGCTTCTTCGCCGGCTCCATCCTGTGCAAGGGCCTCTATGGCCGCAAGGTCGCGCCGGACCTGCGCCTCCTGTTCGTCCTTCATGCGGGCCACCACGGCCTCGTGCACGGCATCGGAGCCGCGCACGCTGTCCTGGGCAAAGCGTTCAAGCTCGGCCACAAAGGCGCCCATCTCGGCTTCGGAGCAGGGCAGATGATCGGGTGTCCAGGGCTTTGCGCCACCTTCCTCTCCTGCGGCCAGCCGGCCGGGGAGGCCCGGCCACAAACGCCTGACGGCGGGCAGGCGATCCTCCAGGGCGGTGCGGATGCCCGTACCGTAGAGCCCGGGCATCCAGAGCATCAGGGGCTGGGCTGTCTTGTCCTGATCCTGCTGATTCTGCTTCGGATCCTGAGTGTTGCGTGCTGTATCCATAAATTGTCCTTCGTGTTCGTCGTTGAGCGTCGCCAGGGCCGCTGCGCGCTGTCCCTGCAAGAGGTCAGTCCCGTGCGTGTTCGCTGCCGAAGACCGCCTTGTGGGTGTGCATGCGCCTGATGGTTCCGGGCTTGCACAGGTGGACAACAGCCTTGACGTATTCCTTGCGCTTGTTCAGGAAAAAGGCCAGGGGCCGTGCAAAGTTGCGGCCCACCAGACCGTCGACCATGAGCTGACTCACCTCCCGCTCCCGCATGAGCACAAGCTGGGAGAGAGCAAGCACTGTTCTGTCGGCGCTGGTGAGGGTGCGGACCATCTGCCTGAAGGCTTCCTGAGCCCGCGGCTGATAGTACCACAGATACATCATGTCAAGGGCATTGACAATAAAGGTGCGTTCGAGCTTCTGCGCCTCCGGGCCGCCCCGGCCCTTGAGGCCGCCTGGTCTGGCCAGGCAGTTGAGGGCATCTTCCTGGGGGAACATGAGCTCGAGCAGGGTATAGGAGTCGAAGACGCTGCGCAGCTTGCTCTGGTAGTCCAGGCGACGCATGCGGATGTTCATGCGGCTGTCCGCAAAGCCCTCGATGAGGGCTGCCACCGTGTCCGAGGCACACTTGGAGATGACCGTGGCGCTGGGGATGAGGTAGAAGCCCGGATCGGCCACTCCGCTCCAGAGCAGAATCTGCCAGAGCAGGCTGTGGTAGAGGGAGGCCACGGGAATGGCCAGCACGGCCCTGAACAAGTTGCCCACGGCCGCCGTCCTGGGAAAGCCCCGGTAGACGTTGTGCAGGAAGATGTAGAAGCCGTTGACCGTATTGATGACCGCAAAGACGAGCAGGGGCTGCTCGGACACGTCAATGTCCAGCAGATCCTCCAGGATGAGCACACGGACCAGCACCTCCAGCAGGAAGACGCTGATGCCCGTGTACATGAGCGAGTCGCAGATGCGGCTCACGCTCACGTGATCGCGCCAGTGCATGAGGCTGTTGCGGTAGAGGCCCTTGGCGGCCAGCACCATCTGCATGACGTTGCGCACGCCGGTGATGCCGAACCAGATGAAGGATCCGAACCAGGCCAGGAACCACCAGTCCTGGGTGTAGAGGAAGGAGAAGAAGGCCGGAATGAAGCCAAGGAGCACCTTGAGCACATTGGTCACGCTGCTGTTCAGGTAGTGGAGGCCTGGGGAGGACTGCTCCCTCCTTTTCTCCAGCACAGGCGAGGGAGTGATGGGGCCGTTCAGGTTGACGATATTCCCGTGCCGGCTCACCCGCATGACCGTCTCCTTCCAGGATTCGGAGTCTTCCCGGCCCAGGTTGGAACAGCCCGGAAGAGTACGCAAAAACGACCAGGGCTTGCCCCTGTGCTCGTGCTGCTCGGGCTCGCGGTAGATGCGGTGCCGTTCCACCGTGGCATGGATGGGAATGTCGACGTGCTCGGATTCGTCCAGGAAGCGGGCACTGCGGTAGGGCAGCGTGTCCGTGACCACAAAGCCCATGCCAAAGGAGCGCGACCTGTTGGCCGATCCCGATCCTATGCGGGACTTGAGGGGGACATGGCGGTAGCGCTCCCACAGGGTCGGCACATTGCAGAGAATGTCCCCGAACTTGGCCGCCCGCTCGTCGTCCCCGACATCCTGCATGTCGCGGATCATCTGCCGTATCATCTGCTTGAGGCGCGGGCCCTGACCGAAGTTGAGGGCATCCTGCAGCTCGCCAATCTCGTAGATGTCCCGGTGGTTGCCGTCCACCCAGCCGCGCATGCTGAAGATCTCCAGGTGCGAGATGGCCCCCTGGCAGTCCCACAGGAGCTCCATGACATCCTGCACGGTGAGCGAGCTTGTGCACAGGACCATGCGGTAGCCGGCATTGACGGC
Source organism: Candidatus Desulfovibrio intestinipullorum (assembly GCA_019113165.1). Lineage (GTDB taxonomy): Bacteria > Desulfobacterota > Desulfovibrionia > Desulfovibrionales > Desulfovibrionaceae > Desulfovibrio > Desulfovibrio intestinipullorum. The sequence continues at coordinate 10,388 of DXHV01000041.1, forward strand.
CTGCAGCTCCTCCATGAGCTTCCTTGGCGGACAGGCCATGAGTGCCGGCATGTGCTCAAGGTCATCGGGCAGGACAATGCGCGGCAGTTCCTCGTGGATGTCGCTGTTGAGCCACTCATCGAAAATGGTGTCTGCGCACACATGCTCAAACATGTTCTTGCGGCCCTGCTCCTCGGTGGAGAGCGTGCCCCTGAGGGAGAGCTCCTCTATGCGCTCCTCGAGCTGGGGTTGCAGGAGGTTGTAGATGTACTCGGCCAGACGCTCCCTGTTGGCATGCCCCCGGCCCACGTAGTTCAGAAAGTCGTCGGGGCTGATGGGCGGAATGCTCAGATCGAAGAGCTGGGCAAAGCCCGGGCGCAGGGTGTCGTTCCAGACATCGAGCTCGCGCAGCACCTGCTCCCTGATGTAGGCCACGACCTCGCGGCCCTGGGCTGCAAGCTGCGCCATCTTCGGGGACTGCAGGAAATTGAGAAAGTCCTCGTCCGAGGAAAAGCCGCGGGGAATCCACAGAAAGCTCACGAAGCGGTTTCTGAAGGGCACCTTGAACTCAAGGCCAATGCGCAGGGTAATTCCCACGATGGCCGCTGCGGAGAGCGCCTCACGGGCCACATCGAGATCCACGCAGTTGTCGTAGATGATGGTCAGGTTGCGCAGGCCCTTGATCCAGGCGTCCATGATGAGGTGGGTGGGGCTTTTGCGGCCCTTGGTGTTCATGTCGTAGACGTGATCGTCAAAGGCGAGCTGATTCCACTCCTCGGGCATCTCGGGCAGATGGTAGCGGCGCAGGAGCCTGCGCACGATGCGCGGCGTGCCCTGGGCAGCAGCCCGGAAGTCATGGGCCAGCTTGAGCTGCTGCTCCTCGTTGCCAAAGGCGCGCACCATGCCCTTCATGATCTGCATGAGGACTCGGGCCGTATTGCGGCGCAGCGTGGTGTGGGCGCTGTTCAGGACCTCATCGTAGAGGATGCGCAGGCCGAGCAGGCGGTCCCTGGACTGGGCGCGGCTTGTTTCCAGATTGTGCAGCAGGTAGACCACGGCAAAGGCCATGCGTGCCACAGGCGTGTCAACAAGCTCCTTGATGCCATGAGGATGCAGGGTGAGATCGGCGAAGGCATCGTCCGTATTGGTCCGCCCGCGCAAAACCCGGTTGACAAGCTGCAGGATATCGCTATCCCTGCGGTCAAAGTAAATCCTGTGTCTGGAATGCAAGCCGTGCACCCCCTTCTTGCAAAAAGTTGTTCAGTCTGCATACTATCTTTTTTGTCACACACTGGCTAGTCCCTGTACTCCATCCTCAAGTCGTCGGCAGGAGCAGGCAGGATGGCGGCAGGGCAAGCAGCTTCCTTTCCTTCACACTGCTTCCGAAAAGCCACGACAGACAAAGGGTACTCACATGGATGCATGCTCTTCAAAAGAGGCCTTGCGGCCAACTGCAGTCAAGAATTATGCAAGCAACAGGCCTGTCCCCGTCTTTTCAAGATGGTCCGGCAAGGATCCGGGACTCTGGAGTCTCGCCCTCTTCCTGGCTGTCCTGGCCCTCCAGCTTCTTCTGGCGGCAACTCTTGTCCCTGGGGCGGCCATTGCCTCGGATGCACAAAAAGCCCCCCTGAAGGTCGCCCTGCTCCTCGAAGATGGTGCCGATACCAATCCGGCCGCACGGCTCATGAAGGCAGGCCTTGCCAGGGCAGCAAAGCAGTGCCGCATGCAGACCTTCCTTGTGCAGGCAGGGCCGGGAACGGACAAGGTGGCGCTCTTCAGGCAGGCAGCCCGGGAGTGCGACCTTGTGCTTGTGGCAGAACCAGGCCTGCACGCCGTCCTGCGCAGCAATGCGGGCAACTTTCGCACCACCTCCTTTGGCTGCCTGGACACAAGCATCCTGGGCCTTCGGGCGGCCAACATCATGTCCATCACCTTTGACGATGCCCAGCCGGCCTTTCTGGCAGGCGCAGCCGCTGCCCTGCTTGTGAAGGACACGCAACGGCTCGGCTGGCTGGAGGCAGCCGAGACGCCTGCGGGCAATACCATGCTGGCAGGCTTTGCGGCCGGCGCCACCATCTCGAAGCCCGGGGTGCGCATTGTACGCCGAACGGACAGTGTCCGGGAGCCAAAGGCACTCCTTGACGAGCTGGCCGCCCAGAGCGTGGCCGTCACTGTCATCGCCCAGGGCGCACGGACAGAATCCTTTCTTCTGGCCCTGAAGCAGACGCCCCTCTTCGGCATAGGCATGGACGCGGACATGGCCCCCCTTGCTCCGGGCCATGTGCCCTTCTCCATCATCAAGCGTTTTGACCGGGCCGTCGAGGAACTCTGCCTGCGCAAGGCACGGGGCACCTTCCAGGGCCGGGAAACCCTTGTCTACAGCCTGAAGAACGGGGGCACGCAACTTGTCATCAATAAGGACTTTGCCGCCAGGGCCCATGTGGACGTCCAGACATGGAGCCATGTGCAGAGAAGGATTGGGGAACTGGCCAGGGAGCTTGAAAACGGCAACATCAGCCTGGAAGACAAGCGCGTCCCCACGCTCTGCAACTGTCTGGACTAGCGGCCGAAAGGGTGGCTTGAGGACGGGAGTGGAGATGCGGACCCCAGGCGGCAGAAACCGGGACAGCAAAGAGCCCTGTCCCCTCTTCGCCGCAGGAATGCCGTGCAACCGTGCAAACTTTTTCCTTGACAGAAGAAGTTGAGGTGTATAGAGCTTGAACTTGTGCCGGAGTGGTGGAATTGGTTGACGCAGAGGACTCAAAATCCTCCGGGGGCAACCCCTTGTGAGTTCGAGTCTCACCTCCGGCACCATCATCTTGCAGATGCCTGCCGAGCCACTTCATGTGGCTTTTTTGATTTTTTCCCCAGAAAAAGACAGTCTTTTCCCCACGGGCACCCTGCCCCGGGGATCCTCCCCCTCCTCTAAAAAAGGTCAGCACACTCCTCGTGGATATACAGAGAAAACTCCTCATTCGCGATCTGCGCCGCCTTCTGCAGGTACTGCCGGCAAGGACACGCTGGCAGGTAGCTGGTCTTTTTACGCTCATGTTCTTTTTGGCCGTAACGGAAGTCCTTTCCATCTTTTCCATGTCCTTCATGGCCATGACCGTAGCCGTGCCGGAAAGAATCCTCTCTCATCCCCTCACGCAGCGCATCTTTTCCCATCTTCCCGCCCTGGGCGAGATCTGTTCCGATCCCCGCTACTTCACGCTTCTGGCCAGCTGGCTGGTGGTGCTGCTCATTGCCTGCAAGAACGGGCTCACGGCCCTGACCAACTGGCGCAGCGCCTGGCTTGGCGAGGAGATTGGCTCCTATGCCGGCTCCACCATCATGGCGCACTTCTTGAAGAGCAGCTACATGGACCACATGTCCGGGGACAGCGGCGCCATGTTCCAGGCCTTGAGCTGGAAGCGGCAGCTGGGCGCCTTTGTGGTCAACATCCTCAATACCTATACCTACGGCATCACCTCCATAGCCCTGTTTGTCACCATTCTCTCGGCCACGCCTGGCGCCATTCTCTCCTGCCTTGGCATTACCGGCCTCATTGTCTTTGTGACCTACAGGACCATGAAGACCAATATCGATCGCTGCGGCAAGACGTCGGCCCAGTGCGAGGCTGCGGAAAACCGCACCTCCATGACGGCCATGCGCGGCATCAGGGAAGTCATCCTCTACCGTCAGCAGGAAACCTTCTTTGAAAAATACACCGAGGCCCTGAAGACCGGCAAAAGGCCCCATGCCTTCCTGGTGATAGCGCCGCCCATCCCCACCTGGATACTTGAGTTCTTCGGCTTTCTGTCCATTCCCACGGTCATCTGGGTGCTCATCGAATTCCAGGACGCCAACATGGTGACCATCACGGCGGTGATCACCCTGATCATGCTGGTGGCCTGGCGTATCCTGCCCATTCTCAACCGCTCGCTTGGCTGCCTCGTCTTTTTGCGCACCATCAGGCCCATGGCCATGACCTGCCTGGATCGCCTGGAGAGCATACAGAAGCAGAACCTGCCCGATCCCGCCCTGCCTGACCCCGACTTTCGCTTTGACAGGGAGATCTCCCTGCACGATGTCTGCTTCAGATATCCGGGCGCCGATCATGACAGCCTCAAGAGCGTGGACCTGCGCATTGCCAAGGGGCAGCAGATAGGCATCATTGGCCCCTCGGGCTCTGGCAAGACCACCCTGGTCGGCATTTTGTGCGGGCTTCTGCCCATGAGCAGGGGCGAGATGCGGGTGGACGGCATGGGCCTCACCGAGGAGCGCAAGGCAGCCTATATCCAGAGGGTGGGCTATGTGTCCCAGACCCCCTACATCTTCAACGGCACCATAGCCGAAAACGTGGCCTTCAGCGCCTGGGGCAAGCCCTGCGACAGGGAGCGGGTCATCCGTGCCTGCCACATGGCAGCTCTGGAGCTCATTGACACGGACGAGCGCGGCATAGACTACCCCATTGGCGACAATGCCTCCGGCCTGTCCGGCGGTCAGGCCCAGCGCGTTTCCATAGCCAGAGCCCTCTACGCCAACCCCGACGTGCTCATTCTGGACGAATCCACCAGCGCCCTGGATCTCGGCACGGAAAAGGCCATCATGGAAACCATAGAGAACCTGAAGGGCCATCTCACCATCATCATTATTGCCCACAGGCTGAGCACGGTGGAACGCTGCGACACCCTGTTCTGGATAGAGGAAGGCCGCCTGCGCACACAGGGAACACCGGCAGAGCTCTTGCCCGTGTATACCAAGTCCCTGGTGTCCGAAGAATTCCAGAAGGAACTCCAGAAGGAACACAAGTGCCAGAAAGAGCAGTAGCCGCAAAAGCGACAGCACAAAAGCGACATTTTTCCAAAAAAGATCCACGCGAGCAGGAGCGCACACGCGTACAGACCTCCTGCCCGCAACGCAGAACGACATCAGGGCAAGACAGACGAGGCTCCTGTCAGAACGACACAGGAACAAACATTAGATCGATATGAGGGCGCTGACAGGGCGACACGTTTTTTCTGTCTTGTGTCCTGTCAGGCGTCCGGACATTCTTCCTGCCGGCTTCTTCCCTGGCCATTGCAGGCAGGGATGCTCACCAGATCGGCCTGTTTCTCGCCAAGCATGGTCAGCACGGCATTCACCTTCAGAAGAGCAGGGATGTTCCCGGTCTTGTGAGCCAGTGCCTGTGCGGACCTGCGCATCTCATCAAAGTCCTCATCCGTAATCAGGGCAGCCATGCGCGCAAGCTCTTTCTCGACCTCTCCTGCGCGTCTTTCCGAGAGAGACTTCTCCAGCGCCTCGACCTGATCGGGACGAGGCTGTCCCCGCCTGATCCCAAGGGGCACAGACTCCACGTCTCTCGATTGAGCATACAGGCAGACCAGAGGCACAGAGGCTCCCTGGTCAGCATCAAGCCTTCTGCTGATCTCGGCACTGAGTCTTCTCACCTCTTCCAGTCTGGACAGGGAGTGCTTTTCACTGTGCAAAGATCGGCCTGCCGTCCATGTACAGCTTCGGTCAGTCCGGCTGCAGTCAGGGAACTCGACGCAGACCGTCGCCCAGGCAGCGTCTGCACCGTGGGCAATGTCCTCTCTCGCAAAACGCCGCCCAAAGCGTGTGGGCGCAGCGATCGGCACGGTCAGCCTGGAAAGCAGCATGGCCAGACACGTCAGCAGGCTCGTCTTGCCCGAGCCATTTGCGCCCGCAAAGACATTCAGCCTTTTGTGAAAGGCGAAGCGTGCCTGTCGTATGCCGCGAAAGTTCGAAATTTCCAGAGAAGTGACCTTCATGCCTGCCTCCGGCATACAGTTCGGACATGGGGAACACGCACGGATCGACAAAACAGGTCAGGGACGAAGACTCATGCTCTCCTGAAGCGGTGCATAGTGTTCGGGGAAAAGCTCGGGCCGGGCAGGCTTCAAATTCTGCTCAAGATACTCGCAGGCACGGGCGAGTCCCTCGTCATCCGGCGCAAGCAGGGAGACAATGCTTGCCTGGCTTCCGCTAACCGTAAAGAAATGCCTTCCCTGCACCCTGGGGGTGCCCCGCTTTCTGGCAAAGGTGAAGGACCAGGAGGCCCCTGTCTGCACAGGCTCGCTCACGCGCAGGCCCCGGCGCTTCATGCTGGCTGCGGTCTGGCGGGCCATCTCTTCGGGAGCAAGGACATGGGGTGTCACGGTAATGCTCAGACGCACGACGCCTGCGTCTGCCTCAGGGGGTGCCTGGACGGGATCTTTTGAGGCTGCGTCTGCCGATTCGGAGGCAGTTCCGGCCGCAGGACGTTCAACCTGTTCTCCCATGCGCACAAGCACAATGCGTACTCCGCCCTCTTCCCGGACAAGGGGCTTTTGCCAGCCATCCGGCATGGTCAGGACAAGGTCCGGGGTGCGCACCTCTGCGGCACAGGCACAGGACGGTGCAGAGAAAAGCGCCAGAACAAGCAGGGCCAAAACAGGCATGCCCAAAGTGAACATGTTCCGACCAGGCACAAGAGACAGGCTGAAAACGCGTATCTTCATCAAAAATCGGCGCGGATACCCCCAGGGTCACCTGGGGGAGGAAGCGCCGCCTCCAAAAACGTTCGGCAGGGGGAGCAGGACCTCTTTCGGAGCCCTGCCCTGCCCCCTGCTCTCTTCCGCTCTTCAGGATCAGCTGCGATCCCCGAAGCCCTGCGGGTGCTGCACATGCCAGTTCCAGGCAGAGGCAATGATTTCCTCTATGCCGGCCTCTGGCTGCCAGCCAAGAACGGTCCTGGCCCTGTCGGAAGACGCCACCAGCTGGGCCGGGTCGCCCGCACGGCGGCCTTCCACCTTTGCAGGCACAGGGTGGCCGGTGACCTTTCGGGCGGCCTCCACCATTTCAAAGACCGAAAAGCCCTGGCCGTTGCCGAGATTGCAGACCAGGGGGCTGCCGCCGTCCTTGAGGTAGTCCAGGGCCCTGATATGGGCATCGGCCAGATCCATGACATGGAGGTAGTCGCGGATGCAGGATCCGTCCCTGGTGGGATAGTCGTCGCCAAAGATGGAGATGTGCGAGCGCCTGCCCAGGGGCACCTGCAGAATCAGGGGGATGAGATGGCTCTCGGGATGGTGATCCTCGCCAATGTGGCCGTCGGCCAGGGCGCCGCCCACGTTGAAGTAGCGCAGGGACACCCAGCGGATGCCGCAGGCCTCGCCGGCCCAGCGCATCATGCGCTCCATGATGAGCTTGCTCTCGCCATAGGGGTTGGTGGGATTCTTGGGATCGTCCTCGCTGATGGGCACGCGCTCCGGTTCCCCGTAGACGGCGGCCGTGGAGGAAAAGACCAGGCGATCCACGTGATGGCGGGCCATGCCCTCAAGCAGGGACTGCATGCCGCCCACGTTGTTGTTGAAGTACTTCAGAGGCTGCACCACGCTCTCGCCGACCAGGGAGAAGGCCGCAAAGTGCATGACAGCCTCAATCTGCTGCTCGGAAAAGACGCGATCCAGGTCTGCGGCACTGCGCAAATCGCCCTCGTAGAAGCGGGCGTTTGGGTGCACGGCCTGCCTGTGGCCCGTGACCAGGTTGTCCAGGACAACAACGTCCTCGCCACGCTCCACAAGGGCATGGACATTGTGGGAGCCAATGTAGCCGGCTCCGCCGATGACAAGTATGCTCATGAGAACTGCTTCCTTACACTAGGGGGATGTCGATGGGAACGACAGGATCGTGCGGGCTCGAAAGCCTCCAGGCTCGCTGCTCATGAAGCATACAGAACAAAAATGCGTTCATGAACGGCGCGCCCTGCATGAGAGCGTTTCAGACTCTTTTTGGCAACACGAACTTTTGTACGCTACTGCTCGCGAATGGTCCTGTCGCCGTCTGTACAGGACTCTGTGTCTTCGGGCAGATCGTGGGGCATGTCCTCGGCTTCGGAGCCCAGCAGGGGCACGTGTTCCATGTCAGGCGCTGGCATGTGCCATTCTCCCGGCATGGGCGCCGACAGCTGCGCCCTTTCGCCCACATAGGGGTTGAAATAGCCGTAGCGCAGCCAGGGACAGGCCTTGCGCAGGCGCTTCATGAAGGACTTGAGGCCCATGGAGGGGCCCATGGGCACATCCTTCATGAGATCGAGATAGTACTCGGGGTCAATGTTCAGGTTGCGCCACTGTATCATGCTCACGCCCTGCTCGCCCACCAGGCGGCTCAGGGCGTCGAGCTCCTCTTCCGTGTCCGTGATGCCCGGGAAGTAGAGCAGGTTCAGGGACACCCACAGTCCGTTGCGCCTGGCCACGGCTATGGAGTTCTTCACATCCTGGAAGCTGTAGCCGTGGGGCCGGTAGTAGCGGACATAGACCTCTTCTCTGGCGCTGTTGAGGCTCACCCGCATGCTGGAGAGGCCGGCCTTTGCCAGCCGCTCCACGGCCTCGGTCCTGGAGGCATTGGTATTGCAGTTCACGGTGCCGGACCCATTGTGGGAGCGGTAGAGGGCCACGCTGTCGCAGAGCAGATCCGCGTTCATGAGCGGGTCGCCCTCGCAGCCCTGGCCAAAGGAGAAGATGGGCACCTTGTGCTCGCGCTCGGCGTGGATGCGCATGACCTCGTCGATTTCCTCGGGCGTGGGCGTGAAGGTCAGGCGGCACTGCGGAGTCACGGCAATGGGCGAGTCCGCTTCCTGCTCGGAGATGCAGCCTATGCAGCGGGCATTGCAGGTCCTGGAGCTGGGCAGGGGCGCCTCGTAGCGGCCCAGGGCAAAGTTGCGGGCTGCCGGGCAGTCGTAGCGCATGACGCAGTTGGTGAGAATGTGCTCCACCAGGCGGTTCCTGGGGTACTGGGCCAGGAGCCTGCGCACGTTCTTCTCGATGCGGCCGGCAGGGATGGCGGAAAACTGCTGCCTCGGGTCCGTGTCCACCTTGCGGGCACAGATCCAGAAGCGGTCCTCGGCAAAGCCCACGGCGCCGTAGGCAAAGAGCGGCAGCATGGCCGCAGACTCTTCCTTTTCGTACACGGGATGGCCGGAGAGGGTGTAGCCAGGCGCCGCAAAGGCGGCCACGGCCAGGTCTTCGCAGACCTGCACCTCGCCGCTTTCCGGATCAAGGCCCACGGCCCTGCGTCCGGGCAGAAGAAAAAGCTCGCTCTCCTCGGGCAGGGGGGTGAGCTCGTCCGGGCGCGGCGTGCCCCACTGCTCGCCCCTGCGAACCAGCATCAGCAGGTCCGGCTCGTCATAGATATTGCCCTGCCTGTCGGCCACCACCAGACAGGGGGTCAGATCCTTGTGTCTGTTCTTGCTGCTCATTGTTTACCTGTTCGTGCGCAAATCGACATGCAACTGTCTGCGCTGTCTCTCGTACACTGCCTGCGATCCCCATGGACCGCAAAAAAACGTGAAATTTCACGGACCCCAAGTCTGCCCTAAAAGTCCCTGCCCTGGCAAGAGCCGCAAAAAGGGCCTGTTTCAGCCCCTATTGCAAGGAGAATCGCAGCCTTACCTGCTTGCCCTGCCTATCAGTCTGGCATATACCTGAAAGCGGACGGGAAGTCCCGGGGGCAGTCTCCCGAAACTGCCCTGTACGCCCGCAGGACACGCCCATCCCGTGCCCCTTCCCCCCTGAACCTGCACACCATCTGCGCCTGCCGGCTCATCCGGATCTTCACGCCTCGTCCGCCTCTCACGCATTCCGGGCCTCCTGCCCCGTTCCCGAAGCTCCCAAGATCATGCCTGCCCTGCATCCTTCATCCAAGAATCCTTCATCCAAGAATCCTTCATCCAAGAATCCTTCGTCCCAAAATCATTCTTCCCAAAATCCTTCCTGCGAGCTCTCCTCCAGGCAGTCCACCCCCTCCTCTGATCAGGGCCCTGCCCACACAAACGGTGTGCCCGGAGCCAGGAACAGGGCCGTGCGTCTGGACAGCCTGACCCAGCCATCGTCTTCGGCCGATCACGAGCCCGATCGCCGTGCAGACCGCGAGGTGAGCGACCTGCTGTCGGCGCCCCTCTCCCTGCACCCCGGGGATGGCGAACAGGCAGGCGCAGGGGCCGGGGAAGGAACCGGCAGCCCCCGGACAGCATCCGGGCGCCACCTGTGGCCCTGGGAACGCGATGCGGGCCAGAGCAGGGACAACCAGCTCCTGAACGAGAGCGACGAAGACGGGCCGGAAAAGGACGGCAAGGCAGCGGACCAACAGAAGGAACGCGGCCTCGAACAGGCCCCGGCGGAGCGTGCGCAGCAGAATGATGGGCTGGATGATGGGCTGAACGATGGACTGGACGATGGGCTGGATGTGCAGCAGACAGGGGCGCAAAAGCAGGCACACCCCGCGGCCGGACGCCTGACTCCCGGCACAGGCCCTGTCAGCGATCCGCATCCTGATCAGGATGACACTCCGGATCAGGACATACCCGACACAGCCCTGCCCTTCGCAGGCCCTGATACCCTGCTCGACAACATGTTTGCGAGCAGTCCCGAACCGGAAGCGGACAAGGGGGCCGCAGCGTCTGCCGGACGTGACAGATCCCGGCAGGAAGCACAAAAGAAGACTCAGGGCAAGCAGGAGACGCCCCGGAAGGCGCCGTGGCCTGCCAGGATGTTCTCCGCCAGACGGCTTGTGACTGCCTGCAAGCTCTTGTGCATTGTCTTTTGCGGCCTGCTCGTCCTGCTTTTGTCCGGCCTGCTCCTGATCCAGCTCAACATGGACCGCATCACAAGCCTTGCCCTGCAGCAGGTGGCCGACGCCACGGGCTGCGAGATGACCATCGCCTCGGCCGAACTGCGCCTTCTGCCCCTGCCGGCCTTGAGCCTTGAAAGGGTCCAGGTCCACCCGGGCGAGACCCCCCTTGTGGCCGGCAGTCCCTTCAGGGATGTGCACTTTACGGCCGAGAGCATTGCCTTTGCCCCCAACTTCATCTCCCTTCTGCAGGGACGGGTGGAACCAGAGCAAATAGAGATCGTGCGCCCCGTGTTCAGGGGACGCCTGACCTCAGCCCTCAGCGATCTGGCAGGCCTCTTCGACAAACCCGGGCAGGAGGCGGGCAAGCCCCTCAATCTTGAAAGGATCCTGCCCGTGCACTGCGCCCTGCGTCTTGAGGAGGCCTTCCTTGCCCTGACAGACAAGGAAGGAGCCCTGGTGCGCCTGGACGCGCTCTCCCTGGATCTCACCCTCACCAATGTGCCCCTGGCCCGTGCCCTCAACGGCCTGAAAGGCTCCTGCACCCTGCGCAGGGCGTCTGTGCAGACCAGGGACTTTGCAGGTCAGGTGGCGGATCTTTCCCTTGAGGGAAAGACGTCGCTGACCGATCCCCTGCACGACTGCGACGTGCGCCTGAGGCTGCGCTCGGCCGTCACGCCCCTGCAATTTGCCCTGGCGACAGATCTGCACCTGGAAGGCCAGGGCGAAGGCTGGCCTGCCCTGGCCGGCAGTCTCGCCGGAAGCTTTGCCCTGGAAGAGGCCGTCATCCCCTACGAGATCACGGGCCGCCTCAATCCGGGCCAGGATGTGCGCAAGTACGCCCGCCTTCTGCCCGCAGACTGGCACAAGTACCAGGCCCACGGCCTGGAGCTGAAAACACTCTCTTTAGGCGAGGACGTCCTGAGCCTTGATGGCGCCCTGCTCCTGCAGCCCGGCAATCCGGCCGTGGCCGGCCGTCTGAACATCGAACGGGTGAGCCTCACCCGCTGGCTCACCTTTGCAAGGGATTTGTGTCCTGGCCTGCAGCTGGCCCTGGACGACATCACCAACGGCTTCATCGACTTCTACCTGGACACGCGCAAGCTCGAGGCCCCGCGCATACAGGCCACGGCGGCCGACGCCACCTTCCGGGGCCGGGGCGGCGTGGCCTCCTGGCAGGACATTGTCATCTTCCTGGACATGAAGAGCGACTTTGTGGACCTGGGGCGGGCCATTCCCGAGGCCGTGGGCCAGAAAAAACCTGCGCCCGTCTTTGGCCACAAGCCCCTTACCGATCTCGACATGGCCGACCTCTTCCCGCAAACCGCACCTGACAGCAGTCGGAACAAGGCACAACCCGCCACCGATCAGGCCGGGGACAAGGGGAAACAGGGAAAGGCTGCCCCAGGCACACCTGCGTCAGGGACGGCTGCCAGAGCGTCCGGGGACGCAAAGGGACGGGGCACAGCGTCTCGGGGGGCAGAGGCCTCCTCGCCCGGCATTGACTACGACATCCGCCTGGGTGCGGCCAAAATCCACTACGGCTATGTGGATTTGCAGGAAGGCGGGGTCATCATCCACCCCGGCACCACCAGCCAGGGCCGGCGCTGTGCGCGGCTCGACATCAAAAGCGGCCTTTTCGACGGATCCTGCACAGGCTTTGGCAATTTCGGCAGTGTGGACGGCGTGAGCCTCTACGAGTTCAACATACAGACCAGGAAGGTCAACCTGGCCAGGCTGCACAAGGCCATGGACTTCATCCCCATAACCAGGGGCACAGGCTCCTGCCAGGTGCAGGTCACAAGCAGAGGATCCGAGATAGAGCGCTTCCTTGCCAATCTGCGCGGCACGGTGCGTGTCACGGCGGCCAATGCCTTCATCGCAAAGGATCCGGAGTTCTTCTCGCCCCTGCAGGCGGACGTGACCCTGAACATTGCCACGGCTGCCTATCAGAACGGAGCCCTGGGGCTTTCCGGGCACTGGGATGTGCAGGCTCAGGGCAGCAAGGGCTGGGCGGCGGACGTTTCCATGCCCAGGGGCATGATCTGGTTTGGCGGCAGCGGTCCCAAATCCGGCCTCTACTTTGACGATCTGCCCATCCACCTGGAAGGCCGCAGACTGGAACACCTCTTCGAGGACCTGAAGACCAGGGAGGTGCCCCTCTCTGCCAGGGGCCGGATCTCCTGCAATGCCGCGAAACTCATGGTGCGGCTGCACGAGGGTGCCTTCTCCTTCCCGGGCCTTGCCCTGAACGGCGCCGTGACCGTGCAGACCGGCACGGACTCCCCCTTCCTCATCCGCTGCGAGGCCGCAAAGGCCAGGGTGCATGTGCCGGAACTGGTACGTGCCCTGACCGGCCGCGTGCAGAAGGTGCCGGCAGCCCTTGAGCAGATGACCTTCACGGACACGCGCCTTGAGGCCACGAACAAGAGCGTGCGCCTGCAGGCCTTCTCAACCAGCATTGACCGGACCAGGGTGTCCGGCTCCCTGGGCATGTCCCTTGGCAGAAGCCAGCCCGAGCTTGACTTTGTGCTGCGCTGCGGAGCTGTGGACCTTGATGCCCATCTTGGCACGGACAAGAAGGACGGGAAAAAGGCGGCAGGGCCAGCTCCCGCCAGGACCTGGGATCTTTCCGCCATGAAGGAGTTTTCGGCCCAGGGCATCGTCAGGGCCGACTCCCTGCGCGTGAAGAAGGTCACCATCGGCAACCTGGTGCTGCCCCTGAACCTGAACAACGGCACCCTCAGTGTGCCTTCCCTCCAGGGACAGCTCTATGGCGGCAGGCTCACAGGCCAGGGCTCCGTGCACTTTGACAGGGGCCTTTCCTTTACCTCCAGCTTCAGGGTCACGCAGTGCGACATAGGCGCCCTGTTGCGCGAGCGCACGAAGAAGGGCCTTTTTACGGGCAAGAGCGACTTTACGGCCCTGCTCTCCTCGTCCATGACAGGCCCGGATCAGCTGACCCGCAATCTCAACGGCCGCATCTCCCTGCAGGGAGGATCGGGCAGCTATCAGCCCGTGGACGAGCAGATGCGGCCCAAGGGCAGCCCCACCCTCATTGACAGGACGCAGTGCACGGGCGTCATTACCAGCGGCGTGCTGCGCACCAGCGACTTTGCCCTGGTGGGCCCGGGTCTGCGCCTGACCGGCGAGGGCTGGTTCGATCTGGCCCGCGAGACCATGGATGTGCGCTTTGTGGCCGATCTGAACAATCTTCCCAACATCCCCATCCGCCTGCACGGTACCTTTGACAAGCCCGAAACCGACATCAGCGGCGGCATGGTCATTCTCAATGCCCTGGGCGGCCTTGCCAGGGGCATCTTCAACCTGGTCGGCGGCGTGGTGGGCGGCATTGTGGGGCTCTTCAGCTGACGGCAAAAAGTCGCAGCCCGTCTTGACACAAGCCCCTGCTGCGTGTAGAGAAAGGACGCTTGTCTATTTTTTCACACTCTTTTTACAAGAGAGGGGCACCATGAATATTCTTATCTTCGGACCCAACGGCAGTGGCAAGGGCACCCAGGGTGAACTTGTCAAACAGAAATACAACCTCGCCCACATCGAATCCGGAGCCATCTTCCGTGAAAACATCAAGGGCGGCACCGAGCTCGGCAAGCAGGCCAAGGCCTACATCGAACGCGGCGACCTTGTGCCCGACTCCATCACCATCCCCATGGTCCTGGACACCCTCAAGACCAAGGGCAAGGACGGCTGGCTGCTCGACGGCTTCCCCCGCAACATGGTGCAGGCCGAAATGCTGTGGAACGCCCTGCAGGAAGCCGGCATCAAGCTGGACTACGTCATCGAGATCCTGCTGCCCCGTGAAATCGCCCGCAACCGCATAATGGGCCGCCGCCTCTGCCAGAACAACAACAACCACCCCAACAACATCTTCATTGACGCCATCAAGCCCAATGGCGACAAGTGCCGCGTGTGCGGTGGCGATCTGAGCACCCGTGCCGACGACCAGGACGAGGCTGCCATCAACAAGCGCCACGACATCTACTACAACACCGAAAACGGCACCCTGGCCGCTGCCTACTACTTCAAGAAGCTGGCCCAGGAAGGCAAGACCAAGTACATCGAACTCGACGGTCAGGGCACCATCGAGGCCATCAAGGACGACCTGCTGAGCAAGCTTGCCTAACGTCCCATCCGTTTTCCCGAATGTGATCGCCAAGGGGCGGCCGGTTCCACAGAACCCGGCCGCCCCTTCTTGTGTTTCCTGCCTGCCTTTCTTCCTGCCCTGCTTCTGCCGGGCACTTGTCCTGTTCCTATCTCCCTGTCACAAAGCGTCCCATGCGCAGTATGGAGCACAGGAAGCTCACCGAGCAGAGCACGCAGAAGACCATGAAGCTCATGTGCATGGCACTAATGAGGCTGGCACTGTTCTCGGGTCCGGGGACGGCGTCGCCCATGGTGAGCCTGAGGCAGAAGGTGGCAATGACCATGCTGAGCAGCATGCCGGCCGTGCGGCCCGTACCCACCAGGCCTGAGGCCTGGCTCATGTGGGCGGGATCCACGCTTGTCATGATCATGACGGTATTGGGCGTCACGAACAGGGCCATGCCCATGCCGTTGAGGACAAGGATGAGCGTGATGAACCACATGGGGCTGGCCCCATCCAGAAAGAGGGCCAGCACAAGGCTCGCAACGGCAAAGACGTTGCCTGTCAGGGCCACGGGCTCCGGGCCTATGCGATCCGAGAGCCAGCCGCCGGGCATGGTAAAGAGCACCTGCACCACGGGCTGCAGGAAGATGACCGTGCCCGCGAGATCCGAATTCATGCCCCGGGCGAACTGCAGGTAGAGGCTGTAGAAGAAGGTGAGGCTGAAGAGCGAGGCATAGAGCGAGAAGGAAGCGAGATTGCTCAGGACAAAAAGCCTGTTGTGAATGAGCACGCGGATGTCCAGCAGCGGCATGGTCGTTTTGAGCCTGTACTCCCAGACCAGAAAGACGACAGAGAGCGCCAGGCCTGCCAGCAGGACCAGGGGCCTGTACCGATCCGGCATGGATCCGGCACAGCCCTGCACAATCACAATCATGCTCGCGGCAAAGAGCACAAGGCCGGTCCAGTCATAGGGCAGCTCCGGGCTTTCGTACCACTCCCTGCGCACAAGCAGGAGCATGATCACAAAGCAGAACATGGCCCAGAGGGAAATGCCCCAGAAAAAGATCTTCCAGCCCCAGAGGACATTAACGTAGCCGCCGATGAGCGGGCCAATGGAGACGCCCACGTAGACGCCGGTGGAGGTGATGCCCAGCAGGCGTCCGCGCATGGCAGGCGGCGAGCAGGCCACCAGCATGGCCAGGGAGGAGGTGCAGAAGGCGGCCGTGCCCATGCCCTGGAAAAAGCGCAGGCCAATGACGGACTCTATGTTGGGCACAAGGCCCATGAGGGCCACGGTGGGCGCGAGAATGACCGCACTGGCCAGACACACCTTTCTGCGCCCCCACTTGTCCCCGGCCCGGCCCATGGCCAGGTTGAAGATGGCCAGGGCCATGCAGTACACCGTGCTTACAAGGCCCAGTTCCGTGGCCGAACAGGAAAAGGTGCGGCCCATGGCCGGCAGAAGCACGGCCACGCCGGACTGCAGGAAGGGCGTGAGCAGCTGCATGGCCAGCACGGCGACAATGAGGCCCTTGAGGGTCCGCCTGTCGTCTGCAGAAAGAGACGGAGAAGAATCGGGGGAAAAAGGCATGGCACAATCACCAGGAAAGCGGCAGACAGGGCGCGGCAGGCAGCGCCTGAAAACAAGGGAACGGAACGAGGCCCTGATGTGCAGAAAAAGGGGGCTCAGGACTGCAGGAAGGCTCTGGCCAGCAGGGAAAAGGCGCCAAGGAGCACCATGACAAGAAGACAGCACTGGAAGATCCTCTGCGGGATGCGGCCTGCCACGGGCAGACCGGCCAGGGTGCCCAGGAGCACACCCGGAATGGCTGCCAGGGAGTGATGCACGACCGCCTTTTTCACAAGGCCTGCTGCCACGTCCAGGCCCGTGGCAAGACCCACGCTGAGGACAAAGAACACGCCCAGAATGCCCCGGGCCACGTTCCTGTCCCAGCGGTTCAGAACAAGGCCAGCGGTCAGGGATACCCCTCACACTGCCTTCAAGCACAGGGAGCATGCCATCCTTTTTTTGCGGGTGTCTCCGGGAACTCTGGGGACGCCTGCAGCGCTGTCTTCTATAGTGCAAAGCCCCCTGCCGGGCAAGATGGCTCAGGCTTTTCTTCGCACGAGCCCTGGACTTATTCCGCAGGGATCGAAGACAGGTGGTGCATCCTGCGTGGTCTTGCCATACGTGACGGGTACGGCGCTCTCTTCTCAAAACAGCCTGAAGTTTTTTGGCTCTTCGTGGCTTTCTGTGGGTATCCTCAAAGGCGCTTTCCCTTGGAGCGTCTGGCATCGGTAGGCAGGGAAACAGTCTCCACGGCTTCAGAAAACTAACTGCTAAATACTATTGATAAATTCTCTGAAGATATCTTTGCAGTGCGGACAGTGGCAACTGCCCTCAGAGATGGAAATAGTTCCTGGAGAGAAGGCTAATGAGGGGATTGGGGCCCTTACCCACAAATCCCCCCGAAGAGCCAGTTTTTTTCACGGGCACGACCTGCCAGCAAGAAAAGGTAATCGTGGCCCATAGCGCTGTATCACTCTACAGCGTACCCCCAATTCTGAACGAAAGCGATCCCCTGAGCAAATCAGGCAAAAAAATGCAAGGAATGTTCCTTGCTTCCCCTGCCGGACAGGATAATCTTCCTGGAAAAGCAGTCAGACGGGCGCAGCATCCGGGGAGATGCCTGCCGTCTGTGACAAATAGAGGAGTGTGCCATGAAAAGTCAGCACAACATGTCGCGCAGAACCTTTGTGAAAACAAGTTCCGTGGTCATGGGCGGTCTTGCCCTTGGGGGCATGCCGCTGGAGACACACGCAGCTGAAAAGACGGCGATGGTGTTTTTCTGCCCCACCATCACCCCTGAGAGCCTTGTGGCCATGTACGAGGCTCTGAACCATCCTCTGAAGGACAAGGTTGCAGTGAAGATTTCCACCGGCGAACCCGGCGGGCACAACTTCCTGCAGCCTGCTCTCATAGCTCCGCTGGTGAACAAGCTGCACGGAACCATTGTGGAGTGCTGCACGGCCTACAAGGGCAGGCGTCTCGATCCCAAAGAACACTGGAAGGCCATTGAGGAGCACGGCTTCAAGGCCATCGCTCCCTGCGACATCATGGACGAATTTGGCGATATGTCCATTCCGGTGAAGGACGGCTTCCATCTCAAGGAAAACCTCGTGGGCAAGCATCTGGCCAGCTACGGATCCATTCTGATGCTCTCCCATTTCAAGGGACATGCCATGGCCGGTTTTGGCGGCGCCCTGAAGAACATGAGCATCGGCATTGCCTCCACCAGAGGCAAGACCAGTATCCACACCGCCGGCGTGACAAGGGATTACACGCAGCTTTTCGCCAACCTGCCCAGGCAGGATGCCTTCCTCGAATCCATGGCAGACGCCTGCAAGGCGGTCATGGCTTACAAGGGGGCTGAAAACATCGTCTACATCAACATTGCCAACAGGCTCTCCGTGGACTGCGACTGCGACTCGCACCCCGAGGAACCCCAAATGGGCGATCTCGGCATCTTTGCTTCCACGGATCCCGTGGCCCTGGATCAGGCCTGCTATGACGCTGTCGTGAACGCCAAGGATCCCGGCAAGGCCGCTCTCATAGAGCGCATGGATTCGCGTCACGGCATCCACACTGTGGAAGCTGCGGCACAGCACGGACTTGGCGTTCGCAAGTACGAGATTGTGACCCTGTAGTCTGCTCTTCGTTTCTGAACCTTTCGAGGCACTTCCCAAAAAGCTCTTTACGGGAGGTGCCTCTTGTTTTTGCGGCAGGGCGACAGAAGACCGTTCACACAAGCGCTCTGCACGCGTTTCCTTCTCCTGGGGCACAAAAAAGCTTCGGCTTATGTTTCCCCACGGATGCTGTCTCTGTCTTGTCCCGCGCTGTTCTGTTCTCTTCCCGCACGCGTTCCCAAAAGAGAAAAGCTTCGTTCTTTCTCCCTTTCCGGTTTTCTCCAGGCGTCAGGTCTGCACAGGCCTCAGGCTTATGCTTTTCGCACGTGCTGTTTCTGTCCTGCACTTTTCTCGCACACGCGCAAAAAAGGGAGAAGCTTTTTCTCTTCTCCCCATGTCGAAATGTCCCGCTTTGATGCAAAAACAGCTATCCGCCCAGGTAGGCTTCGCGCACGCTGGGATTGGCCAGCAGGGCCTGGGCCGTGTCGTGCATGACCACATTGCCCACCTCCAGCACGTAGCCCCGGTTGGCAAGCCTGAGGGCAGCCCGTGCGTTCTGCTCGACCAGAAGCACGGTCACGCCGTTTTCGCTGATGCGGCGTATGGTCTGAAAGATGCTTTTGACAAGAAGCGGTGCGAGCCCTAGCGACGGCTCGTCCAGAAGAAGGAGGCGCGGCTGGGCCATGAGGGCCCGGCCCATGGCCAGCATCTGCTGCTCGCCTCCGGACAGGGTGCCTGCCAGTTGCTCGCGGCGTTCCTCAAGGCGCGGAAAGAGCTCGAAAATCCACCGCAGGGTGGACTCCTTCTGGGCTTCGTTGTTCACCAGGAAGGCGCCGAGACGCAGATTTTCCTCCACTGTCATGGTGCCGAAGACCCTGCGGCCCTCGGGCGACTGGGCTATGCCCAGGCCCACCACCTCATGGCTCTGATACTTGCCCAGATCCTTGCCATCGAAGCGTATGGTGCCGGACTTGGCGTTGACAAGGCGGCTTATTGACATAAGCGTTGTGCTCTTGCCTGCGCCGTTGGCACCAAGGAGGGTCACAATCTCGCCCTCGTCCACCTGCAGGGAAATGCCGTGCAGGACTTCCACCCGGCCATAACAGACGTGCAGATCCTCGATTTCCAAAAGTGCCATCAGTATTCCTCGTCGTCGCCGTCGTCCGTGCCCAGATAGGCCTCAATCACGTCCGGATTGCTCTTGACGGTCTCGGGATCGCCCTTGGCAATGACATTGCCGTGCTCCAGAACCACCAGTTTCTCGCAGATCTTCATGACAAGGCGCATGTCGTGCTCTATGAGCAGCACCGTGATGCCCCGCTCCCTGATGGCGGCAATGACATCCACAAGGCTTGCCGTTTCCTGATCGTTCATGCCGCCGGCAGGCTCGTCCAGGATGAGCAGCTCGGGATCCGAGGCCAGGGCCCTGGCAATTTCCAGCAGGCGCTGGCTGCCGTAGGCAAGGCTGCCCGCTTCCTCCTGCCAGAAGCGATCAAGGCCCACAAAATGGAGCTCCTGCAGGCAGCGTTCCACCGCCGCCTCTTCCTCGCGCCGCTGGGCAGGGGTGTGGAAGAGCGAGGAAAGCAGGCCCGACTTGAGGCGGCAGTGCCTGCCTGCCAGCACGTTTTCCAGCACGCTCAGCTTGCCGAACAGGCGGATGGCCTGGAAGGTGCGGGCAATGCCCAGCTCCACCACCTTGTGGGGCTTCTTGCCGCGTATGCTCTTGCCGCGAAAGAGGATGTCCCCGCTTTCCGGAACGTAGTTGCCGGTAATGCAGTTGAACACTGTCGTCTTGCCGGCGCCATTGGGACCGATGAGGCCGACAATGGAGCCCTTTTCCACAGTGAAATCCACCTCGTTCAGGGCAACGAGGCCACCAAAGATCTTGGTGATGTCACAGACTTCCAGAAGACTCACAGCGTTTTCTCCTGCGTTGTCGAAGGCCTTGCGTCACTGTCCTGAGCCCTGGCCATGCGATCCAGAACGGCCCTGGCCTTTTTGTAGACACGCGGCAGGGGCGGCAGCAGGCCCTGCGGACGCCAGACCATCATGAGCATCATGGCCAGACCGAAGAAGAGCATGCGCGATTCCGTCAGCCCGCGCATGAGCTCGGGCAGGCCGATGAAGAGGAAGGCGCTGACCAGAACCCCGAGCTGGCTGCCGCCGGAGAGAATGACCACGGCAAAGATGATGACCGATTCCATGAAGTTGAAGGAGGCAGGCGCAATGGTCAGCATCTTGGCAGAATAGAGCGTGCCTGCCATGCCGGCCCAGAAGGCGCCCAGCACGAAGGCCATGAGCTTGTAGTGGGAGACGTCCACGCCACAGCCCTCGGCGGCTATGTCATCGGCCTTGATGTAGTTGAGGGCGCGGCCCACGCGGGAGTTCCACAAAAAGTGGAAGAGGAGCAGGCTCAGGCCGCACATGCCCCAGACAAGATAGTAGAAGTGGATGCTCTTGAAGATGCGGAAGCCTGCCACCGTGGGTCTGGAGATGCCGAAGATGCCGTTGGACCCGCCGGTGATGCCGAAGATGTCATTGACCAGGGCAATGCGCACGATTTCCACGATGCCGATGGTCACGATGAGCAGGTAGTCGCCGCGCAGATGGATGATGGGCCTGGCCACCACCAGGGCCACCAGGCCGGCCGCGCAGCCTGCCAGGGGCATGGTCCAGAAGATGGGCCACTGGAACATGGTGTTGAGGATGGCCGTCGTGTAGGCGCCCACGGCATAGAAGGCCGCATGGCCCATGTGAAAGATGCCGGCCTGTCCCAGGATGACGTTGAGGGACAGGGCCAGGAGGGCATAGAGGCCTATGCTGACGCAGACATCCGTCCAGTAGTTGTTCACAAGCAGGGGCAGGACAGCCAGAACAAGCCCCAGGGCAATACAGGATGCCAGGCGTATGGTACGTGCGTTGAGACTCATAGCTTGTCCGCCGTGCGCTCACCAAGGAGGCCCGTGGGCCGGACGATGAGAATGAGGATGAGCACGAAGAAGGCCACGGCGTCCTTCCAGGCCACGGCAAAGTAGGCAGAGGCCATGGCCTCCACCACGCCGAGCAGGAGACCGCCCACCATGGCGCCGGGGATGTTGCCGATGCCGCCCAGGATGGCGGCCGTGAAGGCCTTCAGGCCGTAGGACCAGCCCATGAGGAAGTCTATCTGGCCGTAGTAGATGCCAACCAGGATGCCTGCGGCGCCGCCAAGGCCGGGGCCTATGAGAAAGACCAGGGAAATGATGCGGTTGACATTGATGCCCATGAGCCTGGCGGCTCCCTGGTCAATGGCAACGGCGCGGATGGCTGCACCGACCTTTGTGTGCAGCATGAACACCTGCAGGGCCACCATGAGCACGATGCTGACCACAATGACCAGCAGGCGCATGCCCGGAATGTTGAAGCCCATGATGGTCACGGTAAAGTCCGGGCGCAGAAAATCGGGATAGACGAAGACACGCGCACCGTAGATGAGCATGAGGGCGTTCTCGAAGAAGATGGACGCACCCAGGGCACTGACAACAGCAGACAGACGGCCTGCACTGCGCAGGGGGCGGTAGGCCACCCGTTCAAGCAGGTAGCCGATGAGGGCCACCATGAGCGCAACCAGGACAAAGACCAGGAGCACGGCGGCAAAGGGGGGCAGCATCTGGGCCAGATGACAGCTGACAAGCAGCGTCAGGCCGAGATAGGCACCGACGGCAAAGAGATCGCCATGGGCAAAGTTGATGAGCTTGAGGACGCCATAGACCATGGTATAGCCCAGGGCCACCAGGGCATAGATGCCGCCTACGGCAAGTCCGTTCAGAAGCTGTTGAACAAAGAATTCCATAATGTACGGGTACGCAAAGAGGAGGGCTTGCGCCCTCCTTCCTGATTCGATGCTTTTCTAGAGTCTGGGCTCCAGAACAAATTTTCCGTTCTCGTTGACCACATAGACCCTGTAGAAGTCGCCCACGCGGTCGCCCTTGGCGTCAAAGCCCATGGGACCGGTAATGGCGGGCAGGTCCTTGGCGCCGTGCAGGAAGCCGGCGATGTCCTCGGCCGTGAACTTGCCGGCCTTCATGGCTGCTTCGATGGCCACAAAGGCGTCACCGGCCATGACGCCCCACACGGACACGGGCAGGCTCTTGTAGGCAGCCTCGAAGTCCTTGAGGAAGGCCTTGGCAGCGGGTGTATCCATGTCCTGGGGCAGGGGCGGGCTCAGGAAGAAATAGCCCTCGGCAGCAGCCGTGCCGGCAATCTTGACGAGGTCGGCATGGTTGGCGGCATCACCGCCCATCATGGGCACGTTCCAGCCCATTTCCTTCTTCTGGCGCAGGAGCATGCCGGTTTCGGGATAGTAGCCCGTGAAGAAGACAAAATCGGGGTTGGCAGCCTTCATCTTGGTGAGGGAGGCCGTGTAGTCGCGCTCGCCGGGCGTCAGGGCATCAAAGAAGACAATGTTCACGCCGCTGCCCTTGAGGGCATCCCTGGTCTCTTCGGCCAGGCCCTTGGCGTAGGAGGAATTGTCGTGCACAAGGGCTATGTTCTTGAAGCCCTTGGAGGTGATGACCTTGGCTGCGGCAATGCCCTGGGCATCGTCGCGGGGGCAGGTGCGGAAGAAGTACTTCAGCCCCTTTTCCGTGAGGCGGATGCTGGTGGAGCCTGTGCCAATCTGCAGGATTTCGGATTCGTCGTAGATGTTCTGGCTGGCTTCGGTCACGGCAGAGCCGTAGGTGCCAATGACAGCCACCACCTCGGAGGATGCCAGCTTCTGGGCAGCAAGGGCTGCAGAGCGGGGATCTCCGGCATCGTCGGCAATGATGAGCTCGATCTTGTGTCCGTTGACGCCGCCGGCTGCATTGGCCTTGTCGACCAGCAGCGACACCACGTTCTTCATATCCATGCCTTCAGAGGCCCATTTGCCGGTCACAGGGCACATGAGGCCGAGTTTGAAGGTCTCGGCTGCCTGGCCTGTGCCGGCCATCCCCAGGGCCATCACAAGACAGATCAGTCCGGCCAGAAGTCTTTTCATAGCTCCTCCCGCTTAAAAGTGTGGGCTCGCACCGGGCAGAACGCCTGCCGGATGCTCTGTGTCTGCACAGGCAGACAGGAAAAGTAAGGTATACAAAAAAATCTTGTGAAAAAAAAGTCCCTTTCCGATTGGGAAAGGGACGTGCCCTGCCAAAACGCTCGGGAATCGGGGCACTGCAGTCCTGTTGTGCAGCAGTCTTCCTGCATCAGGGCCAAAAAAATTTTCTTCACAGACAGAAGACGCCGTCCTGACTCTGCATGAAAGGGCTGCGGGGCCCGGGTACAGGTACAGGAACCTTTGTGCCCGTTTCCCGTATCATGCAGACAGGATAGCGCTCACTAAAGGACGTTCCCCCTTCCCGGGCCTGCAGGAAAAGGCATTCTAGTTGCGGCTGAACTGGCCGCCTGCCACGTAGAAGGTATTTTCCACGATGTACAGGGCATGGGGATCCACGCTGAACACCAGGTTTTCCAGGCGCTTCAAAGCCATGTTGTTGGTCACGGTCATGAGAATTTCCTTGTTGTTGCCAAGGTAGGCGCCCTTGCCGCGCATCATGGTGACGCCGAAGGGCTCGCTGACCATGATGGCCTCGGCCACTTCCTCGCCCCGGTCGGAAATGATCAGGACAAGCTTCCTGTGGTTGAACATGCCGAGCACGGTTTCCATCATCCTCGAGTTGATGAAGATCATGATGATGGAGGCCATGACGCGGTCGAAATCGTAGCCCATGAGGTAGCCCAGGGAAAAGACCACCAGGTTCACGCACAGGGAAAACTGGCCTATGGCTATGTTCCAGCGGTTGCGCAGGGTGACGGAAATGATGTCCAGGGCGCCGCCGGATCCCAAGGATCGCAGCATGATGCCGCCGCCCGTGCCGAGCAGCACGCCGCCCAGCACGGCGGCATAGAGCTCGTTTTCCACAGGCACCACATAGCCGAAATGATTGTAGATGGAGCCGGCAATGGTGGTGACGCAGGTGCCGTAGAGCGTATAGAGGAGGAAGCGCTTGCTGACGCAGAAGCGGCCCACGATGAAGAGCGGCACGGAAAAGAGGAAGTACCAGACGGACACGCTCAGCTGATCGGTCACGAAATGGGCCAGCAGGGACATGCCCATGAGGCCCGTGGCCAGAAATTCGTGCTGGGGCGAGATGCACTGCAGGCAGATGGCCTGGATGGATCCGCCCACTGTCAGCAGCAGCAGGTTCCACCAGACGGATTCGGCCAGTTTGCGATTGTAGGTCTGTTTGAGCATGAGTGGGCCTGATGGAGCGTGCATCCCGACCTGTTTGCCACCTTGCCTGCCAGCCTTGCTGGCAGTCTGTGCCGGAACGCTGTCCCTATTATGGTAGATGTTGACAGAGTGCTCCCGAAGTCTGAACAGGGGGAGCACTCCTGATGGAAGAAGGACCTGATTGTTCTGCAAGGCGTTGCGGAAGACAGGGCCCGCTAGAAGAGGTTCCAGAGCATGCGCACGGCGACCAGGATGAGGAAGCAGGCAAAGCCCTTCTTGAGCCTGGAAGTCGGCAGGGCATGGGAGAGTCTGGCGCCCAGGGGCGCCGTGAAGAAGCTCACGCAGGCAATGCCGGCAAAGGCCAGCAGGTGCACGAAGCCCAGACAGCCCGAAGGCAGGGTGGGCGTGCCCCAGCCGCCCACGATGTAGCCGATGGTACCGGCCACGGCGATGGGGAAGCCAATGGCTGCGGACGTGCCCACGGCATGATGGATGGGCACGTTGCAGAAGGTCATGAAGGGCACGGACAGGGTGCCGCCGCCAATGCCCACGAAGCTGGACACAAGACCGATGACACCGCCCACGCCGGCCGTGCCGAGCCTGCCCGGCATTTCGCGTGTGGCCGGAGGACGATAGCCCGAGAGCATCTGGGCCGACACGAAGAAGAGGAAGACGACAAAGAAGCCGCGCAGGAAGATGACAGGCAGATGCGTGGCCACCAGACCGCCCAGGAAGGTGCCGATGAGAATGCCGGGGGTGATGTTCTTCAGAATGTCAAAGTGGACGGCGCCACGCTTGGCATGAGCCCTGGAACTGGAGATGGAGGTCACCATGATGCTGGCAAGGGAGGTGCCCAGAGCCAGCTGGTGGATAACGTTGTGGTCATAGCCCAGCCGGGTGAAGACAACATCAAGCATGGGGACAATGACAATGCCGCCCCCGACGCCCAGGAGCCCGGCCAGTACACCGGCCACGGCACCACAGGCCATGAAAATCAGAATGGTCACGAACATAAGGATCCTCGGAAAGAAGACAAGCATCAGGCACGAGCGGGAAGGATCACCCCTCTCGCAGGCAGGGAACATCCTCAGGGGGAACACGCTCCGGGGACGCCTCCCCTGTCGTCTGCAGGGACGGTCTGCCAGAGACGATCTGCACAGAGACGGTCTGCACAGGCAGGCAACACGTTCAGCCCTACTCGCCTCCGTGTTCCTTGTCCAGCCCGGCCAAGGCCGTCAGTCCGCCCAGTCCGCCCGGCCAGGCCGGCCGGTCCGGATCCTGTCCAGGCCCGGGCGTTCCGCCGCTCCCGTGGCGTATTCCTGCCCTCATGAAACACAGAAAGACAAAAGAGTCTACCCCAATCAGACCCAGACAGGCCCAGACAGGGCCAGTCAGCCCCAGTCCGGGCCTGGTCAGGGCAGGATCCTCCAGGGCGGGCCGTGCAGCGCGCCTGTCCTCGCCCTCCCTGTCGCTGTTCCTTGTTCATGGAACACCAGAAAATCCGGCTTGCCTTTTCACCAGCGCTCTGACATAGTGTCTTGTGGTCATGGGCCCGGCACTGTCGGGCCCGGAACATGAAAAGGCACGGGCAATGAAGGCCCCCTCGGGCGCATCTTCAGGCAGCCACAGGCACGAACAGGGGAGGAGAACGGTGAGACGGGCACGCGTCATGCAGCAGACAGACTTCTCCCTTCCTTTCGTTTGGGCCGGGCGCTCCCTTCCGTGCTTCACTGATCACCTTCTGCATCCCCTGCCGCTGCCCTGTCAGCATCCGCAGTCTTTTTGCAGTGGTGTCCTCTGACCCCCATGCCGCCATTCAGGGCGGTTTTTTTGTATCAGCTTCCCAGCTTCCCATCTTCCCTTCAGCCTGGAGTGTGCGTTGTGAACACTGACAACCGTTATCTCTGGAACCACAAGGATCTTCTGGACGTCAGCCAGTTAAGCAAGGAAGATGTCCACCATCTTCTGAACCTTGCACAGAGTTTCCAGGAAATAAACAACCGTCCGGTCAAAAAGGTCCCTACCCTGAAAGGCAAGACCATCATCCTGTTCTTCGTGGAAAACTCCACCCGCACCAAGACAAGCTTTGATGTGGCAGGAAAACGCCTTTCCGCAGACACCTTCTCCCTGGGCAAGTCAGGCTCCAGCATCAACAAGGGCGAGAGCCTCAAGGATACGGCCCTGACCCTGCAGGCCATGAATCCCGACATCATTGTCATCCGCCACTCGAGCAGCGGCGCGGCCCAGTACCTGGCCGACCTTTTGCCCTGCAGCATTGTCAACGGCGGCGACGGCTGGCACGCCCATCCCACCCAGGCCCTGCTGGACAGCTATGCCCTGCGCCAGGTCTGGGGCACGGACTTCAGCGGCAAGACCCTGCTCATTCTGGGCGACATAGAGCACAGCCGCGTGGCCCGCTCCAACATCTACCTTCTGCACCTTCTGGGCGCCAGGGTGCGCCTGTGCGCCCCGCGCACGCTGCTGCCCCGCCATGTGACCCAGTGGGGCTGCGAGGTCTTCTCGGATCTCGACGAGGCCGTCCGCGGCGTGGACGCCGTCATGTGCCTGCGCCTGCAGCTGGAACGCCAGGAAGCAGGCCTGCTGCCCATGCTGACCGAGTACTCCAGACGCTACTGCCTCACCCCCGAGCGCCTTGCCAAGGCGGCTCCCGATGCCTGTGTCCTGCACCCGGGCCCCATGAACAGGGGCTGGGAAATCTCCGATGAAATAGCCGACGATCCCCGCTGCCTGGTGCTCAACCAGGTCTCTGCCGGTGTGGCCGTGCGCATGGCCATTCTCTATCTGCTCGGCACACGCAACGATTAGGACCTGCCCCACGGCAGGAAATACAGGTACAACTATGAAATTCTGTCTTACCAATGCCCAGTATCTTGAGGCCGGCGTGGATGTGCTCGTTGAGGACGGCCGTATCGTGACCATGATGCCTGCCGGCAGAATGGATCTGCCCGCAGACTGCCAGCAGGTGGATGCCGGCAATCTGAAACTGCTGCCCAGCCTCACCGACTGCCACGTGCACCTGCGCGATCCCGGCTTCGAGTGGAAGGAAGACATTGCCACCGGCCTGGAAGCCGCAGCCCGCGGCGGCTTCGGCTCCGTCATGTGCATGCCCAACACCAAACCCGTGAACGACACGGCGGCCGTCACCCGCTACATGCTGGACAGGGCTCGCGACACCCATCCCCACGGCCCGCGCCTCTATCCCGTGGCTGCGGCCACCCCTGGCCTCAAGTGCGAGGGGCTCTCGCCCCTGGGCGAGCTGAAGGAAGCGGGCTGCGTGGCCGTCAGCAACGACGGCAGGCCCATGTCCAATGCCGAGCTCATGCGCAGGGCCATGGAATACGCCTGGGATCTGGGCCTCGTCTTCACGGATCACTGCGAGGATCCGCAGCTTGCCCCGGACTACATCATGAACGAGGGCGAGATGAGCGCCAAACTGGGCGTCATGGGCCAGCCCGTGGTGGGCGAGGCCATACAGGTGGCCAGGGACTGCATGCTCTCCGAATACCTGGACATTCCCGTGCACATTGCCCACGTCTCCTGCGCCATGGCCGTGGACGTGGTGGCCATGGCCAAGCAGCGCGGCGCAAAGGTGACGGCCGAGACCTGCACCCACTACCTCATGCTGGATGAGACGGCCCTGGAAGGCTACAATACCCTGGCCAAGGTCAACCCGCCCCTGCGCACGGCGAAGGATCGCGACAGGCTGCGCGAGGCCGTGAAGCAGGGCATCATCGACATCGTGGTCACGGACCATGCCCCGCACGCCGCCGTGGAAAAGAACACCACCCTGGATCTGGCGCCCAACGGCTTCACGGGCCTGGATCTCTCCCTCACCCTCATGTGGCAGCTGGTGCGGGACGGCGTACTCAACGAGGCCGACATTGTACGGCTCATGGCCGTGCGGCCGGCAGAAATCTTCTGCCTGCCCTGCAACCGCTTCAATCCCGGGGATCCCGCCGACTTCTTCCTCTTTGATCCGGAAGAAGAATGGCAGGTGACGCCCGAGACCCTCTATTCGAAGAGCCACAACACCCCCTACCTTGGCCAGACCCTGAAGGGCAGGGTCCGCCACCACTGGCTGGCAGGCGTGCAGCTCTTCTAGCGTCAGGGCAGGGAGTCCCTTGCACGACAAAAAGACGCCAAAAGACGCCAAACTGTCAGCAGATCTGAACCACCGGATACGAGAATCACGGCACGGAACGGGATCAGGGGCGCAAGCTGCCCTCCTGTCCCTGGCCCTTCCGGCCAACACCAAGAGGTACCATGATACGACCCTTTCTCAAGTGGCCCGGTGGCAAGTTCAGGCTTCTGGACCGGATTCTGCCGCACTGCAGCGCCGTGCCGACGCGCTTTGTGGAGGTCTTTGCCGGCTCCTGTGCCGTCTTTCTCAATGTTCCTGCCAGGGAAGCCCTGATCAATGACGTCAATGCCGACCTCATTGGCCTCTATGCCTGCCTGCAGGAGGAAGGAGAGGCCTTTGTTCGCTTCATGCAGGGCTTCTTCACTCAGGAAAACAACACAAGGGAAAACTACCTGTATCTGCGCAGTGCCTTCAATGCGAGCAGGGACAGGCGCGTGCGGGCGGCCCTCTTTCTCTATCTGAACAGGCACGGCTACAACGGCCTGGTCCGCTACAACAGCAGGGGCCTTTTCAACGTGCCCTTTGGCCGCTACAAGGCGCCGTCCTTTCCGACCGGAGCCCTGGAGGACTTTCTGGACAAGCTTGCCGTCACGAAGACACGCTTTGTCTGCCAGGATTTTCGGACCGTCTTTGCAGGCCTTGAGCCAGGAGACGTGGTCTACTGCGATCCCCCCTATGTGCCGCTGAGCAGGACCGCAAGCTTCACGACCTATTCGGGCACGGCCTTCACGGCAGAGGATCAGGAGGAGCTTGCCCTTCTGGCCGAAAAGGCCTGCACGGAGCAGGGCGCGACCGTCATTGTCAGCAACCACGACACCCCGCACATCAGGACCCTGTACCAGGGAGCCCGCATCATTTCCTTCGATGTGCAGCGCTTCATCAGCTGCAAGGAACGGAAAAGAGCGCCGGAACTGCTGGCCGTGTTCCGGCCCTGACAAGCCCCTTTCAAGGGGTCAGCCACCCATACTCAAAAGATTCGGGAGATCTGGCCGCTTACGCCTCATGCAGGCCCTTTGTGCGCCTGCCGACACGCTCCCTCAACTCTTCTTTTTCTTTCAAGGACAAAGACCATGCCCGATCGCAAAGCTGTTGTTGCCGGACGCTTCTATCCGGGTTCTTCCGACGAACTGCAGGCCCTTCTGCACGACCTTTTCACGGCCCTGAAAGACAGCGGGCTGGATGACAACGGGCAGGAGGACACGCCCTGTGCCGTCATGGCGCCCCATGCAGGCTACATCTTCAGTGCGCCCGTGGCTGCCAGGGCGCTTGTGCACACAAGAGTACCGGAAACGGTGATCGTGCTCTGCCCCAATCACACCGGCATGGGGCGCTCGCGCTTTGGCGTGTGGCCCGACGGCGCCTGGGAGACGCCCCTGGGTCCCGTGGCCGTCAATACGGAGCTGGCCGGGCAGCTCATGGCCGCAGGCCCCGTCTATGCGGGCGACCGCCTCTGCCACCAGAACGAGCACGCCATAGAGGTCCTGCTGCCCTTCCTGCAGTACCTGCGCCCAGATGTGCGCATTGTGCCCGTGTGCATTGCCTGCCAGCACACCCCGACCCTCAGAAATGCCGGCGAAATGCTGGCTTCTGTCCTTGGCGACAGCCTGGATACGGGCGCTGTCGGCATTCTGGTGAGCTCGGACATGAACCACTACGAAAAGGAGTCCGTGGCCCTGAAAAAGGACGAACGGGCCCTGGAATGCGTGCTGGCCGAAGACCCCGAGGGACTGATTGAGCGCTGTGCCAGCGAACGCATCACCATGTGCGGCGCAGGCCCCATGGCCCTCACCCTGCACTGCCTGAAGTGCCTGCGGCCCCAGGCGAGCCGCCCTGCCCGGCTCATGGGCCACACCACCTCCGGCATGGTCAACAAGGACTTTGATCGCGTGGTCGGCTACGCCGGCGTGCGCTTCTACGCCTGACGGTCTCTGGCAGCCCCTGATACTCTCCGATGCGATCTGCGGCCGCCAGGCAAGAAAGAGACGGCCCGGGAAAGACGATCAGGCCCCAAAACGGCCATACGACAAGGCCCCGGGACACATCCCGGGGCCTTGTCGTCCCCCTCCAGTCAGCAAAACAAAGAGACGCCGTGACCGAGCTAACTCGCCTGCGCATGCCCCATTCGTAAGAGTGGGGTAAGCAGGCGCCCTGCTGCCTGTTTCTGGTCCCATGACTGATGAGCTGATGCGATTTTTGCATCCGATCACAGGGGGATAAAGTCAGCCATTGCCGGGCGTCTGCCTGGGCAGTGCTCGGAGCAGAGGTGTCATCGGGACAGGCTTCGCTCGTGCTTTCTGGGTGGGGGCATTGCGAGAGTGTGCCTGAGCCTGGACATGCCTGTGCGCGCACTCTGTGACCGAAACAGGGAACGGATCGCAGACAGAAGTGACCGCACCAGCTTCACTCTGAATTTTTTTCGCACTTTCTTGCTTTTTTAGTCCACACAGGTGTGGATTGCCCTCAAATTTGTCGTTTACAATGGCAGGCTGTGTGGAGTACAGACATTCTGGAGCTGATGAGATCGCATATGTCTTGTCTGCAGGCACACGGAGGTGCACATGTCCACAGACTCTTCCGCTCATTTTCCGGCGACAATGCACTCGGCAAGATCTCCGGGTGCAGCAGGAATTTGCACAGGCAGCTCATTGCTCCCCACAAAAATGAGCAGCTCTGCACTTCCTTTTCAAAATGGAGCTTTGAAAAGGCTCCTTGCAGTGAGCGCCTGTTCAAACCTTTCAATGGCCCGGTGACAGCCTGGTGATCAGGCACGCCTCCTTCCTCCTGTAACCTGCCGGATGCAACCATGCCCAGATTCACGACCCCTACCTTCACCGTTGAGATGCCTCTGCGTGTCGACGACAAGAATGAACGCTTTCTCACGAATGCGCTCGATCTCGGCTGGTCGATCTATAACGCTACGCTGCGTACAGCGCTGGACAATCTCAAGCGCATGCGCGAGAGCTCGTCCTGGAAGGAAGCCTGCGCCATGCCGGAAGGTCCCGAGCGCACCAGGCTGTTCAGG
>DXHV01000042.1 GCA_019113165.1 Candidatus Desulfovibrio intestinipullorum
TAAATATTTGTAATCACATGCTTATTTTAACACATGCATGATGATTGCTCATGGTGCCCAATGTAAGAATATAAATATAACCATTTGAAATTACTAGATATTAGCTCGAATTTGTGAAGCTGAGTAGTTACAATTTGTCATTCATGTCACATGAAAAAAATGGAATTTGTGTCTAGAAATTTCAAAATAAAAAATACCTGCTTGTTCTGATGATTACTTGAACAAATATTTTTATCTCAAATACTTTTTAGTTGTTCATGCATATAAAATAATCGTTCCGACGTAACTACTCAGCACCGAAAAACATGCGAATGTCTTATAATTTCAGCAACTTAAATTGTTGCCCTTACATATGAGCGCATAGGCAATCACGGTGCATATAATATAAAAGATTTGTAATTACATGTAGTTATAAAAATCAGCTCAAAATATTCCTTTCTGAATGCTCGCGCTAATAGACTAGAATTGCATGATAAAATAGAGCTGAGTAGTTACGTTCCGACAAAATATCTTGCATCGTCAAAAAGACAAAGGAGGTTGTCTTGCAGGTCCTGCTGAAAAAAGACTCTTGTCTGGCACGGAATATGCTGCAAGCTCGTGCATCTTCCTTTGCCGTCTTCCTCTGCCTCGCCCTGTACAGACAGGCCAGTCCCCTTTCGTGTCCGCTTTCCGGCCACAGGGGATGGCACTCCCCATGCCGGAGGATGACAGGGGCCCCCAACGGGACAGCCCCAGCGGGACAGGCTGACCGAGGCGACCGGCCAGGGCCTGGGCAGGATCGCTCGGGACCGATCAATGGAGGGGGCCGGGCCCTGTTCCGCTGCACGAACGCGCTGAGGGCTTGCGCCCTGTCCCGGCCGGCAAAAGAGCCAGGAAAAAGAGCATTGACAGGCCATGGAAGGGAGCATGAACAGGCGCTTTTCAGCGTCCTGCAGTCTGCCTGCAGCCTCCCCGAGCCGTTCATGCCGGGAAAAAGAGGAAAATTGCCAGTATTTTGCCATCCCGGCAGCCACATAATGCACGGCCCAATCCCTGTCGTTTGGAAAAGGAAAGGAATTTTGTACGGAATGAGAACAATGCGGCGCCGGAAGGACTGATATTCTCGAAAAAAATTTTCAGCAGCCTCTGCAATTCAGGCAGGAGATAAAGAAAATGCCGGCGGGTGAAATTTTTTTGAAAAAACAGTCCACACAGTTGTGGATCGCACTAAAAATTTTGCTTGCTTGCCTATTCTGTGTGGAGCATTGTATAAGCATGATTGAGACAGCTTTTCAGGAGGGAGCTCAGTGACCCAGATAAAGACACAGTATCCTGCCTCTGACCTGCAGGCCCTGACGGAGAACGAAGGTTCCAGGGTCAGCCGTCTTCTGCGCATCGCCCAGGCCATTCGCGAGGATCCCTATCAGCCCATCAGGGAGCTGCAGGATAGGCTCGGCATAGGCCGCAGCCAGTTTTACAAGGACAAGGCGGCCCTGGCTCAGGTGGGCTTTCGGTTTGAATACAGCAAGAGCAAGGGCTTCCGCATCACAGAAGACAAGCTGACGCCTATCACGGGCCTGAGCATCTCGGACCGCCTGGTCCTCATGTTTGCCCTGGAGCAGCTGTGCTCCACCGGAGACGGCACCCTGGCCGCCCTGGCCGTGGACGCGGGCAAGAAGCTTGTGGGCGGCCTGCCCTCGCCCTTCAGGGAACAGCTGCTGGCCTGCTTCGAGACGCAGGTCGGCACGCGCTTCGGCGTCCGTCCGAACATCCTCAATGCCCTGCGCGATGCCGTGACCCACAATCTGCGCGTGCGCATTCTCTACACCCGCAGCGGGACCTGGGAGCAGCGCTGGCGCCTGGTGGATCCGCGCCACATCTACATGCGGCAGAGAACCCTCTACCTCTATGCCCGGACCGCAGACGAGGAGCCCGAGCGCTGGAAGGTGTTCCGAATCAGCCGCATAGAGGAAATAGAGCCCACGGGCATCAGCATCAACTGGCGTCCCGGCGAGGACGACGGCTTCCTGGAAAAGCAGCGCAATGCCTTTGATGCCTTCCTGGGCGAAAAGGCCTATGCCGTGACCCTGCGCTTCACGGGCCAGGCCAGGCACTACATCCGCGAGCGGCAGTGGCATCCGAGCCAGGAGCTGAAGGAGGAGGCCAACGCCCTGATCTTTACCGTGCGCGTGGCCGAGCCCATGGAAGTCATCCGCTGGGCCAGGCAGTTTGGCGACGAGGCCGAACTCCTGAGCCGGGAGGACCCTGCCGGCGACGAGAGCAGCCCGGACGAGGAATAACCCGGACAAGGTATACGGACAAGGAAGAGCCTTCCCGAGGCCCCGTCCTCCTGGTCTTCCCTTCTGATCCTCCAGCCTGATCCTCCAGTCTGGCCCTCTCGCCCGATCCATCCGGGCGTCCCCTGGACCCTGAGCCCCCCTGCGCACGGCCGCGCAGGGTCAACGCAGGGTCCGTGCAGAGATCGGGGCCCGGCCAGGGACGAATACGGGGGACGAAGCAGGACAGCCAGCAAGGACGACAGGCACTGCAGACACTGCAGCCCCTGCAGGAAACAGACCGGCCCCTCCCGGGAACGGTCCCTGCAGCAGGCACAGGCCAGGACGCCATGGGCATGTTGCGCGAGAAACAGCAAGACAGCAGAAGAACGTGTCCATGGAGAGGGGTCCCCTGTCTGTTTGCCCGGACAGGCAGGGGAACATCCCCGGGGCTTCCCGGGATCATCCCTGGATCAGCCCTGGGCACCCTGAGCCCGGCAACCGCAGCCGGCTCTGCCGGGCAGGCCGTACAGCCCCCGGTCTTTCCAGCTTGTGCTCCTTTGCCTGCCTGTCTCAAAGAGACGATAAGGCGCCTTCCCCTGATGAACAGGGAAAGGCGCCTTTCTCATTTTCGGCGGGTGCCACTAGCGGCTGCGCACAAAGTGGGCATCCCAGTAATGAGCCTTGCCGTTGGCTCCGGGCTCGGTGCCGCGGCAGTAGGTCTTGTCCTTGCTGCGGTTGCACTCAACGCTCTGGCGGGCATAGCCATTGCCCCTCGGGCAGCTGATGGCCTCGGATTCCAGGGCCAGGGAGTGGCCCCTGAAGCGGGCCTGCACAGGCCCTGTGCACTGCTGCTCCTTTTCGTAATGGGTTCTGCGGCCGCGGCCGTTTTTGTCGAAGCAGTATTCCACCACCACGGCCTCGCCTGTGCCCTGGCGGTAGAGCGGATCTTCGGAGCGCCAGCAGCCCTCAAGGAAGGAGACGTCCTTGTTCTTCGGAGCACTGGCCGGCATCTGCAGGCGCTGTCCCCGGGCCTTCGCCTGACCGTCCGGACCAGCCTGGCCAGCCTGACTGTTCTGACCGGCAGCCCCGCCAGAACCGGCGGATCCGGGTGCCTGACCGGCACTGCCGGGAGCGGCGCCCTGACCGGGTGCAGCCTGGCTGCCCTGATTTTTGTCGCCAGCAGCCCCGTCAGCGCCGCCCTGCTGCTGCGGTTCCTGGGCCAGGGCCGGCGGTGTGGCGCCAAAGAAGGGCTCGGCCGGCGCTTCCTCGGGAGCAGTCGCAGGATCCTGGCCACCGGCACCGTCCGTGCCCTCTGGGCCCGTCATGTCCGGTGCCGCGCCGAAGAAGGGCATGGGATCGGGCTCTGCGGCCGGCTCCTCGCCACCGGGCAGCTGACCGTCGGGTCCTGCGCCCTCGCTTTCGGCGCCGAGGGGGCCTGTGTCGCCTGGCGGCGTTTCCCCGGCGGCACCGGGATCAAGGCCCGGGTCGGCGCCAAAGAAGGGCACGTCCACAGACCCTTCGGGCCCTGCGTCAGGCGCAGGCTCTGTCGGTACGGCCGGGACCACAGGGCCGGGAACCACAGGGCCGGGGACGGCGGGAGAGGGCTCCACGGGATAGAGGTCTGCGGGCCTGTCGGGTTCCACAGGCGTTTGCGGGCGCAGGGGCTGCGTTCTCGGGCAGAGGGCTGCCCGTTCCTCAAGCCGGGCCATGAGGTCCGCATACTGCTGCTTCTGATCCTGAGCCCTGGCCTCTTCCCTGGCCCAGGCGCCGGCAAGGCCTCCCGGATCCCTGAAGCAGCTGCCCGGCAGGGGCGAGGGCGCAAGCCCTAAGGCTGCCAGCACAAGCCAGAGCAGAAGGAGCAGCAGGAGCAGGGGCAAAAGCCAGGACAGACAGCCCGGGAAGAGGGCCGGTGCGGCGGCCACCGGCGCCGCAGGGCCTGGCGTCACCGGAGGGACCGGCGGAACAGGTGGGACAGGCGGCACGGAAGAGGGCTGTGCCGCAGCAACCGTGGGCGCTGCCACAAAGGCTGCGGCCCGGCGCATGATGTCCTGCGGCTCGGCCTCTGTGGTGCCAGGCGCCATGCCCCAGTCGGCCATGACCAGGTAGTCCTGCCCAAGCTCGTCCCTGCCAAGGTAGATATTGTCCATGGAGGGGTGCTTGAGGGCCAGGCGGAGGATTTCCTCCATGGTCTGGGCGGACGGGTTGGAGCCTCTGCTTGCCTCAAGCTCGTTGAGCAGCACCTGCAGGGCCCCGGAGTAGCGCTGCTGCAGCACCTGGCAGCGCTGCCCGTCCTCGGGGGAGAGGGCCGTGATCTGCTGCAGGCTGCGGCAGTCCGGGGTGTACCAGTCCGTGGTGCCCAGGGCGGGATCGTACATGGGCTCGGCAAGGAAGCGATCGGCATGGGGCATGCCGTGACGGGCGAGCAGCTCTTTGTTCTGCACAAGCAGTTCCCTGAGCTGGGCATAGCAGTCACAGGCAATGATGCCGTTGTAGGAAAGCGGGCGCATGCTGTTGCGCCGACTGGTGGCAAAGAGCTGACTCATACCGCACGATTCCTTCTTGGCCCTGGCAGGGGCCTCTGGCTCATCCAATACGTCCCAGGGAGGCCCTGGGCCCTGCGTTGCTCCCGCAAAGGGGGCCTTTTCGCCGTTTCCGAACAGTCCTGATCAGTTCCGGGCAGTCCTGAACAGTCCTGAACGAAGGCCAGGCCTACTTGCGGGTAAAGGTTGCCTTCCAGGTATTGCTGCGCCGGCTGTGCTCGCGGCCGCGGCATTCGGTGGAGGCGCCGGTGCCCGTGCAGTTCACGCTCTGGGGCACGTAGACGCCGCCCCTGGGGCAGGCCGCCTCCGGGGCTTCGATGACAAGCTGATTGCCGTTGAAGCGGGCCCTGGCAGCGCCGGAGCAGCGCTGGCCGTTGCGCTCGTAGACAAAGCGGCGGCCCTGGCCCTTCTTGTTGAAGCAGTATTCGCCCTCAATGGGCTCGCCCCGCGTATTGAAAAGATCGGTCCTGGATCGCCAGCAGCCTTCCAGGAAGGTGAGATCGTTCTTCTTCGCGGCATCCTTGGGGATTTCCATGCGGGACCTGGGCCTGGGCACGGGCTTTGGTTCGGGCTTTGGCTCTTCCGGGATCACGGGCGCTGCCCCGAAGAAGGGCTGTTCCACAGCAGGTTCCGGTTTCTTTTCGGGTTCCTTCACAGGCTCGGGTTCCGGGATGACGGGCTCGCGCTCGGCGTGCAGGTCTTCAGGCGGTGCGGCCGGCTTGCAGAGCTCGGCGCGCTCCTCAAGCTGGCGCAGCAAACGGGCTTCCTCGTCGGCCAGGCTCTGGCTGCGCAGTTCCTCGGACTGCCTGGACACATCCTCCCTGAAGCAGCTGGCCGGCAGGGGCGAGGGCGCAAAGCCCAGAGCTGCCAGCACAAGCCAGAGCAGGAGGAGGAGCAGAAGCAGGGGCAGAAGCCAGGAGAGGCAGCCCGGAAAGAGGGCCGGGGCGGCAGCAACGGGAGCTGCCGGAGGCGGCGGAGACACGGGGGCGGCGGCAGGGATGGGCGCCGCGGGCGCTGCCGCAGGGGCAGGAGCAGGCTTGATGGGCGCTGCGGCACCAAGGCGCATGATGTCCTGGGGCACGGCGCCTTGTGTTCCTGCGGCAAAGCCCCAGTTGATGAGCAGAGGCGCATTGCCGACCACATAGATGTCGTTGTCGCCAGGATGCTGCAGGGCCTCGCGCAGGAGGCCTGCCGCCATGCTCTGTTCCTGACCCAGAGCCTGTTGCCCCTGCCCCTGTCTCTGATCAAGGAGGGCTGTCAGGGCCCGGGCGTACTGGGCCAGCGTTTCCTGAATGCGGGCCTGGTCCTCTGGGGCAAGGCTTGCCAGGGGCACAGGCATGGTCTCGCCCCGGGCGTACCAGTCAATGGTGCCGCTGCTGTCGTGCATGGGCTCGGCCAGAAAGTCCGGGGCATTGGGCATGCCCTGTCTGGCCAGAAAGTCCCGGTGCTGCTCGAGCAGGGCCACCAGCTGCTCGTAGCAGTTGGTGGCAAAGATCCCCTGAAAGGCCAGGGGGCGCATGTCGTTGCGCTGGCTGGAGGCAAAGAGGACGCTCATTGGCCACCTCCCCCTGTCTGGCCGGCGGCGGCTTGGGCAGGTGCTGCCGTGAAGGCCACCTTGTTGGCCTTCAGAAAGGCCGCCATGACCGTGGAGGGAATGGAGAGGGAGGACTGGCGGTAGGAGCGATCGTCCAGCTTGATCATGGTATTGATGCCCACCACGTCCCCTGCGGCATTGACCAGGGGACCGCCGCTGTTGCCCTGGGACACGGTGGCCGAGTGCACGATGAGGGGCGGCTGGCGGTCAAGGACCACGTTGACCGAGCCCTCGGTGTAGACCACTTCCGGCGCGGCATCGGCATTGCCCATGAGCAGGCCCCGGAACTTGGGGTCATCCGCAGTTACGGCACTGGGAAAGCCCCAGGCACTGACCTTTTCCATGCGGTTCACAAGCTGTTCCTGCAGCTTCAGGGGCTTGACCGGAATGGGTTCCCTGGTCTGCAGGACGGCAAAGTCCAGTCCCTGGGCCTGGGTGCGCAGGATCACCGTGGCCGAGCGCACCGTGCCCACAAACTTGTTGATGAAGACGGCCTGGCTGGCCGTGCCCACCACATGGGCATTGGTCATGATGGTGGTGGGCGAGATGAAGAAGCCTGTGCCCATGGAGACGCCGTTTTGCTGGGCAGCCAGGATGAGCACCGTGGACTGTTCCAGCAGTTCGGCTATGCTGGCAGGTTCCTTTGCCTGCAGGGGCTTGTCCTTCTTCTGGTCCGCCTTCTGGGCCGTGGCCCCGGGCGCAGGCAGGGCCGGTGCGGCCGGTGCAGCCGGATTGGGCTTCAGGCCGTTTGCCCCGCCCTGGGTGCCCTGCTGCGGCGGAATCTGCAGGGGCTCGCCGGATCGGGGATCAGTGCTTCCTTCACTGCCCTGGCCGGGCGTGTTCCTGTCGCCGGGCAGCACGGGCAGACCCAGGCCGCTTGGCGGCGTGATGGCGGCAAGGCCGGGGGCTATGTCGCAGGGATCCTTCTGCAGGAGGAGCTGCAGCTCCTTGAGATAGGCCTCGTGGGCATCGTTCTGGGCCTTGAGGGCGGCCAGGGACTCTTCCTTCTGCCACAGGGCGGCCTGCTCGGCCGACCATTTGCCGTAGATGAGCCAGCCAAGGGCGGCCAGCACGCCGATGAGCAGCAGAATGCTGAGCCACAGGGGCGCATGGGCGTACCAGGGCACGGGCGCTGCCACAGGCTGGACCTGGCTGCTGTCCTGTCCGGGTTGCTGCCCGGATGTCTGGTCCGTTTCCTGACCTGCCTGCTGGCCGGTCGCAGCGTCCTGGCCTGTCTGCTGGGCTGCCCCCTGGCCCTGTGCCGGATCAGTCTGAGGGCCCTGGGCCTGGTCTGTCTGCGGACCACTGGCAGTGCCTGGCGCACCGGGAATGGCGCCTGGTGCACCGGGGATGGGGGAGCCGGGCACGGAGGCATCGGACAGGCCGGCATTGCCGGAAGACGCAGAGGGATTGGTATGCTGTTGATCTGCCATTACAGGACTCCTCGTGGGGAATGCGCATCAGGACCGGCGTGCGTGCCTGTCCGCGGGGGACACGGGCACAAGCACGAACAGGGAAGACGTCTACCAGTTGCGCAGGGCGTTCAGGGCTGAGCTGTCGCCCTCTTCGGCCAGCTTTTTCAGATGGCTGCGCAGGGCATTGGAGGCCAGGTAGGCGTGCAGGAGGCCGCCTGCCTCGGCGCGGCGGTACCACTCCCTGGCCATGGAGGGATTGGGGGTCACGTTTCCGTGCGGCAGGGTGCACAGGGGATCATAGAACTGGGCCAGCAAAAACATGGCTTCGGTATTGCCCTTTTCGGCCGCGTCCTGCAGGAGCAGGAAGGCCTGCTCCGTGTCCTTGCTGCTCGCGCCTGGCAGGCGTACCTGCCTGGCCAGGGCCACGCTTGCGGCCGGTGTGACGGCGCCTCCTGCCAGATAGGCCTGTACCGTGCGCGTGTAGGCCGTCTGTGTTGTCTGGTCTGATCCCGGTTCATGGGGCGTTGCCGACAGGTTGGAGGGCCTGCCCGCATCAGGAGCCTGTCCGTATCCGGCGGACGCACGGTCCGGTTCTGCCAGAACCGAGGCCGACAGGTCGTCGGTATCGGTGCGCAGTTTCTGCAGGCTTTCCGTGGAAAAATAGCTGGTGGAGAGGGACCGGCCCTGCACATTTTCTTTCAGGCGGTTCTGGACGGCTGTCAGGGCCGTCTGGGCAGGCTGTCCGGACTTGTCCACAAAGACGGCCTGCAGATCCTGCAGGTTCTGCGTGTTCACATTGTCGGAGAGGGGGATGGGCTCGCTGACAAGCTGCATGGAATCGTGGGTAAGATGCCAGCCCACCAGAACGATGCCCCCCAGGATGGTGAGGCAGCAAAGAATCGGAGTGGTCCAGGTGTTTTTCTGTGCGTTCCTGTGCTGCTTTTGAACCAGGGCCGGACATGCGCTGCCTGCGGTTTTGGCTGCCGCCAGGACCTGGGAAGAGTCCTCCCCGACCGCTTCGTCTGCTCCGTCTGGCCCGGCAGGGGCGCTTGAGCAGGCATAGTCCTGGGCTGCGCGCTTGTGCAGAAGGTGCACCACGTCCCTGGACAGGGAGAGGGGGAAGGAGGCGCTGCCATTGATGGTCATGCGGTAGGTTGTGTCCGCATCCAGCTCAAGGAGGATGTCCGGCCCCACCACAATGCTTAAAATTCCGTTGACCCAGTGGTATTCGCCGGCCCTCAGTTCTTCCTTGCCGGAGCGCCACAGACTGTTGGCAGAGAGGAACTTGCCGTCCGTAAAGCGCTGCAGGGAAAAGAAGATGGGTTCTGTAAAGAAGTCCGTTTCCGAAACAACTATGAGACCGTAATCCCGGCCGCGTCTGATATCTCGCCTGATGTATGCCTGCATCTGAGCCACCTCGTCTGCCGGCAGGGGCTGCCCCGCAGATCCTGCGGCAGAGGGAGAACACTGGAAAACCAGAAGGCTGGAAAACCAGGAAGGGAGTGCACTTGGGCGCAGGCCTGAACTTCTGCACAAGGGGCAGGAACCGGGCCCGACACGCTGAACCTTTTTGAGAGAAAAGGATCGGGGACGCTGCAGGAGCCAGGGAGGCACGCCTTCCCGGCAGCAGCCCTGTCCTCACCGTCCGGATGGGGTCGCTGACATGCTGTTCCTCTGATTTTCTAAACTTTTACCCTGCCAAATTCAAGACCGATCCCTGTGTCTGCCCAGGCTCCCTGCTGCTCTTCGTCTGCGATTATTTTGATCGTTCCTGCTTTTTCTGCTCTTCCTGCTCTTCCTGGCCCTGTTCGGGGCCCCTGTACAAACGACAAGGGCCGATCCCCCTGTATCACAGACGACAAGAAAGGGGATCGGCCGCAAAAAAGGTGTTGCCGGCTCTGGTCTCAGCTGGCCTGGCCGGGCACGGGGGTAATGGCCCGCTTCACGAACTCCAGGGCCTGCTCGTAGAAGCCGTCCGGGGCATAGGGGGTCAGCACTCTGGTCCTGTTGACGCCCACCATGAGGGAAACAATGATGGTCGCGGTCTGCACGGGCTCCACTTTGACAATGCTGCCGTCGTCCAGGCCCCGCTTGATGGCATCTATGAGCACGCCGTGGATTTCCAGGAATTTTTCGTTCATGATGTCGCGGTCCGCGGTGGTCTTCATGTCCGAATAGGGGGAACAGCGCACGAGAACGAGCCAGTTGGTGCTCGGATCAATGGAAAAGTCGAGGTAGGCCTTGCAGTAGTCCAGGATGGCAGCCATGCCGTTGGGACTTTGCGCCGTGGTCTCGCGCAGCTTCCCGAGGAAGTTCTCCAGGACTTCGAGGCCACAGGCAAGAAAGAGCTTTTCCTTGTTCCCGAAATGGTGGGTCATGAGGCCCATGGCCACGCCTGCGCGTTCGGCTATTTTCTTGAAGGTTGTTTCGTTGTACCCGCATTCGCCGAAGAGATCCTTGGCTGCCTGCAGGAGCGCTTCTTTTTTAGTGAGAGCCATAGACTGATCCTGATATGACGTGTTTTCCCTGTCGCCATCCGCCTGCCGTGCCTGTCTGCCTGTCCGGCAGTCTGGGCACATCCGGCCTGTCGGCGAAGAAAAGAGACTGTGAGGCCGAGAGAAGGTCCCGGGGAGAACGTCCGGGGCAAATATCCTGGGCAAACATCCGGGGAGACCCCCTGGAAAAACAATTCCCGGGGAACAGGCCCCCAAAAGGGGGGCGTGCCTGTCTTCAGAGTGAATGCTTGCAGGTCCTTATATGAATGAATACTCAAACAGTCCGGGAGAGTCAACACTGCCAGGACACCCTTGTGGCATCCCAAGTCCCTGCAGAC
>DXHV01000043.1 GCA_019113165.1 Candidatus Desulfovibrio intestinipullorum
AAGCCGAACAGAAGAAGGCGGAGGCTGTGAGCGAACCTGCTGCCGACTCCGCACCCGGCACTGTCACCGAACCTGCCACTGAGCCAGTCATTGAACTCGTCGCCGAGACCGTCACGGATGCAGCGCCTCAGACTGTTGTCGCGGCCGCCGTGTCTGCCGCGACTGCCACAACTGCTCAGGACGAGCAGGCTGCCGACAAGACGACAGACAAGGATCGGACCGAGAGCGGGGAAGGAGCAAAGCCTGAAGCTCGGCACGACCCCTGGGCGCTCTTTGCCGCCCCCCGTGCGCAGGAGACGCCTGAAGAAAAATCTGCAGACGAGCCGGCAGAAAGAGCTGAAGGCAAGGCCGAAGAACAGCCTGAGGCACAGCCTGCAGACCAAAGCGCTGACAAGCCTGAAGAGAAGGCCGCAGAAACTCCTGCAGCGAAGTCGGAAGACAAGGCTGAGGACAGGGCGGACGAAAAGTCTGAGGCTCTGGCTGAAGCCACAGAGGAAGCAGAAAAGCAGGGGGCTGCCGGTGCAGCCGTACAGGACAGTGCGCCTGCGACCGAGCCTGTCACCCCTGCCGATGAAGCAGTCGGCAGGGAAACGAGTCCAGAGGCTGCCGAGACGGCCGGTGAAGACGAGGAAGAACTGGTCATTGATCTGGGCGCTCCCCTGCTGCCCGAGGACTGGGAAGAGGAGAAGCCCGCCGAAGAGGCTGTCACGGCCCGGGCTGCCAGCCTGTCCGATCCGATCTATCAGGAACTCACGGCGCGCCTGCGCGATGCCGAGGCAAAATTGTCCGTCTGGCTCGACATTGTCCTTGACGGCGTGACCGAGGCCGGTCCTGTCCTCAACGACAGGGTGCGCTTCCTGTTGCGCACCCTGGAGGCCCCGGAAAACGAGGCCGAGGAATTTGTGCAGGACTTTGCCGGCTGGCTTGAGCGCATGGAGTACCGCTCGCTCGACGAATTCCGCTCCGAACTGCAGTACCGCCTGGCTCTGGCCCTGGAACTGGAGGACGAAGAGGACGAGCGCAACAGGCTCTTCCTGAAGCTGACCGACAGCCTGGCCAAGACCAGGGCCCAGTTTGCCCGCCACTTTGAAAATCTCATTTCCAGCCACGGCGAGCTGGACGAGGATTTCTGGCAGGAACTGGAGGAAGTCTTCATCATGTCCGACCTGGGCGTCGAGGCGGCCATGGAGCTCACCGAGCGCCTGCGCAACCGGGCCAGGGAGGAGAAGGTCACGACCTCCGAGGGCGCCAGGGAACTGCTGCGCCAGGAAATCCGGGCCATCTTTACAAGGCCCAGGCACATTGTGGGTGTCACCCCGCCCGAAGTGGTGCTCATGATAGGCGTCAATGGCGCCGGCAAGACCACTACCATTGCCAAGCTGGCCTACAGGGACCGCATGCAGGGCAAGAAGGTCATGATTGCCGCCGCAGATACCTTCCGTGCGGCAGCCATTGATCAGCTCAGGGTCTGGGCCGAGAGGGTCGGTGCGATCTTCCATGCCAAGAAGCCCGGATCCGATCCCGCTTCCGTGGCCTATGAGGCCATGGACAGGGCCATGAACGAAGGTGTGGATGTGCTCTATGTAGATACGGCCGGCCGTCTGCAGACCAAGGTGAACCTCATGGACGAGCTCTCCAAGATCCGCAATGTCATTGCCCGCAAGCATCCCGGAGCTCCGCACAGGACCGTGCTGGTCCTTGATGCCACCACTGGCCAGAATGCCCTCTCCCAGGCCAAGCTCTTCAAGGAGTCGGCCGGCGTGGACGAACTCATTCTCACCAAGCTGGACGGCACGGCCAAGGGCGGTGTGGCCATTGCCGTGGCCATGCAGCACAAGCTGCCCATCAGCTACGTGGGCCTGGGCGAGAAGGTGGAGGACCTGCGGCCCTTCAACGGCGACGACTATGCCGATGCCCTGCTGAAAAGCTAGACTGCGTACACGGATTGCGGAGGCTCAGGGCCCCCTGGCCTCTGCAATCCAAAGCGTGCCGCTGCGATGCCCCTGGCCATGAAGCAGCGAGGTCCGGAACACGAAGCTCCGAAGCCCCGGGGATGAGCCCTGCGGCTTTCGGTGTCCTTCCCCAAAAAATTTTGTAAAATTTTCTTGACAGACCATGGGTCATGGTCTATCAAGACGTTCGCCCCTGATTCAGGGGAATCCCTGTACGGCAGGGAAGGACGATGCCAATCGTCCTGCAGTACCGGCCTTTCCCAAAACAGGCCGGTTTGACAAGTGCAGGCGTTGCCAAATGCCGACTTGATCGAGCCGTACCAGCCCACCTACGGATCCCACACCGCCCGGTGTGCCCGGGGCTGTAAAGGTTTTTGGGGGGACACTTACCCCCGTTTGGTAACCCTGCGGGACCATCCTCACTGGTACGTTCTGTACCATCTGGGGCGTGGAGAACGCCGGGAGCGTCACGGAATCGTGGATAGCTT
Source organism: Candidatus Desulfovibrio intestinipullorum (assembly GCA_019113165.1). GTDB lineage: Bacteria > Desulfobacterota > Desulfovibrionia > Desulfovibrionales > Desulfovibrionaceae > Desulfovibrio > Desulfovibrio intestinipullorum. The sequence goes on from DXHV01000043.1 coordinate 2,441, forward strand.
GGCGCGTTACTCACGCCCACCTCTCTTGCTTTCCCCTTCACAAGACAATTTGCGTCGCTGCGACGTGCTCCCGAAAAAGTTCGTTCCCTCTGGGTCAGGCCAGCTAGGGCCTCCTTTTGTACGGCCCGAGCCGCGAGGATCCCGCGTCTCCCCACTGACACGGGCGTTTTTTCATGGAGCAGGTATATAACAATGACGACAGTTAGCAGCGAATGCATTCGGATAAAGCTCAAGGCTTACGATTTTCGCATCCTGGACAAGGCTGTAGCGGAGATCGTGGACACTGCGCGGAACACCGGTGCCGGAGTGGCCGGGCCAATCCCCCTGCCTACACGATTCCATAAATTTACGGTTCAGCGTTCTGTGCATGTGGACAAGAAGTCTCGTGAGCAGTTCGAAATGCGCGTTCATAAAAGGCTCATGGACATCCTTGAGCCCACGCAGCAAACCGTGGACGCTCTGGGCAAGCTTTCCCTGCCCGCAGGCGTTGACGTAGAAATCAAGCTCTAGTGTGAGGCAATCATGGCTGAAAAAATCGGAATTTTGGGCCGCAAGCTTGGCATGACCCGCATCTTTGGTGATGACGGCGCTGCTGTGCCCGTGACGGTCATTCAGGCCGGGCCTTGCCCCATCACTCAGGTGAAGACCACTGAAACTGATGGCTACAATGCCCTTCAGATCGCATATGTGGATGCTAAGGACAAGCACGTCAGCAAGGCCATGCAGGGCCATTTTGCCAAGGCTGGCACGGGGCTGTTCCGCACTCTGCGCGAAATCCGCCTGCAGGGCGCTCCCGAACAGCAGGCCGGCGACACGCTGACAGTTGAGCTCTTCTCCGTGGGCGAGGTTGTCAAGGTAACTGGCAAGAGCATAGGCAAGGGCTACCAGGGCCGCATGCGCCGCTGGAACTTCCGTGGCTGCAAAGACACCCACGGTGATGAAAAGGTCCATCGTAACAACGGTTCCATCGGCAATAACACCTTCCCCGGCCACGTCATCAAGGGCCGCAAGATGGCCGGTCACTGGGGCAACGAAACAGTGACCCAGCCCAGCGCTCTCATTGTGGCCGTGCGCCCCGAAGACAACGTGATTCTTGTCAAGGGTGCTGTGCCCGGACCCAAGAACGGCCTTGTGTTCGTTCGCAAGCAGTAACAGGTGGAAAACATGCCTACCATTACAGTATATAATCAGGAAAAACAGGAAGTCGGCACTGTGGAGCTGTCCGCCGAAGTCTTCGGCGTTGACGTCCGCCCCGAGATCCTGAACCTGGTCGTGCGTGCCCAGCAGGCTGCCAAGCGTGCCGGAACCCATATGGCCAAGACCCGTGCCTATGTGTCCGGCGGCGGCGTCAAGCCCTGGAAGCAGAAAGGTTCCGGTCGTGCCCGTGCGGGCTCCCGTCGTTCTCCTATCTGGCGCGGTGGTGCCGTTATCTTTGGACCCCAGCCCAGAGACTATTCCTTCAAGGTGAATGCCAAGGTGCGTTCCCTGGCCATGCGCATGGCCCTGTCCTCCCGCGCTGCCAGCGAAAGCCTGATGGTTGTGCGCGGCATCGAGCTGCCTGAAGCCAAGACCAAGCACTTTGCCAAGGTGGCCAAGGATCTCGGTCTGAACCAGGCCCTGCTCGTGGTGAGCTCCAAGAGCGAGACTCTGGACCGCAGCTCCCGCAACCTGCCCGGCATCACTCTGACCACTCCCGAGAACCTGAGCGTGTACGAAATCCTGAAGAACAAGCAGCTCGTTCTGCTTGAGGACGCCATTGCTCCTGTTCAGGCTCGCTTCGAGAAGAAGGGGAAGTAACATGGAACTCACTCAAGTCCTCATCAAGCCCCTTGTGTCTGAAAAGAACACCGCTCTGCGCGAAGTCGTGAATGAACGCGTGTGCTTTATCGTGCACCCCGATGCCAACAAGGCCGAAATCAGCCGCGCCGTCGAGACCGTCTTTGGCGTGAAAGTCGTCAAGGTCAACGTTGTGCGCGCCAAGGCCCGCGAATACCTGCGTCAGGGCCGTCGTCTGTGCCATGCGAGCGGCTACAAGAAAGCCTATGTGACCCTGGCAAAAGACCAAAAGATTGAATACTTCGAGGGAGCATAAGTCATGGCAGTTCGTAAGCTGAAACCGACTTCTGCAGGTCGTCGCTTCCAGACGGTCTCCGATTTCAAGGAAATCACCCGTTCGAAGCCCGAAAAGTCCCTGACTGTGGGTCTGACCAAGAAGTCCGGTCGCAATAATCATGGTCGCGTGACCAGCCGCCGTCGCGGTGGCGGTGTCAAGCGTCTGTACCGTATCATCGACTTCAAGCGTGAGAAGCGTGACATCGAAGCCACCGTTTCCCACATTGAATACGATCCCAACCGCACTGCCCGCATTGCTCTGCTGACCTATGCTGACGGCGAAAAGCGCTACATCATCGCTCCCGTCGGCCTGAAGCAGGGCGACAAGGTCCTGTCCGGCGACAAGGCTGACATCAAGCCCGGCAACGCCCTGGCCATGGGCCGCATCCCCGTGGGCACTGTGCTCCACAATATCGAACTCTACCCCGGCAAGGGCGGTCAGCTCTGCCGCGCAGCCGGCACCTATGCCCAGCTCGTGGCCAAGGAGAACAAGTACGCCCTGCTGCGCCTGCCTTCCGGCGAAGTGCGCAAGGTGCTTGCAACCTGCACCGCCACTGTCGGTCAGGTGGGCAACATCTCCCACGAGAATGTTTCTCTGGGTAAGGCCGGTCGCAACCGCTGGCTGAACCGTCGCCCCAAGGTGCGCGGTGTCGCCATGAACCCCATCGACCATCCTCTGGGCGGTGGTGAAGGCAGAAGCTCCGGTGGCCGCCATCCCGTGTCCCCCTGGGGTATGCCTGCCAAGGGCTTCAAGACCCGTGACCGCAACAAGCCCTCTGGACGCCTCATTGTCAAGGCTCGCGGCAAGAAGTAGGAGTGAGACATGCCTAGATCTCTGAAAAAAGGACCGTTTGTTGACGGTCACCTGTTTAAAAAGGTCGAGGCTGCTCAGGCGAACAATGATCGCCGCGTAGTCAAGACCTGGTCCCGTCGCTCCATGATTCTGCCCGAAATGGTGGGCATGACCTTTGCCGTGCACAATGGCAAGAAGTTCGTGCCCGTGTTCGTGACAGAAAACATGGTTGGACATAAGCTCGGCGAATTTTCTCCCACCAGGACTTTCCACGGCCACACTGCCGAAAAGAAAGCCTCGTCCCGCTAGGTCTAAGGAGAAGAAGTAATGGAAGCGAAAGCTATCGCCAAATTCCAGCGCGTCTCTCCCCGCAAAACCCGCCTGGTGGCCCGCAACGTTATCGGGCTGGGAATTGAGGACGCCATGAACCTGCTGCAGTTCACGCCCAACAAGCCGGCAGGGATTCTGTACAAGGTGGTGAAGAGCGCTGCCGCCAATGCCACCAACATTGCCGTCAACGTGGACACCATGTTCGTGAAGGAAATTCGCGTGGACGACGGCCCCGTGTGGAAGCGCTTCATGCCCCGCGCCCAGGGTCGCGCCACCCGCGTCCGCAAGCGTACAAGTCATATCACGGTCATTCTCGCCGAGGAGCAGGAATAGCATGGGTCAGAAAGTTCATCCGTATGGCATCCGTGTGGGCTATAACAAGAACTGGCTCTCTCGCTGGTTCTCCACCAAGGAGTATCCTGCCTTCGTTCTGGAAGACAGCAAGATCCGCAAGTTCGTGAAAAAGCACAGCACGACGGATGCCGGTATTGCCCGTATTGAAATTGAAAGAGCTGGCGGCAAGGTGCGCCTCATCATTTCCACCTCCCGTCCCGGTGTGGTCATCGGCCGCAAGGGTGTGGAAATCGAGAAGCTGCGTGCCGACCTGCGCAAGGAATTCGGTCGCGAGTTCTCCATCGAGGTCAGCGAAATCCGTCGTCCCGAAGTGGAAGCCCAGCTGGTGGCCGAAAGCATTGCCCAGCAGCTTGAACGCCGCGTGGCCTTCCGCCGCGCCATGAAGCAGACCGTGACCCGTGCCCGCAAGTTCGGCGGCGAAGGCATCAAGGTGTCCTGCGCCGGCCGTCTCGCCGGAGCCGAAATTGCCCGCAGCGAATGGTATCGTGACGGCCGCGTGCCGCTGCAGACCCTGCGTGCGGACATAGACTACGGTTTCGCGGAAGCCAGGACGACCTACGGCATCATTGGTGTCAAGGTCTGGATCTACAAGGGAGAAATCCTCGACAGAGAGGGAGAACAGAATGTTAGCGCCCAAAAAGGTTAAGTACCGCAAATGGCAAAAAGGCCGCCTGCGTGGCCTGGCTTACCGTGGTTCCTCCCTTGCTTTCGGCGATATCGGTCTGAAGACCACCCAGCACGGTCAGCTCTCCAGCCAGCAGATCGAAGCTGCCCGTATCGCCATGATGCGTCACATCCGTCGCGGCGGCAAGGTTTGGATCCGTATCTTCCCTGACCGTCCTGTCACAGCGAAGCCTCTGGAAACCCGTCAGGGTTCCGGTAAGGGTGCTCCTGTGGGCTGGTGCGCACCGGTCAAGCCCGGCCGCATCCTGTACGAAGTGAAGGGCGTTCCGCTGGATCTCGCCCGCAGGGCTCTGACGCTCGCAGCCCACAAGCTGCCCGTTAAGACCATCATCGTGACCAGGGAGGGATTCTAAGATGGCTGACAGGAAAAAGGCCAACAACCGCGAAACTGCGGCTGAGCTGCGCAACCTGACCGTCCAGGAACTCACCGAAAAACTGTCCGAGCAGCGTACTGAACTTCTGCACGCCCGCTTCAAGGTTGCCACTGCCCAGCTGGCACAGGTGAGCGAACTGAAGGCTATGCGCAAGCAGGTGGCGCGTATCAGCACCATCCTCAAGGAAAAGGCAAGAGAGGATATCCATGCAGGCTCTTGATCATGTAAAGGGCAGGACCCTGACCGGCATTGTCATCAGCGACAAGAACGACAAGACCATCGTTGTCCGTGTCGAAACCCTGGTCAAACATCCCCTGCTCAAGAAATATATCCGGCGCCGCAAGAAGTTCACCGCACATGATCCGCTGAACGAGTGTGGCATCGGCGATAAAGTCAAAATCGTGGAATACAGAAGGCTTTCGCACAACAAGCGCTGGCATCTGGTCTCCATCATCGAAAAGGCTGTATAGGGTGAGCCAATGATCCAGGTAGAATCCACACTTCAGGTAGCCGACAACTCGGGTGCCAAAAAGGTCGCCTGCATCAAGGTACTCGGCGGTTCCCACCGCCGCTATGCCACCGTTGGCGACATCATCATGGTTTCCGTCAAGGAAGCCATTCCCCATAGTAAGGTGAAGAAAGGCGACGTGATGCATGCGGTCATCGTGCGCACTGCCAAGGAACTGCGCCGTCCCGACGGCAGCTACATCAAGTTCGATGGCAACGCTGCCGTGCTGCTCGGCAACAACGGCGAGCCCGTGGGCACCCGTATCTTCGGACCCGTGGCCCGTGAACTGCGTGCAGCCAACTTCATGAAGATCATCTCTCTTGCCCCTGAAGTGCTGTAAGGAGTCAATCAATGACGAATTTTCGTATTCATAAGGGCGACAAGGTCATGATCATCACGGGCAAGGACGCCGGCAAGATCGGCAAGGTCCTCAAGATCATGCGCAAGCACAACAAGGTGCTGGTGGAAAATGCCAACATCGCCAAGCGCAGCGTGCGTCCCAACCCCTACACCCAGACATCCGGCGGTATTGTCGACAAGGCAATGCCCGTGCACATTTCCAACGTCATGGTTGTCTGCTCCGCCTGCGCCGAGCCCACCCGTATCGGCTATCGCTACGTCGAAGAGGCGGAAGGCAAGCTGAAGAAGGTGCGCTTCTGCAAGAAGTGCAATGAAGTAATGGAATAAGGTGTTGCTATGACCCGCCTTGAAAAAATATACAAGGAAAAGGTGGTTCCGGCCCTGCAGAAGGAGTTCAATTACAAGTCTCCCATGCAGATGCCCGGAATTACCAAAGTTTCCCTCAATATCGGCCTTGGCGCTGCCACCCAGAACAACAAGCTGATGGAAGAGGCTGTGGCCGAACTGACCGCCATTGCCGGGCAGAAGGCTGTGGTGACCCGTGCACGCAAGTCCATCGCAAACTTCAAGTTGCGCGAAGGCATGCCCATCGGCGTGCGTGTGACCCTGAGAAAGGACCTCATGTGGGACTTCCTCGACAAGTTAATGAACTTTGCGCTTCCCCGTGTGCGTGACTTCCGTGGCATTGTCGATCGCGGTTTTGACGGGCGCGGCAACTTTACCCTGGGTATCAAGGAACACACCATCTTCCCCGAAATGGAAGCTGACCGTGTCGAGAACCCCAAGGGCATGAACATAACCATCGTGACGACGGCCAAGACCGACCGCGAAAGCAAGATGCTTCTTGATCAGCTCGGCATGCCGTTCCGCAAGTAAGAGGTTTTTCATGGCTCGTCTCGCTCTCAAGATCAAGGCTACCCGCAAGCCCAAGTTCAGCACCCGTGAATACAACCGCTGTCCCATCTGCGGTCGTCCCCGTGCTTTCCTGCGTCAGTTCGGCCTGTGCCGTATCTGCTTCAGGAACATGGCTCTGCGCGGAGAGCTGCCCGGTGTCCGCAAGTCCAGCTGGTAAGGCGCAATTCTTGCGAAAGACACATATTTTCTGACTTGTCGTCGTAAGCCCTGCGGCATTTTCACCTGCCACAGGGATTGCGGCGGCAACGTCATTGTGATAGAGGTTGCTGATTGACCTCGTGTGCAGGTGTGGGTGCATTGTGTGCCCACCCTCTTTTATTGGTTTTCAGGAGTTTTTCATGGTCACAGATCCTATTGCGGACATGCTTGCGCGTATCCGCAACGCACATTTGGCCCTCCATAAGGAAGTGAATGTGCCGCGCTCGAAGATGAAAGCGTCGCTGGCCAACATCCTCAAGCAGGAAGGATACGTCGAAGACGTGTCCATAGACGATGGCGGCATCAAGATCACCCTCAAGTATCGCAACGGCAAACCTGCCATCACTGGTCTGCGTCGTGTCTCCACCCCCGGACGTCGTGTCTATGTGGGCGCCGGTGAGATCCCCCGCGTGCAGAATGGCCTCGGTATTTGCATCCTTACTACCTCCTCCGGTGTCATGGACGGTGACAGCGCCCGCGAAAAGAGAGTAGGTGGCGAACTTCTGTGTGAAATCTGGTAGGTGGTGCAGTCATGTCTCGAATCGGAAAAATGCCCGTTACAGTGCCTGCCGGTGTGGAAGTGACCATCGGCGAGCACACCATTGATGTGAAGGGCCCCAAGGGACAGGTGTCCACACCTGTCTGCCCCCTTCTCGACTACGAAATGAAGGACGGCCACATCCATCTGACACGCAAGGATGACACCCGCGAATCCAACGCCCAGCATGGCCTGCGTCGCACCCTGCTCAACAACTGCATTCTCGGTGTGACCCAGGGCTTCACCAAGGCTCTCGAAGTCATTGGCGTGGGCTATCGTGTCAATGTCAAAGGCCCCATTATCGAACTGCAGGTTGGCTTCTCCCATCCCGTTCTTGTTGACGTCCCCGATGGCATCACGGCCACGGTCGAAGGCAATGTGCTCAAGCTCTTCGGTGCTGACAAGGAAAAGGTCGGTGAATTCGCCGCCCAGATCCGCCGCATCCGCAAGCCTGAACCGTACAAGGGCAAGGGCATCAAGTACACAACCGAGATTGTCCGCCGCAAGGTTGGCAAGTCCGGCGGCAAGAAGTAGAGGTGGAAGAAATGGCTATTAGCAAGAATCAAGCGCGACTCAGCCGCAAAATCCGCATCCGCCGCAAAGTCAACGGGACAGCCGAACGTCCCCGTCTGGTTGTGTTTCGCAGCAACGAGCACATCTACGCCCAGGTCGTCAATGACGAAAGCGGCGTGACCCTCGTGAGTGCCTCCACCCTCTCCATGTCCCGCTCTCAGGCCGGTGTCCATGGCAACGTGGAAGGCGCCACCACAGTGGGACGTGAAATCGCCCGCCTGGCCAAGGAAAAGGATATTACCCGCGTGGTGTTTGACCGTAACGGCTACCTGTATCACGGACGCATCAAGGCCGTTGCCGACGGTGCCCGCGAAGGCGGACTGGAGTTCTAATATGCGTGAGAAAGTAGAAGCTCCCGTGAACGAACTGGGAGAAATCGAGAAGGTTGTGGCGCTCAACCGTGTGGCCAAGGTCGTCAAGGGTGGCCGCCGTTTCAGCTTCTCCGCCCTGGTGGTGGTCGGCGACGGCAACGGTCATGTGGGCTTTGGCCTCGGCAAGGCTCAGGAAGTTCCCGAAGCCCTGCGCAAGGCCACTGAACGTGCCCGCAAGAACCGCGTCTACATCCCCCTGGTTGACGGCACCCTGCCCTACGAAGTGACCGGCATCTACGGCGCCGGCCGCGTGCTGCTCAAGCCGGCTTCCGAAGGTACCGGTATCATCGCCGGTGGCGCTGTCCGTGCCATCATGGAAGCTGTGGGTGTGCGCGACGTCCTGTCCAAGGCCATTGGCACCAACAACCCCCACAATGTTCTTCGCGCCACCCTGCAGGGTCTCATGTCCCTGCGCAGTGCCGAAGAGGTCTCCGCTCTGCGCGGCAAACAGCTTGAAGCTCCGAGGAAGTAAGTTATGGCAGAACAGATTACCGTCATGCTCGTCCGCTCCCGTGCCGGATGCACTCCTGCACAGAGGAAGTGCCTGGACGCCCTCGGCCTCAGACGTCGTGAAGTGCGCAGGACCATCACCGACAGTCCTGCCGTGCGCGGCATCATCAACAAAGTTCCGCACCTTGTGGCCATTGTGAAGTAGCAGGGCCGCATTAAGGAGACATCCATGCATTTGCATACACTTTACCCCTTCCAGGAAGAGCGCAAGACCCGCCGTCGCGTGGGCCGCGGCGCCGCTTCCGGCCTTGGCTGCACTGCAGGCAAGGGTCACAAGGGACAGAATGCCCGTGCCGGCGGCGGTGTCCGTCCCGGTTTCGAAGGCGGCCAGATGCCCCTGCAGCGTCGTCTGCCCAAGCACGGCTTCAAGAACTATCCTTTCAAAGTTACCTATTCCGTTATCAATCTCGGTGACCTGCTGGCCCACTTCCCCGGTGCGGAAAGCATCACCCTGGAGCAGATTTACGATCGTGGCCTGGCCAAGGCCGGCACGCCCGTGAAGATCCTCTCCGACGGTGACGTGACCGCTCCCGTGAGCATCGAAGCCCACAAGTTCTCTGCTGCTGCAGCAGAAAAGATTGCCAAGGCTGGCGGAAAGGCCTCTGCCTTGGAGCAGGGAGCAGCCGAGTAAACTGATATTTCACGACTCGCAGTTTCTCACTGTCTCGAACATTGGAAACTGCGGGTCTTCTCCATGTTTCTCAGCTGTGCGCCTTTGTTTGGAAACGTTCTTTCCGAGCAAAGGCGCTTGTTTAGCACCCTGCATCTATACGTCGGGTCAAGCAGAAGGGTTTTTCATGGCTCAACCTAAAGATCTTACCCCAGGGCAAGCCAGCCTGGCCAAACGCCTTGGCTGGACGCTCTTCTTACTCTGTTGTTACCGCGTGGGCGTACACGTTCCCATTCCAGGCGTAGACGCTCAGGCCATTGCCTCCTTTTTCGAGCAGATGAGCGGGACAATCTTTGCCCTGTTCGACATCTTCTCCGGCGGTGGTCTCTCCAACGTCTCCATCTTTGCGCTTGGCGTGATGCCCTATATCTCGGCCTCCATCATCATGCAGCTTCTGCAGGTGGTCAGTCCGACAATCAAGCGCCTCTACAAGGAAGAAGGGCAGGCGGGCCGACGCAAGATAACCCAGTACACTCGCTACCTGACCGTGGTCATCACCCTGATTCAGGGCCTGGGCATAGCCGTGGGACTTGAACGCATGACCAGTCCGGCCGGACTGCCGGTTGTCCTGCATCCCGGCATGAACTTCCTCATCGTGACCATGCTCACCTTCTGCGCAGGTTCCATCCTGATCATGTGGATAGGTGAACAGATCACCGACAAGGGCATAGGCAACGGCATTTCCCTCATCATCTTCTGCGGCATTGTCGTGGGCATTCCCCGCGGCATCATCCAGTCCGTGGAACTGATCAGGACCGGCGACATCTCCCTGTTCCTGGCCATCTGCATCCTTCTGCTCATGGCCGCAGTGGTGGTCTTCATCGTCTTTGTGGAACGGGCCCAGCGCCGCATTCCCATTTCCTATGCCAAGCGCCAGGTTGGCAAGAAGATTTTCGGTGGCCAGAATACCCATCTGCCCCTGCGTCTGAACACAGCCGGCGTCATTCCGCCCATCTTCGCCTCCTCCCTGCTGCTCTTCCCGGCCACCATCGGCCAGTTCAGCCAGAACGAGTACGTGCGCCAGGTGACGGATTTCTTCGCCCCCATGGGCCTTGTCTACAACATTTTCTACGTAGCACTCATCTTCTTCTTCTGTTACTTCTACACCGCCATTATTTTTGATCCCAAGGACATGGCCGAGAATCTGAAAAAGAACGGCGGCTTTATCCCTGGCATCCGTCCCGGTGAGAACACCCAGAACTACATTGATACCGTTCTCTCCCGTCTCACCCTCTCGGGCGGCATCTATATTGCCGGTGTGTCCCTGCTGCCCATGCTGCTCATTGCCCAGTTCAACGTGCCCTTTTACTTCGGCGGCACGAGCCTGCTCATTCTCGTGGGCGTGGCCATGGACTTCATGAACCAGATTGAGTCTCATCTCATCAACAGCCAGTACGCAGGACTTATGGAAAAGGCACGCAAGACCGGCCGTCTTGCGCGTTAAGGACAGAAACTCATGAAGAAATACCAGGGCGTTTTCATCAAAAATGCACGGGAACTCGCCAATCTGCGCGAGGCAAATCGTCTCACAGCCAATATTCTTGATGCCATTGGCGACGAAATTCGACCTGGCATTTCTACAATGGAACTCGAGAACATCGCCAGGCGCATGTGCGAAGAGTATCACGTGCGTCCGGCCTTTCTCGGGTATTCGGGCTTTCCCTATGCCATCTGCTGCTCGGTCAACGAAGTGGTCGTGCACGGCTTTCCCTCTTCCTCCAGGATTCTGCAGAAGGGGGACATAGTCAGCGTGGACTTCGGCGTCGAGTACAATGGCATGGTGGGGGACTCTGCCAGGACCTATCCTGTCGGAGAGATCTCCGAGGTTGCAGACCGGCTTCTCTACATTACGGAAGCCGCCCTCTACGTGGGGATCAATGAAGCACTGCCCGGCAAGGACGTGCATAGTATAGGGACAGCCATTCAGCGCTTTGTGGAAGCCCGGGGCTTCGGCGTCGTCCGTCGCTTCGTGGGCCACGGTGTTGGGGCAAACATGCACGAAAAGCCCGAGGTGCCCAACTTTGATCCCGGTGTCCGGGGCGTGACCCTGCAGCACGGCATGGCCATTGCCATAGAGCCCATGGTCACGGAAGGCCACTATGATGTGGAAATCCTTCCCGACAAGTGGACCACAGTGACCAAGGATCGCCGGCTTGCCGCTCACTTCGAGCACAGCATAGCGATTACCCCCCACGGCCCGCAGATTTTGAGCGTAGGTGACAGAGGCATTGTTCGTTACAAAGTGCAGTACCCTGCGAACAAGGAAAATTTTTAACAAAATCCGCGGAATTCCCCACGCTCACGTGTGGGGATGGATAGCGGGGCCGAATTGACATTCGGCCATTTGCCTCTAGGTACAGGCTGAAAAGAATTCGGGGACGAGTGGTTCGGAACTGCTCGCACTCGATGGGGGTGTTGTGGACACGCCCGCAGTTGTCCGGGAGCTGCACCAATGTTTCGCACCCGGAGAATTGCAGAAAACGGGGGAGCGTCCCCGTGAAACCTCGCACGTAAGCGCGAGGTAGTTCATGGCTTGTACCAGCCCGTCACCTGGTATTTGACAGAACTATGAAAAAAGGGTAGCAAACTTGGCTCACACTCTCCGAGCGGGTGAGATTCTCTGCCTGTGCCGAATTTCCGGCAGGGCAGGGGAATGAGAGCCTGTCCCTGGCAGGCCGGCGTTCCCGGGATCTCGCACGTTTCGGGCATGTGTGCTTTTCCTGGCAGAGCATGATCCCACAGGGGTCAGGCGGCCAAGGAACGGCTGGAGTCGACTCTATTTTTCCTATGATAGGGAGCTAAATACAATGAAAGTCAGACCTTCCGTCAAGAAAATATGCCCCAAGTGCAAGGTCATCCGGCGCAAGGGTGTTCTTCGGGTTATCTGCGAAAACCCCAAACATAAGCAGCGTCAGGGATAGGCAGGAGGACAGACAGTGGCAAGAATTGCAGGCGTTGAGCTTCCCCGCGGCAAGCGCGTGGATATCGCTCTGACGTATATTTATGGAATCGGCCGGACAACTGCCCTCCAGATCTGTGATACCGTGGGTATCAACTGGGAGCGCAACATTGACGATCTGTCCGCAGACGAAGTCAACGAGATCCGCAAGGAACTCGAAAGCAACCACAAGGTGGAAGGCGATCTGCGCCGCGAAGTGAGCAGCAGCATCAAGCGCCTCATGGACATCGGCTGCTACCGCGGCCTGCGTCATCGTCGTGGTCTGCCCGTGCACGGACAGCGTACCCATACCAACGCCCGTACCCGCAAGGGTCCCCGTCGCGGCCTGGTTGGCAAGAAGAAATAATTGCGGACCTGCTGCCCCTGAAGTTTCGCAGGAATGTTTCCTGCAGGCAACAGGCCGGCGCAGCGCCCCTTTGCAGAAAGTTCTATTGGAGAAAAGATGGCCAGAACATCCAAGGTCACTCGCAAGAAGGAGCGCAAGAATATCGCTGTGGGCATTGTCCACATTGACGCTACCTTCAACAATACCATCGTTACCTTTACGGACACCCACGGCAATACCGTGAGCTGGGCCTCCGCCGGTCAGTCCGGTTTCAAGGGTTCCCGCAAGTCCACCCCCTTTGCCGCTCAGGTTGCGGCTGAAACGGCAGCCCGCAAGGCGCAGGAAAACGGCATGCGCACCGTGGGCATCTATGTCAAGGGACCGGGTTCCGGTCGTGAACAGGCCATGCGCGCCGTTGCCAACACCGGCATGCGTGTTGCCTTTATCCGTGACATTACTCCCATTCCCCACAATGGTTGCCGTCCGCCCAAGCGTCGCCGCGTGTAGGGCGTCTAGAAGGAATAAGATTCATGGCAAGATATACTGAAGCCAAGTGTCGTATCTGCCGCCGCGAAGGAGCCAAACTCTTCCTCAAGGGCGATCGCTGCTTCACTCCCAAGTGCGCTATGGACAAGGCCCAGCGTGCCGTGGCCCCCGGCCAGCACGGCCGCGCCCGCAAGAAGGTGAGTGAATACGCTCTGCAGATGCGTGAGAAGCAGAAGACGCGTCGTACCTACGGCCTGCTCGAACGTCAGTTCCACACCTATTTCACCAAGGCTGACAGGCAGAAGGGCGTTACCGGTACCAATCTGCTCGTGATGCTGGAAAGCCGCCTCGACAACGTCGTGTACCGCCTCGGCTTTGCCAACTCCCGCAACCAGGCCCGCCAGTTCGTGCGTCACGGCCTCTTCACCCTCAATGGCCACAAGGTGAACATCCCCTCCCTGCTGGTCAAGGTGGGCGATACCATCGAGATTCCCGAAAAGCGCCGCAAGATCAAGGCGTTTGCCGACGCAGCCGAGACTGTGGGCCGTCGTGGCACCCCGACCTGGCTGGAAGCCGACTACGCAGCTTTCAAGGGTACGGTCAAGGCCATGCCGCAGCGTGACGACATCCGCATGGACGTCAACGAACAGCTGATCGTCGAACTCTACAGCAAGTAGTCCCGGAGGAAGCATGCTTATCAAACAGGGCGATCGTCTCATCAATGCGCGGAACTGGTCGGAGCTTGTCAAGCCCGGAAAGCTTGTCCGCGACGACGAAGAGTCGGACGGTATGCATGGCCGTTTTATCTGCGAACCACTGGAGCGCGGATTTGGAACGACCATTGGTAACGCCCTGCGGCGTGTCCTGCTCTCCTCGCTCCAAGGCGCGGCCTTTGTCTCCGTCAAGATTACCGGAGTTCAGCACGAATTTACCACCATCCATGGCGTGCTTGAGGACGTCACCGACGTCATTCTCAATTTGAAACAGGTCCGCATGGCCATGGACACGGACGCTCCGCAGAGGCTCACCCTGCACGCCGAGAAGAAAGGCGACGTGACCGCTGCCATGATCCAGGCCAATCAGCACGTGCTCATCCTCAATCCCGAGCAGCATATTGCCACTCTGACCGAGGATGTCGAACTGGACATGGAACTCGAAGTGCGCATGGGTAAGGGCTACGTTCCCCACGAAATGCACGAAGGGCTGGACGACGAAATCGGCCTGATTGCCCTTGACTCAAGTTTCTCTCCCATCCGGCGGGTGAGTTATACCATTGAGCAGGCTCGTGTGGGACAGATGACGAACTACGACCGCCTCATCCTTGAGGTCTGGACCGATGGTTCCGTCAAGCCCGAGGACGCTATTGCGTATGCCGCCAAGATCATAAAGGACCAGATTACTGTTTTCATCAATTTCGATGAACGTGCCGGAGGCGAATTCGGCTCCGGTGCTTCCGGCGTAGCCGACATGAACGAGAATCTCTTCATGTCCATTGATGAACTTGAGCTTTCCGTCCGTGCCACCAACTGCCTGCGTTCGGCCAACATCTCCACTGTGGGCGAACTGGTGCAGCGCACTGAAAACGACATGCTCAAGACCAAGAACTTCGGTCGTAAGTCTCTGGACGAAATCAAGAATCACCTGCTCAGCATGGGCCTGGATTTCGGTCTGAAGATCGACAACTACGACAAAAAATACCAGGAATGGAAGAAACAGAAGGAACAGCAAAATGAGGCATAGCAATTCCGGCCGGAAACTTTCGCGGACGCCCTCGCACCGCAAAGCCCTGATGCGCAATCTTGCCAAGGCGCTCATCACACATGGCAGAATCACGACGACTGAAATGAAGGCCAAGGAATTGCGCCGTGTGGTGGAACCCCTGGTGACTCTGGCCAAGGCCAATACCGTCGCTGCTCGCCGCAGTGCCTACCGTGTTCTCAATGATCTCAAGCTGGTCAAGCGTCTCTTTGATGTCATCGGCCCCACCTACGCTGGTGTGGCTGGTGGATACACCAGAGTTCTGAAGCTGGCCATGCCCCGCAAGGGCGACAATGCCCCCATGGCTGTCATCGAATTCGTGAAGAAGGAAGCTGCCGCAGCTGCTCCCGCTGCACCTGCTGCCGCTCCCGTCGCCGAAGCAAAGCCTGCTGAAGCTCCCGCTACCGAGGAACCTGCAGCAGAACAGCCCAAGGCCTAGTTTTTTCGCAAAGCCTGCACAGTTTTCAAGGGAGGGATTCTCTGGAATCCTTCCCTTTTTCATAATCAGACGCAAAGTGCCTCTGCCAGGTCGGCCTGGAGTGCCGCTCGGGCGCACTCAGCCTGTGACGGCGCATCGCCCCTAAACCTCTTTGCGCAGGCTCTTGCCGGCCCTCGCAGCCCTGTCCCAAGGCCTTTCAAGGCTGTACAAGGGCTGCCTTGCTGCCTCGGGCTGTCCTGGACAGGCACGGAAAAGACGCTCGGACAAGCGCTCGCATGGGCCGCAAGACTGTTCAAAGTGGGCCTGCCACGGCCAGTGCCGCAGCTGCAGCCCGTTGTCACTCTTGCCCAAAAGCCTGAATGAGTGTATTCTTCTGAGCCTTGCGAAAGTGGCGGAACTGGTAGACGCACTGGACTTAGAATCCAGCGCCTTCGTGCGTGGGGGTTCAAATCCCCCCTTTCGCACCAAATGAACTGAAGGAGATCCCCCTGTGAAATACACCAAGGAAGAGCTTTCCACGACAAAGCTCAAGATTACTGTCAGTGTTGAGGCCGATGAAATCAATGCTGCCATCTCTGCTGGCGTGAAGATGCAGCAGCAAGGCATTACCCTTGCCGGTTTTCGCAAGGGCCACGTGCCGGAAAGTCTGATTGAAAAGCGTTTCAAGGGCCAGATCTACGCTGACGCCTCCAGGGATCTTGTCAATGTCCATTTGAATCAGATTCTTGCCGAACTTGATGTCATTCCCTGCACCGGCATTACCGTGAACCCCACTCCCCTGCCCATCGAGCGCGACAAGGGGGCCGAATACACGGCCGAGTTCGAGCACATGCCCGTCTTCGATCTGCCCGACTACGAAGGCATGGAAATCAATCAGACCCGTGCCACCGAAGTGAGCGAGCAGCAGATGGAGGCCTTCCTGAAGCGCATGACCATGGAAGGTGCTCATCTGGTGCCCGTGGACAGCGACGGTCCTGCCGTGGACGGACAGTACGTCAACATCGACCTCACCGTCACCGTGGACGGCAAGGTGGAATCCGATGCTCACGGCATGGATTACAAGGTGGGGCAGGTCGGCACCATGCCCGAACTCGACGCCTTCATCAAAACCCTCAAGGTGAACGAGGAAGGCGAAACCCAGGTGACCTTCCCCGGGGACTTCTTCCAGGAGCCCCTTCAGGGCAAGACTGCCACCATCAAGGCCCATGTCTATGCCATCAAGAAGCTCACCGAGAAGAGCATTGACGACCTGGTGAACCAGTACAAGCTCAAGGACGAGGCCGAGCTGCGTGCACGCGCTGCCGAAGTGATCCTGAGCCAGATGAACAAGCTCTACCGCGACCAGGCCCAGACCGGCCTGCTGCAGGCCCTGCTGGACAAGGTCGATTATGAACTGCCCCAGGTGCTTGTGGACAACGAGCTCAATGCCTTTGTGGAACGCGAACAGAGCAGGGCCCTGCAGGTGGGCAAGAGCCTGTCTGCCGAACAGATTGCCGAAGTTCGCGAAAAGAATCTCGAGACGGCCCGCAAGCATGTGAAGACGTACATCCTGCTGCTGGCCGTGGCCAAGAAGGAAGGCCTGGAGACCACTGAACGCGAACTGCAGGCCCAGGTTGCCTACATGGCCCAGCAGATGCGCGATGTTAACGGCAAGCCCGTCAATCCTCAGGATCTGTACAAGCTCTATGCCGAAAACGGTTCCCTGTACTCCATCCGCGACGAAATCCTCATCAACAAGGCCATGCAGGCTGTCTATGCCAAGGCCAAGGTGACCATGGTTGCCCCCAAGGCCGAGAACGAGTCTGCCGAAGCCGCCGAGCCTGCTCAGGCCGCCGAGCCCACCCAGGCATAGTCTATCCCAGCGTTTGCTTGAGAAGATGCCTTCTGCATCTTCTCTTCATTGAGGAGGGCAGGAAGATACGGCAAGTCACTTGCCTGCTTCCTACCCTCTACTTGTTCCCAGTGCGCGATATTTCTCCCGACGATCATTCGTTCTTCACGAGGAGCGTACCTCATGCCATATACCGTACCCATTGTCATTGAAAATACAGGGCGCGTCGAGCGCTCCTATGACATCTATTCCAGGCTGCTCAAGGACCGCATTGTCCTTCTGGGCACCGAAATAGACGATACCGTAGCATCGCTCATCTGCGCGCAGCTGCTCTTCCTGGAAAGCCAGGATCCGGAGAAGGAGATCAATCTCTATATCAATTCTCCCGGAGGCTCCGTCTCCGCGGGCCTGGCCATCTACGATACCATGCGCTACATCTCCGCTCCGGTGGCCACCTTGTGCATGGGCACAGCCGCCAGCATGGGAGCCTTCCTGCTGGCTGCGGGCACCAGGGGCATGCGCTATGCCCTGCCGCACAGCACCGTCATGATTCACCAGCCCCTGGGCGGCTTCCGCGGCCAGGCCAGTGACATCGAGATCCATGCCCGGGAAATCAAGCGCATCAAGACCATGATGAATACCATCCTGTCCGAAAACACGGGCCGCAGCGTGGAAGAAGTCACCGCAGCCTGCGAGCGCGACAACTTCCTGACTCCTGAGGAAGCCCTTGAATTTGGTCTCATTGACAAGGTGCTGACCTCCCGCAAGGAGATGGGGACAAACAATGGCTAACAGAAACGATGTTGATGGCGGCCTGAGATGCTCCTTCTGCGGGCGCAGCCAGTACCAGGCGAACAATCTTATTCAGGAAAACGGCGTTGCCATCTGCGATCGCTGCGTCCGCTCCTGCTACGCCCTGCTCGCAAAGTACGAAAGCACCCAGGCCGAGCCAGCCACGGGGACCGGCAAGGCAGCCGACAAGCCCCTGCTCACCCCGCAGGAGATCAAGGCCCGCCTTGACGACTATGTCATAGGCCAGGAAGAGGCCAAGAAAATCCTGGCTGTGGCCGTGCACAACCACTACAAGCGCATTGCCTACGCGAGCTCTGCCGGCAGCGACGATGTGGAAATCTGGTAGCCTGCCGGCAGGTCGGGATAGAAGTAGTTCTTTCTGGCAAAGACGGAGTCCAGGTTGATGGAGCAGT
>DXHV01000044.1 GCA_019113165.1 Candidatus Desulfovibrio intestinipullorum
TATAGCCTAAGAGTTGAGCAAATTCAGATCTACACGGAAAAGCTTCCAGAGCTACCGTATTCTTGTAGTGCTCAAGGCTGACACGCCCCCAGAGGCGCTGGCACAGCATTTTTTTTCTGAAAAACACCACCGAGGTCCCTGTCCAGACCATGCTTTTTCAGAAATTCCATCACGAACCAGGCATACTAATATGGTATGGAGATTGGGTTCAACAGGTACCAGTTTGGGAGGGGAGCTTGGGGCATCAAAAGTCATATCCTTAAACTCACCATCGTCCCATCGTCGAACAGTACTTGACCAAGTATTAAAAAATATTTAATTTCAACAACTTATCAATATAAATTATCTTACCAAGATTCTCACAACTGTGTTAGCGTGCCCATGAGCTCCGGGAGCGTAGACAAAATCCATGGTTGCTTCTGAACCTTAAAGCACCTCTCCGTCTTTTCCTTTGACCAAATTTTGAACTCTGATGAAGGACATTCGCCCCTCCCAAGAAGTAGATCTAGTTAGCACTACATTTTCTATGACTCCAGCGGGTTTGACGATAAAGTAATATGTTGAAAAAATTATAATTTTGTCATCAATTAGGTGATGTAGATCTGAATTTGCTCAACTCTTAGGCTATAGTATATTTATTAAGCAACGGGGTCGCGAAAGTGAGTGGCGATTTTTCAAGTAGCTAACATTATTGACTCTTTTAAAAAGATGGATATTGAGGTGGTTCATGAGCTGGTTTCAGGGAGTTACAGGTGATTTTATGGCGCTTTTTTGCATTGATTGTGAAAAAGAGGCTTTTTGCAGGCACCCGGTTCATTTTCGCCCTCCAAGTCGTTGACATGTATTGGCTTTCTGAGCATACTCTTGCACAGACCTTTCAGCTGAAGGGTGTCAGAACAAAGAACAAGCCGACCCACGAGCAGGGTTCTCCCTTCTCCTGAGTCGGCTGTCTTTTTGTGCACGTGTTCCTGGACGTATTTGTGCATCCGTCATGGGCAGCACGGGCAGTACTTGGCTGATAACTCACAGCACATGCTGTCTGTTAACCAGTGTAAAAAAATTCACGTTTATAGAGTGCTGGCAACAAGAGCCTTTGCCATGCAGCTTTTTTTGCAAAAAGCAATACTCCAATGGAGAATTGTATTGATAGATGGATTAATTCTGAATCTGATATCGTACTGATTATCAACAATCTGTTGCATCCCCTTTTCTACCAGAGATGGGAGTTCTTTTTCTTCTTTTGCACGCTTCACCTCTATGATAGCAGCCATATTCTCATCTTGAACCAGAATGTCCGAGCGCCCTTCACCTGTCTCAAGATTGGAGACTGTCTGAGCCTTGGTGGAAAGAAATATTCCTGTTAACAAGCCATGGTAAAAGTGTTCCCGGTAATCAAACATGCTGATACTGACAAGAAGCGTCTGGGACAGCAACTTCACGAAGAGCTCCGCGTCCGGCTTCCAGAAGGCTTGATAGAGCTCTGTGCGCTTTGAGCTTGTCAGACGATGGGAAAACCATTGCTTCAGCTCTTCCTCGAAGATCTGAGCAACTTCCTTGTTGGGAATAGTCAAAATGTTCTTGCCCGATCCAGGCAACAGAAGTTTGTCTGCTACTTCTTTAGGAGCGTTGGTCAGATAGCCAGCGAAATACAGAAGAGACCAAATATTTTCTGGCGTAGACGTGAGATTTTTGTAGTTTATAGCGTAGTTGAGGCGCACAGGAAGAACGTTTCCAGCTAAAAGGAAATCAATGGTATCAGTCAGGTCTGTAGGACTGTGCGCAATGAGTCTCTGTACAAGTTCATTACCACTTGTATTCAGCCAGTAAGCTGCAGGAGCGGTCTCGGGATTATCCTGGACATCATCAATGTAATTCATAATGCTCCAGGGACAGTAGATTTCCTGTTTTGTTCCAAAAAGGTATCCATCGTACCAGGTTTTGATTGCCTCCTTTCTAGAAGTGAGGCCAGCGTCAGCTAAAAGCTTGTCCACTTCGACTTGTGTAAAGCCGATAGCATCTGCAAATTTAGGGTCAGAGATACCGAAGCATTTCAGGTTGTTCAAACCTGTAAAAATACTTTCCTTGGTTATGCGGAGGCAGCCCGTGAGAATGGCAAATTTCAAATTTCTTGGTGTTTTCAGAGCAGAAGAGAGAAAAATCCGCATAAACTTTATCATCGCATCATAGTAACCATTTTCTTCTGCCTTTGCGACTGGGGCATCATATTCATCTATCAGAACAATGGCAGGTTTGTGATAATGATAGTGCATTGCCCTTGCCAATATCATGAGAAAACTTCTGAGCTCGCTCTCTGTTGCACGGTTTTCTTTTATTCTTGATAAAACTTCCTTATCTGTCGTATCGACAGCATTACTTGTTAATAAAATACTATTTTCTATGACAACACTGCTGAAAGTTCTCTGCATTTCAGTCAAAGAGTCAGAAAAAGAATTTCCTTCTGTATCTTTTAGACTGAAAAATATGACAGGGTATTGATTCATCCACTCTTTACACAGCTCTTTGTTGGCAGATATTTTAAGCCCTGTAAAAAGATTGCAATTTTCCTTTTTTCTGATATCGAAAAATTCAGATAACATGGACATAAAGAGTGTTTTACCAAAACGTCTTGGACGCGTGATAAGACTTACTATTGCCGACCGAGGAAGAAAATCGTTCAAAAAACCTGTCTTGTCGACGTAGTAGTAGTTATCCCGCCGTATCTCGGAAAAATCTTCGCCTCCTATTAGAATTTTTATTTCTGACATGATGCATTCCCCTGTGTAATTTTGGACAACTAGGCTAAAACTCGCCCTCAGAAAATTTACCTCGAGCACCTCTATGGCAGTGAGGTCACAGAAAGCCTGCTCTGCGGACTCGCCATTCAGATGCTTGACAGAGTAGATTTTGCCAGTGTTTTCATAGCTGGTCTAGTAGCAAACTTTTCCCCGGCCGGCTAGTCCGATAAAATGACGCATCCCCCTGCCCCCTGTTCAGGTGGTGCAGAGGAAGCAGGCAAGAGCCTGCTCATGCACAGACTCGTTCATGAGATCAAGAGCAGGCCCATACCCTGCAGGCCGACATCTCGGGACACCCTGGCACGTCCATCAGTCCTTGTCAGGCGTGCGCGGACACTGGGACAGTCTGGGGCCGTCCGGGCCGTTTTCCCAGACCTGAACTGCGTATCTGGGCGCAGAATCGTAGACGAGATAGCGGTAGCCTTTGACGCAAATGGTCGAGAGGCGAAGATCGCTGTTGTATTCTTCCTTGTAGGCCTCCATATGAGGAAGATCTCTAGTGTCGTCTATCAGCAGAGAAAAAGCAATGCCTCCTGCAAAGACAAGAGCCATGAGGGATATGGTCATCACTATATCAGAATTTTTTGAGCCGGATTTCGTCTGAGATGAATCCTTTTGGGAAGGTTCCTTCTGGTCCACGCTGCTTCTCCTGCTGGATCTTTTGCGGTTTGCGACAGGTTGCCTCAGTGACGGTCTCTTCCCCCTTCTTTCGCCTCTGCTGGCCATGCCTCGGGATGCTCCGGGGGGAAGATAAGGACAGGCACACGGTGTTCCCGATGACTGTATCAGGCAAAGGGAACGGCACGGATTTTTGCGAAGAGGCTTCTGCACAACTGTCTGTGCGCCGAGAGCGGTCAGGGACTGCTCATGACAAGTGCCCTGTCCCTTGCACAGCACAAGGCTGGTCCGGGGTGCAACCTGCGGGCAGACTATAATGGCAAGGTCTGAAGGGCTCTATGGTGAACCACAGAGGCATGGCAGGAGCACAGCCTGCTGTCTGCAAGACGGCCGCAAGATGGTCTTCCGCCTCTCGTTCGTGACCACAGAGCCGCAAAGCCGCACGCTTCACATGCGGGCGTCTGGCCAGACACAAGGGACGGGAACAAGGCTGACACCCTGCTGCTCCTCGTTCCCTGGCTTTTTTGTGCGCACAGGGCAAAAAGACGTCCGTGAATCCACCATTGCCTGCCCTGTCTACGCGTATAGTATATACTATAGTATATCTATTGATTAAGCAACGGGGTCGCGAAAGTGAGTGGGCGATTTTTCAAGTAGTTCATATCATTGACTCTTTTGAAAAGATGGGTGTTGAGGTGGTTCATGGGCTGATTTCAGGGAGTTACAAGTGTTTTTATGGCGCTTTTTTGCATTGATTGTGGAAAAGAGGCATTTTCCCGGCACCCGGTTAATTTTCGCCTTCCAAGTCGTTGACATGTATTGGCTTTCTGAGCATACTCCTGCACAGACCTTTCAGCTGAAGGGTGTTACGACGCTCTGCGTCCCCTAGTATTTTCATGTGCATGACTTGACAGACCCTTCAGCTGAAGGCTGCCAGAACAAAGAACAAGCCGACTCATGAGCAGGGATATCCCTTCTCATGAATCGGCTGTCTTTTTGTGTAGGGAGCCTTGGACGTTTTGTGTATCCGTCCGTCCTGTGCACATGGGCAATCGGGCAATTACCTGTTCTGCACGACTGGAGCGCCCTTCATATCAGGTTCTGCCGGTGCATCTTCCGCAGCAGCCGCATCGGATTTGCGCGGGCACTGGGCCAGTCTCGGACCGTCCGGACCGTTTTCCCAGACCTGGATCGCATCCATGAACCTGTTGCCCCGCACAATGTAGCGGTAGCCTTCGATGCACAGGATGGAAATCCTGTAGTCACTGTTCTTGCGTTCCCTGTAGACCTCTGCAGGAAGTGCCTCATCACTTGTCTCGTCCGTACAAAAGAAGAAAAAAAACGTCAGCTCTGCGAAAAAGAGAAAAAACATGCCGAACAAGAAGATGTTCGGTCCGTGCTTGAGCAACTTGTCGGAGAGTCTTCTGGATCCCTGATCCTGTGTCATACCCCGTGTTCTCCTTGCCTTTTTCAGGCATTGTTTCTGCCAGCAGGGACTGCCTGCCTGGACCTTGTCTCTTGTTGCTGCCCACAAAAGCCTGTTCAAAGCGGCCAAGGGCGTTTCGTGCCTTTGCCCTGGCTCATGGCCTCATGCCGTTGAGTCCTGCTTCTGCCCCTGGCAGCAACGGATCCGAAAACAGGGCTCGCTTCGCTTTTCGGGGTGGATACCCCTGAGTTGCCTGTTTTCAGTATGCCTCGTCGTGCGGCTGTTCTCGAAGGCTTCACTGTACCAGGGGCGTCCTTGCATGCGTTGCAACCCTTGTGCGTGCGCGCCCCCGAGTCCTTTCTTTGGCAGTCCTTCAGGCGTTCATCTTCGAGAGTGCGTCCCGGGAAGTTCGTCTTCTGGAGAGCGTCCTCTGGAGTTCGCCAACTGGGGGCGTTCGAAGCCTGTGTCCCGGAATTCCTGCAAAAGGCCCTGCCTGAGCAGCCTTGTGTCAGGGTACAAAAAAAGCGCCGTCTCCTCAAGCTTTTGGGAAAACGGCGCCTGCAAAAATAATGCTCTTGTTATGCGGTATGAAGGGCTTGTGGCGTGGCTTGTCCGGATGTCCGGATCGTCCCGGTCCTCCAGATCCTCCCGATCGTTTCCGGGGGACGTGCTCCGCGAAGTTTCTCGAAAAGTCCCGCCCAATGCCCCTGTCTACTTCAGAAGCTTTGCCAGGAAGTCCTGAGCTGCAGCCTGGATGGCCTTGAGGTGATCCTCATCCCTGAAGCTCTCCGTATAGAGCTTGCAGATGTCTTCTGTGCCAGAGGGACGCACGGCAAACCAGCCGTCCTTCGAGACGACCTTGAGGCCGCCAATGGCGGCATTGTTGCCGGGGGCATGGGTCAGCACCTGGGTGACGGGAGAGCCGCCCAGATCCTTCAGGGCCACGTCATCGGCAGTCAGGGCCTTGACCCTGCTTCTGGTGGCAGTGTCGGCAGGAGAATCCAAGCGCTGATAGACCGGCACGCCCAGCTCGGCCGTGAGACGGCGGTAGAGCTCGCTGGGGCTGGCCTGTTCCTTCGCCATCATTTCGGCTGCCAGCAGGCAGAGCAGCGGGCCGTCCTTGTCCGTGCTCCAGGTGGAGCCGTCAAAGCACAGGAAGGAGCCGCCGGCGCTTTCTTCGCAGCAGAAGCCGCATTCACCGGACGAGAGCAGCGGCACAAACCACTTGAAGCCCACCGGGGTCTCCACCACCTTGCGCTGCAGCATGTCGCCCACGCGGTTGAGCATGTCCGTGGTCACCACGGTCTTGCCAATGCCGCAGCCCTCAGGCCAGCCGGTGCGGGTGCGCAGCAGGTACCAGGCACAGACGGAGAGGTAGTGGTTGGGGTTCATGAGACCGTCTGCGGTGACAATGCCGTGGCGGTCGGAGTCGGGATCGCAGGCAAAGCAGAGGTCGAACTTGTCGCGCATGTTGAGAAGCACGGACATGGCCCAGGGGGAGGAGCAGTCCATGCGGATCTTGCCGTCCTTGTCCCTGGGGACAAAGCGGAAGGTGGGATCCACGCAGCGGTTCACCACGGTGAGGTTGAGGCCGTACTTGTCGGCAATGGGCTGCCACAGGGAGAGGCTGGCGCCGCCCAGCGGGTCCACGCCCAGCCTGAGGCCGGATTTGGCAATGGCCTCCATGTCCAGGATTTCGCCCAGATGATCCACGTAGGCGGCCACGTAGTCGTATTCTTCCACCAGGGGGCTGGTCAGGGCCTCGGCATAGGGCACGCGCTTCACGTCCACGTTGCCGGCTGCCAGAAGCTCGTTGGCCCTCTGCTCCACTTTGGATGTCTCGGAGGTGTCTGCAGGGCCGCCGTGGGGCGGATTGTACTTGAAGCCGCCGTCTGCCGGAGGATTGTGGGAGGGCGTGATGATGATGCCGTCGGCGCGCTCGCTGCCCGTGTGCTCCCTGTTCCAGAGCAGAATGGCGTGGGACACGGCAGGCGTGGCCGTGAAGGCGCCGCCCTTTGCCACGCGCACATGCACGTTGTTGGCCACCAGAACTTCCAGGGCCGTCCTCTGGGCCGGCTCGGACAGGGCGTGGGTGTCGGCGCCAAGGTACAGGGGCCCTTCAATGCCGTCCTTTGCCCTCAGCTCGCACACGGCCTGGGTGATGGCCAGAATGTGGGCCTCGTTGAAGGTGCGCTTCAGGGCGCTGCCCCTGTGACCGGAGGTTCCGAAGGAAACCCTCTGGCCGGCATTGGCGGCATCGGGTGTCAGGGTGTAATAGGCACTGATCAGTGCGGGAATGTTTTCCAGTGTTGTCGGGTCGGGCAGCTGGCCCGCCAGCTCATGTATGGCCATGAACGCTCCTCCACATCTTTTGCGGATCGTCAGATGAATGTCATACCTCTGCCATCCCTGTGTCACGGGGATGCAATCCCGGGTGCGCAAGGCGGCAGAAGACTCAATTTTTCTTCATGTATAGGCAGTACAGCCAATTTTTGCAAGCAAGTGAACAGCTCGTCTTTTCTGGATCTTCTTTTCTGGAACTTCACAGAGCAAGAGTCCGGGAAGAAGAACAACAGGGGTAGTGACAGACTGCGAAAGAGGACAGGCCCCCTGAAGGCGGCAGCATGCCTGCGGGCGACCTGCCCGGATTTTCGTGTCTCCCCCAAGGTCCGCAAGGCTCCCTGCGGCTTCCTGCCGAACTGGCCCTGCCAAGCCTGATCTGACGACAGGCCAGCCTGCCAGACCACATGCCGGACGGAGACATCACGATGGTCGGTTGCGATGCCCGGGGCCGTCATCTGTCCGACATACTGGCCGGATAGAAGGAAGAAGACCTGCATGATACGGGCTTGTGCCCCTGCCCTGTCAGGGGCACAAGCCTGGACGTCCTGGCCATCCTGGTCATCTGATCAGGCTGACCGGTTGCAGGGCATCTCTGGCCGCATGCACACAGAACAGACAAAAGGACAGGAGACGGGCAGTGAAGAAGGAAGACGCAACGGTTCCGGCAGAGCCGGCACAACCGACAGAGAAGGCAGAGAAGGCAGCGCCGGCAGAATCGCCCGATCAGGCCGAACAGGCCGGCCAGGCAGTATCCGGCGAACAGACAGATGCCGAAAGGGAGAAGGAAAGGGAGCAGGAGCGGGAACGCTTTCTGGACAAGGTCGAAAAATTCGCTCTTGTACTCTTCGTGGGACTGCCCTGCGCCATCTTCCTCTTCCTCCTGGGCATGGAGACGATGTACGCTGCCGAACACTCAGGCTGGCAGGAAGCCCTGGCCTTCTTTCTCTCTGCCTGGGGCGTGGTCACCCTGCTGGGCCTTGCGGTGGAACGGATCGCCAGCCTGCTCTGGACAACGCTCAGGCTGCACACCGTCTTTTCGGTTCGGGGGCAGAAGATTGCCTCCTCCATCTGTGTCGCCCTGGCGCAGGCAGCACTCCTGTATGAGGCCATGGATCTCTGCCAGGAACTGGATGTCCTGGGACTGCTCTGCGAGAGCCCCAGGGACGAAGACCTGCCCAATGCCCTGGGACTGGCCGAAACGATCATCACAAGTCTCGGCATCCTGACCTTCGTGTCCCTGTGCAGGGGCGCCTGCAAGGTGGCCGTCTGCAAGATCTTCTACGGCTGGACCGGCAGAAAAGGACAGGAAGGGCTGACCCACAGGGGCGTGTCCGCACCCCTCTCCTGAAGGAAAGACTCCTCCAGGTCCCCTTCCCCGCCCCGTTCACCGCGTTCAGCCCCATCCAAGCTTCCTGCTCGCAGGCAGAGCAGTTTTTTGCAGAGGTCACCATGTCCGACACCATCCGTTCCAGCGCCTCGGTTCCGGCACACTACAGAAAGAAGGAAGAAGAGACGGGCAGCCCGGGCAGCCCGGACAAGGATCCGCAGACCATGTCGGCAGGAGCATTCAAGGCCAGACAGTCCGGCCTCTTTGATCGGATTGTGCGAATCTTCTTCATCCGGCTGCCCCTGGGGGCCTGCGGCTTCATGCTGGGGGTGCATGTGGTCACGACAGCCATGTACGAGAGTCTTCAGGAAAGCTGCCTCTTTCTGGGAGCGACCGTTGCCTGGTGCCTGGCCCTGGGCCTGGTCTATCTGCTGCCGGGCCGCCTTGCGGAGGCCTGTGTACAGGGCCTTTTCCGGGCAACCCGCCTGGACGAGCGCCTGCCCGAGGACATCCGCATTGCCTGCATCACCGTCCCTGCCTGCCTTGCCCAGTACGCGCTCATGCTGAAGGGCATCTTCATCTCTTTCGATGTGAATGTGCTGGAGTGGCTCTGGCAGAACAATTTGTACGACAGCGTGCCCAATCCCCCGGCCCTCGCCAGCGTCCTTTCCTTGCCCATGTTCGCCCTGGCCTTCGTGGCCATCAGCCGTGCCATTGCCGCCATTGTGAAGGTGATTGTGATGCGGGTCTCCTGATACGAAAAAAAGCCCCCTTGCCTGTCTGGGCAAAGGGGCATGAAGAGCCGGTGTGACAGCAAGGGCAGCCCGTGTTCCCTGAAAACGGGCTGATCCTGCGCCGGTTATCGTGCTATGAGCACAGGGGGCTTGTGCGTATCAAGGCCTATGTGCCGGGTGAGGTCCAGAGCCCTGCCAGTCCGGGCATCGCTGGCTGTGACCTTGTTCAGGATGAGCGTGTTCATGAGGTCCAGATCCCTGTCGGACGGCATGGGAGCGCCAGGAACGCCGTAGGCCCTGTTGAAGGAGAGAGTCGTCTCGCTGTCGGCTACGCATGTGCACAGGGATTTCAGCTGCCTGACGCCGTGCTGGGTGCGAAAGACGACATTCTTCAGGCCGGATTGCAGACCGGCCTTTCTGAGGCCCGTGTAATTGCAGCTGACTCTGGCCTCAATGGTCAGGACACCGTGCATGTCCTGATGATGGATGATGTCCACATCAAGCAGGGTCGAGTCGCTTGACTCGGGGATTTCCCTGTAGCCGTAGTGCTGATAGTTTTCTCGCGCCTGCACGGGAGCCGCGTGAAGCACCAGGGCGAGGCACACAAGGGGCAGGACGAAGGCGAGCAGAAAACGTCCGTTCATGGCATACCCCTCCCTGTGTTAGTCGACAAAGCAGTAGGCTTCTTCCATCTCGGGATCAAATCTGAACGTCAGGGCGTACTTCTTCTTTTTGATGACAATTTTATTGCCATCGACGGAGATGGTTGCGCCTCTCATGGTGGTGATGGTGACATTTTTCTGATCAAGGACAAGCGGCTTTTTTGTCAGAGAACCGACAGTCATCCGGGTGCCCTTTGCTTCAAAATCGATATAGGTGTAGTCCATATCAGGGCTTGTCACCACTCTGTTTCTTTTATCCTTTATGACAAAATTTCCGTCTATGGTTATCTGGTTGTCTGGCGTGTAGACAATGAAGAATGATTTGGGCGCGTTTTCCTTGTCGATGAAGACTTCTCGATCGGAATCAAACTTCACGGATCCAACCTTGGTGGAAATTTTCAGATCATTCTTGTCCTGAAAGATTCTGCCGTTCTCAGGCCGCTCGTAATAGACAATGACACTGTTGGTGATCTTCCGATACCCGAATTCCGTGGCAGAGTATTTCTTCCCGGGCATCTGTTTGGTGGTCACAATGGCATAGTTCTGGGCACATGCCTGCGTGCCGCCAAGGAGAAATCCTGTGCAAAGAAGGGAGACTGCCACCAGCAAGCCGGCAAGACGTTTCATGCTGAACTCCTTGTCCCGGGGCCTTGTGCCATGGGGGCAGACGTGCCCTGCCGGCCATGCTCAGGCCCGTTTCGTATGGGGGCTGGAAAAAAGACTGGAAATGAGCGGGCACAAGCAGCGTTCGCAGCGACAGGGTGCCCGTCAGGCCAGAACGCCTGCTGGTCCCTGCAGGATGCAGGAACTGTTCTCCCAAAGCATAGGTGAAAAAGGACGTGCCGTAAAGATAAGGAACTTTTGTCACCAATTCCTCCTCATGTGCCCTGCGGCAGGAGAGCAGACAATGAGCCGCAAATGTTCGGACTTGCGGCAGGGAGCGGGCAGCGGGCACCAGGGGCTAAAACAGTTTTGTGCCTGCCATCTCCTTCCTCTGCCCTGCCCCGAAGCTGTCCAATATCTGCGCACGTGAACAGCCGTCTGGTCAGATTCTGTACAGGGCCTGAGGCAGAAACGAGTCCCCCTGAAGACAACCTCCCCGAAGACAATCCCCAGGGCAATCTCAGAGACAGGCTTCCAGGACGACGAAAGCCCCTTTGAAAAAAAAGTCTGAAACGCAGAAAGGCTGCCCGAAGCCGGACAGCCTTTCTGTTCTCTTGTGGCTCGTTTTCGAGGGGCCTTGCGGCCCCTCGAAAACGGCCTTGTCTGTTGTGTGCCTACTTCTGGGCAAGCTCCACAGTGCGGAAGATGAGGTCTCCGCGGCGGTTGATCTGCAGGAGCACGGCGCCGCGCTTGACGCCTTCCTGCTTCACGATCCTGGAGAGTTCCTGCACAGTCTTCACGGGCTTCATGTTGGCCTTGACGATCACGTCGCCGGGGCGCAGGTCCGTGGAGGCTGCGGGCTTGTCCTGGTCGATGTCGAGAATCACGACACCGCCGCTGATGTCCAGCTGCTGGGCCTCTTCGGGCTTGAGCGGACGGACCGTCAGGCCCAGGGTGCCCTCGGACTTGTCGGTCTCGGAACCGGGCGCGGAGCTCAGGCCGCCTTCCAGGTTGGAGCTGCGGTCGCCGAGCTTCACGGTCAGGGTTTTGGCAGCACCCTCGCGGAGCACTTCCACCTTTGCTTCGGTCCCGGGCTTCCTGGAGGCAACGATGCGCAGCAGCTCATCCCTGTCTTCCACCGTCTGGCCATCAATCTTGCGAATGATGTCGCCGTCCTTCATGCCGCCCTTTTCGGCAGGCTGTCCGGGCTGCACGCTCACCACCATGGCGCCCTTGTGGTCGGGAAGACCCAGGGCCTGGGCAGTGGGCTCGTCAACATCCTGAATGACAATGCCGAGCCAGCCGCGGCTCACCTTCTTGCCGGAGCGCACCTGGCTGATGATGTCACTGGCCATGTTGCTCGGAATGGCAAAGCCAATGCCCTGCCCGGAGGCAATGATGGCCGTGTTGATGCCGATGACCTCGCCGTTCATGTTGATGAGCGGACCGCCGGAGTTGCCGGGGTTGATGGAGGCATCGGTCTGCAGGAAGTTGTCAAAGGCGCCGGCATTGATGCGGCGGCCCTTGGCAGAGAGGATACCGGCCGTGACGGAGTGATCCAGACCAAAGGGGTTGCCGATGGCCAGAACCCATTCGCCGACCTTCAGGTTGTCGGAATTGCCGAACTTCAGGAAGGGCAGCTCTTCCTTCACCTCGATCTTGAGCAGGGCAAGGTCGGTTTCCTCGTCCGATCCGACCAGGGTGGCCTTCACGGTCCGGCCCTCTGCGGCCTTCTCGTCCAGGGTGACGCGGATGACATCGGCACCGTCAACAACGTGGAAGTTGGTGACAATGTAGCCGTCCGCAGAGATGAGGAAGCCGGAGCCCAGGGATTTCTGCTTGTTGACGTGGGGGCGCTTGCCGCCTCTGCCGAAGGGCTCGAAGAAGCGCTCGAAGCCCGGAGGCATGTTGCGGAACATCTCGCCGAAGAAATCCTCGGGGCCGGCGGCCTTGGTGGTTTTCTCGGTATTGATGTTGACAACAGCAGGACCGCACTTGGTGGCGAGTTCGGTGAACTCGGGCAGGCTGCCGGCGGACACGTTCTGGGCGGCAATCAGAACGAGAGCGAGCAGGCAGGCTGTAAAAAGGGAAACAGGATTACGCATGCAGCAAACTCCTTATTGTTTGTTCTGCATAGCCTTCTGCAAAGCCTGTGCCATAATCCCCATATCGGAATCGGAAGTGGAAGAGGCAGTCTTCTGATGCTGACGCCAGGAGTGATCGTCACCGCCACGCTTGGAGGGACGTTCCTTGTGTTCCCTGGGCTCCTTGGGCTGGGCCTGGGCACCCTCGGGCACGAGGGTGATGCGGCGGGCGACGGGATCCACGCGCTGCACTTCCAGGGTCACGGGAGCGTCCTTTTCCAGCTTCTGGAACTGGGCGGCCGTCTTGGTGGAGCGCATGATGCCTTCGGGCAGAAGACCGGTCACGCCGGGAGCAAGGCTCACGAACAGGCCGAACTTGGACTGGCTCTCCACCTTGCCTTCCACCTTGCTGCCCACGGGGAAGCGGGTTTCCACGTCGGCCCACGGATCGCCTTCGGCGTCACGCAGGCTCAGGGACACGCGGCGGTTTTCGGGATTGATTTCCTTGATCTTCACGCGCACCACGTCACCGGGCTTCACCACGTCCTCGGGACGGTTCACGCGGTGGCTCCAGGACATTTCGGAGAGGTGCACAAGGCCCTCGATGCCGGGGCACAGTTCCACAAAGGCACCGAAGGGAGCCA
This sequence comes from Candidatus Desulfovibrio intestinipullorum, assembly GCA_019113165.1. Classification (GTDB taxonomy): domain Bacteria; phylum Desulfobacterota; class Desulfovibrionia; order Desulfovibrionales; family Desulfovibrionaceae; genus Desulfovibrio; species Desulfovibrio intestinipullorum. Next base: position 13,237 of record DXHV01000044.1, read on the forward strand.
GACGCACGACCTTGCCTTCCACAACGGCGCCGGCGCCGGGCAGGCTGGTGGCAATGTCGTCCCAGGGGTTGCCCTGGGCAGCCTTGAGGGACAGGGAGATGCGGGTGTGCTCGCGGCCGTCGCGACCCTTTTCCTTGCTGATCTTGAGAATCTTGGCCTGCACGGTGTCACCGGGATGGATGACTTCGTCGGCCTTCATGATGCGGGACCAGGACAGCTCGGACAGATGCACCATGCCTTCCACGCCGGGCACCAGTTCCACAAAGGCGCCGAAGGAGGCCAGGCGGGTCACCTTGCCTTCCACGATGTCGCCTTCCTGCACGTCATTGAGCAGGGCAGCGAGGCTTGCTTCGCGCTGACGGTCGATGAGGGCGCGGTGGGACACGACGATGTTGCGGCCGCGGCTCTCAACCCTGGTGATGAGGAACTGGTAGGTGTTGCCGATGAGGGATTCGGGGTTGCCGGCCACCATCTGGCTGCCGGGGCAGAAGGCGGTCTTGCCCAGCACTTCCACGTGATAGCCGCCCTTGCAGGCTTCGGTCACGCGGCCGTCGACGGGCACGCCGGCGTCCCTGGCATTTTCGATGGCTGCCATGCCGGAACCGCTCATGGAGCGGGCCAGCTTGATTTCCTGGGAGGAAACGTGGGTGATCCAGGCTTCGATCTGGTCGCCGGGGGCCACATCGACATTGCCTTCGCTGTCCACGAAGTCCTTGCGTTCCATGATGCCGTCAATCTTGGCGCCAATGTTCACGAAGACGGAGTCGTCGGTCACTTCGATGACCGTGCCCTGCACCTTCTGACCGGCCTGAATGCGCACCTGGGCGTTTTCCTGGCTGGCCAGCATGTCGGCAAAGCTTTCCATGTTCTCTTCGGGAGCAGCGGTTTCCTGCTGCGTGGTCAGTTCTTCACTCATGTGTTGTATCTCCTTGAAACAAGAGTATGTTTTTCGTAGAGCCTTCAGTGTTTTGGGTCCCACACCGGGGCAAGTACTTGTAGTCCTGGTTGAAGCAGGCCTTTCGGTCTGCCTGTGGCAGACTGCCTGGAAGCCGCAGGAAAACGGTGTGTGCCGTTTTCTTTCGTCTGTCAGCCAGTCTGCTGCCTTTTCGCTTCGCTGCCTTTACAGCGAAAAAAGCCCATCTTCCTTGCGCGGGCAGGCCCTCGCAAGGTGCCAAGGCTTGAGTGTCTTTCAGAATGTGCGGTGGAAGGAAGCGAACTCCCTTCAAGAAATCTCCATAACGGCCCTTGCCTCCTTGTCTTTGAAGAAGGAACGGAACAGCCGGCGGAAAAGACACAGCGCAAACTCTGTGCAGCGGCGACCGAAAAGGCATGGGGTGTGGGTGACAAAAAAGGCGACAGCCCTGCCCCGCAACTGTCCGGAAAATGGACAGCCAGGAGCGGGTCTGGCCAGTGCCTGACTGACGGGTACAACACAGGGGAAAAGGGCTGGACGGGCAGACAGGGATATGGACAATGAAGGCTGTGGCGGGAAACTGGAAAAAGCTACCCTTTACAGCATTGCGGATTCTATACCATGGATCTTGTAAAGTCCAGATCTCTATGCAGTGTGCCCAAAAAAAATGAGGAATGCATGCAGGAAGCCCCTGTTTTCATGTGCCTGTCCGCTGCGGCTGGCCAGCCGTGCTCAAGAAAGCCCGGGGAAGCGGCCCCTGCAGGGATCCGGAATGCCGGCACTTTTTTGTCCCCTCCTGGCAGGATCCTGGCAGGATCGGGTCGGGTTCGGGTCTTTGTCTGCGGCGGGGCCATGGCAAAATCCTCTGAAAAATCCCCGGGACCGGGCATGAGGGGCTGGCCCGGAACACGGGCGGCCAGAGAGCCTGCGACCGCTTTGTGACAGAGAGGTGAAAAAAATTTTGATACTTTGTCAAAAAACGCTTGATCTTTTCCGCGAGGGTGTATATACCCCTTTGCCGTTGGTGCTCACCAGCACAATGTATGCACACAATGTGGCAAGGTAGCTCAGTTGGTCAGAGCATGCGGTTCATACCCGCAGTGTCGAGAGTTCAAATCTCCCCCTTGCTACCACACATCATATACCCCGGAAGCCCTCCCATGCTCCCGGGGTCTTTTATTTCCGCGGGTTTTCCGTGGGATTTTCAGGAGCACACATGTCCCAGCAGCCTCTCAAGACAGAAAAGCACAGGGCTTTTGCAGACGATACAGCAGACAATGCACAGGACAGACAGACCGGCTCTTCTGCCAGACAGGCTGCCAGGGGCAGGACAGGAAGGCGGCCCATGGGCGTGGGCGCAGCGGCCAGGCCGCGCCGGGTGCACCCCGGAGGCTCTGCCCTGAACCGCAGGGAACGCAGCAGGGAGGCATTTGACGCCTCCGGCGACCGCGAAGGCCGCGATATCCGCAACAGACACGACAAAAGGGGCACCGGCAGGACGGCAGGCCAGTTCCAGGACCGGGGTTTTCGTCCGGACGGGCAGGCACGATCCTTCGGACAGGCCGGCCACTTCGAGCGTCCCGAGCGCCCTGCCCGTCCCGATCGTCCCGAGCGTACAGGACGGGCCGGGGATCGCTTCCATAAGCAGGACAGGCCGTTTGATCGTCCCTTCCCTGCCGGTCGCGGCGCCCGCCCCCTGGCCGGAGCAAGGCCGCCGTTCAGGCCAGAGCATACGGACCGCATGCCTGATCACCGGGATGCTCATCGGGATGACCATCGTCCAGACCGCCATCAGGCTGCCGACAGGCCGGGCCGTGGCACACGTCCCTGGGCTGAAGGTCGCCTGCCCGGGAGACGGGACGAGCACGGCTTTGCCGGGCGGCCCGATCGTCCCCAGCGTTTCGAGCGGTCTGACCGGCCCGAGCGTTCTGATCGCTTCGAGCGGGCCGATCGCTTTGACCGGTCCGATCGTCCGGCCAGGCGCTTCGGAGACCGTTTTGCGGATCGTTTTGCGGACCGTTCCGGTGCACCGTTTGCCGGCAGGGAAGACAAGGCTGCCGGCGGCCGGGAACGTCGTCCCCTTGCCGGCCTGAAGGACAGCCAGCCTGATCGCTCCGTGCGTCCTGAACGTCCCGATCGTTCCGAACGCCCGTTTGCCGCGCCTCAGTCCGCGCCAGGCCAGACAGGCGGGGACAGGGCTTCCTCTGATCCGATCACAGAGCGCCAGTCCAGTGCCACCTATGCCCTGGCAAGGACACCGCACAGGCCTGAAGGTTCAGCCCCCGAAGCGGAGTACAAGGCTGATCGGCCGGAGCCGGAACGCGGGCACGGACTGGACAGGCATGGTCGCCTGGCCGATCGCGGAGACGACCATCGTCCTTTTCGTGACAAGACGCAGGGACGCTTTGCCAGGGACAGATTCAGCGGTGACGGCCTCGGGGAAGGCGGTCCAAAGGGGTCTGAAGACAGGGATCCTTCCAGACAAAATTCCAGACAAAACTTCAAGCAGGACTTTAAGAACCGCTTTGATCGCCGTGGCCGCAGCCGCTTTGCCAGACACGAGGAAAACCGCTTCAATGGCCGCTTTGAGGAGCAATCTTCCGATCGCTTTGAAGGTCGCAGGGACGTTGACCACAAGGCCGGCCTGAAGGCAGGATCAGACTTCAGGCCGGATCGAAGGGAGCACGCTCGTCCCTTCGGTGATCGCCCGGGCCGCGACCGCGACACATCCTTCGGGGACAGATCCGGTCACGACCGTTCCTTCCATACTCGTGACAGATCGTTCGGAGACCGTCCTGACCGTGATCGTGCCTTCGGCGACAGGTCTTTTGGTGAGCGTTCTGACCGAGACCGGTCGTTCGGGGACAGGCCCGGCCGCGGGCGCTCGTTCCGCGGGGACCGTCCCGACTCGTTCCGCAAGGAAGCTTTTCGCAAGGAAGCTTTCCGCAAGGAAGCTTTCCGCAAGGATGCCTTCCGCGAAGACTCTTCCCCTGACAACGCCTTCCGTGACGACGCCCGCCCGTCTGCCTTCCGTGGAGACAGAGGGGCAGGGAGCCGCTGGCAGGATGGAAGGGAACGCCGCTTCGGGTGTACAGCTCGCAGTGACGCGCCCATGTTCGGCGAGCCCATGTTCCAGAATGGCCGTCGCGACGAGGCAGGCTTCGATCGTCCGGACTCCGGCAGGCGGCCCGCTCTGCGGGGCAGCAGGGACGCGGCCGTCTATGACGTGCTCATCCTGGGCGCCGGCGCAGCCGGTCTCATGTGTGCCGCCCATCTGGTGAGCATGGGGCTGTCGGTCTGCGTGGTGGACCGCTCGCGCACCCCTGGCCGCAAGCTCTCCGTGGCAGGCGGCGGCAGGGCCAATTTCTCCAACCGTGCCCTGCAGCCCGGCCACTTTGTCTGCTCGCAAACAGGCTTTGTGGAGCCTGTGCTGGAAAAGGTCGACACGGCCGCCCTGCTGAGGCTCATGGATGTCCTGGAACTGCCCTGGGAGGAGAAGGAAAAGGGCAAGCTCTTTTTGCAGGTGCAGGCTGCCGACCTGGTTCGTGCCCTCATCGGCCGCTGCCGCAGGGGCGACTTCACCCTGTGCATGGAAGAGCACTTTTCCGTGGACGACCTCTCCTTCCCCGCTGACCCCGGGTCCGGGGCCCGCGTGCGCCTGACCACCTCCGTCACCGCCAGAACGGCCCGGCATCTGGTACTGGCCCTGGGCTCGCCGGCAAGTCCCTTCACGGGCTCTTCGGGCTTCGGCTACGCCCTGGCCCAGTCCCTGGGCCACAGCCTGGTGCGTCCCAGAGCCGCCCTGGCCCCCTTCTTCCTTGAGCAGGACTCTCCCTTCCTTGCCCTGAAGGGCGTAAGCGTCCCAGTGCGCCTGAGCACCTGCGGCCACACCGTCAGCGATGATCTGCTCTTCACCCACATGGGCCTGAGCGGACCTGCGGCCCTCAAGGCCTCCCTCTACTGGCAGGAAGGCGAAGTCCTGGAAATCGATCTGCTGCCCAAAGTGCTGCACAGGCTCTTTGAGGAAGAGGGCAGGAAGACGCCCCGCTCCGTGCTGGGCAAAGTGCTGCCCCAGCGCCTGGTGGACGTGATTCTGCCCGCAGAGCTGGCCGGCAGACGCTGCAGCGAGCTCAAATCGGAAGAGCGCGAGCAGCTTGAAGAGTGCGTGCACTGCCTCACCCTCAAACCCGTCAGCGTGGCCGGCCTGCGCCAGGCCGAAGTGTGCGCAGGCGGCGTGGACTGCTCGGAAATCGAGCCCGTGACCTTCGCAAGCCGCAGGCGGGAGCATGTCTCCATCATTGGCGAAATGCTGGACGTCACCGGCACCCTTGGCGGCTACAACCTGCACTGGGCCTTTGCCAGCGCCCTGCTCGCCGCCCAGGCCATAGCAGACAGCCTCTACCCCGGACGCCGTCGCAGCGCGGAGAGCCAGCCTGCCGCAAAAGCGCAGGACTAGTCTTTTGAGCTGAAAGACAAAAACCAGAAGCCGCCCGCAGCCGGAACCACCATCCGGCCACGGGCGGCTTTTTGCCTGGTTTGTGCCTGGGCACGGGGCCGAGCGCACCCCGGGCCCGGACTAGTCTCTGAATTCGTCGGCCAGGGCGTCCCTGGTGCGTTCGATGAGGTGCTGCACTGTTCTGGCGGCAAGGCCGCCCACGGCCGCAGCCTGGATGAGATCGCGATCCGTGATGTCCCTGCCCTTGCCGTTGACTGTCGAACAGTGTTCGCCATTGAAGCCCGCACAGCGGGTGAGGTCGTAGGCCGGAGCCAGATGCCAGTGGAAGTGCTCGTCCATGAGGAAGGCAAAGTTCCTGGTGTGGTCGTCCCTGTTGCCTGCCAGGACGTTGAAAACCATGAGGGCCACCATGCGCTCCACCTCCCTGCTGCTGCGGGTGAGACTGGCGGTGAGGCGGATGAGGTTTTCGTAGTCCATGCTGGGGAAACGGTGCGAGGCGTGCAGAAGGCCGCAGGCCGTATGCGCGTGCATCTTCTGACCCTGCACCCTGTCAAAGCGGCGTACCCCAAAGTAGCCCGGGCCCTTTGCAGACGGAAAGAGCCGTGTCTCGGGCATGTCCAGACCGGCCCTGCGGGCGGCCAGCGAGAGCCGGTACTCCTGCAGGCCTGCCTCGGGACTGTCACCTGGAGCCCTGAACTTGACAATCCACGACTGCGGCTCCCCGTGCTCGTCCTCAGGCTCAAGCAGCACCTTGGGCCGTGCGCCGCCAAGGGAACCGCTCAAATTGATCAGCGTATCAAGGGCTTCAGTCTGGCAGGACTGCTCCTCCAGAAGACGCAGGGATTCCTCTGCAAGCTTGTCGAAGTCGCAGGCCACGTCCTCGACAAGGGAGGACGCATCCGGTTCGTATTCCAGCGCGCCAAAGCTTCTGCTGCCGGCAAGTGTCAGACGCTCCAGCGGGGAGCAGTCTGCCAGGGAGCGCTTCTGGCGTGCCAGGGTGCGATCCAGCAGGAGCAGTCCCCAGCCATCGGGCAAACTGTCGTTGAAGACGCCGAACAGGCCGTCAAAGGTGAGCTTGTCGTCCCTGAACGTGCCCGGGCGCAGGGGCAGCATGTAGGGAGAAAGCGGAATGCCTGTGGCCAGAAAGTCCGGGTGGTACTCGAACAGCAGCCCATGGGCTGTGTCGGCAAGCAGACCCACTTCCCGGCGCACGCCATAATGATGGAGAAAGACGCGAACCGTCACAGGCCGGCCTCCGGGTGCACCGGGCGCTCTGGGACAGACCGGCTGCTTCTGCTGCGCTTACGCTGGCGTGGCGCCTCCGCATAGAGGGAGAGCGCATGCCTGGACGGAAAGAGGCTGGAAAACTCCTTCAGTTCGCCAAGAACAAGGGCCAGGGCAAGAAGGGAGCGGAGCGAAATCTCGCCTGTTGCCTCGAAGCGGCGCACACTGCCGAGACTGACACCAGAACGTTCGGCCAGTTCGGCCTGGGTTATGTTCTGGGACAGTCTGCTGGCGCGAACCCTGGCCGCAAGGTCGCGCTGGACATCAAAGGGTGTTTGCAGAAGGGGATGAATGTCCATTGGCAAGTCCTCCATAACTCATCGTAAGGGACAGCCCTGCGGGAAGGACAGGACTGTCCCTGCAGGGAAGCCAGGTCCCGAGGTCTGTTCAGAGATCCTGGCACAGGCGGCGAGGCTTGAGTAATAAGTACTCATATTTGAGCGTTTACAGTCATTTTTCGTGCTTAACTAATAACATATTAGCAGTAAAAAATAAAGCTCCCGGTCAGCCTGCCTCCTGTGGTCACGCAGCTAGGCGTGCAGAGACGCTTCAGTCCTCAGTCTTCAGTCCTCAGCCTTCAGTCCTTCCGGGAGCTGACCGGCACCCCGCACATCTGTCTGCGCTGTCTGCACGTCTGGCTGCGCTTCCGATTGCCCGTCTGCCTGGCAATTGGGCTGGCAATTTGGCTGCCTGCCGGCCTGTTCCTGCCCGCCCTTATCCGAGCTCGTCCCCGAGCTTTTCTTTCTGCGGGATCCGATGGCGAGCTCCGTGTTCCGGCCGGAAAGGACCCAGCAGGGCCGGCTCCTGAGGCCGGCATTGCGGATGAGGTCCAGCTTGCGCAGCCTGGTGAGGACATAGGAGACCTTCTGAAAGCGGTCCTTGTCCGAGAGCGTGGGTGGCAGCAGGGGCTCAAGCGCCTCCAGGATGTCCTGCCTGGTGGCGGACCTGCGGTGGGCAAGCAGCTCGACCACGTGCGCGCAGCAGGCCGCAGGGTCCGTGTCGCCAGACGATCGGTCCCAGGACCATCCCCTGTTCCTTGTGCCGGCACGCGGCCCGGCCTGTTCGGCAGACGCCTGTTCGTCAGCCGTCTGCTGTCCGGCTGCCTGCTTGTCTGCCTGCTTGCCTGACGGCCCGGTCTCCGGATCTCCGGCGCCCGGCTGTGGCCGGACCCCGGCTCCCGCTTCTGGCGCTTCTGGTGCGTCTGGTACCTCTGCCATGGCCGCAGGGGCCGGCATCCCGGCTTTTGCCTGCTCTTCTGCCGGCACCGCCTCTGGTCCCGGGGCTGCGTCCGTGACCGGCGCGGCAAGGGTCGTGTCTGCCGTGTCAGCGTGCCCTGTGGCATCTGCGGGAACTGCGCAGGCTGCGGGACCGTCTCCGGCCGCAGGCTGCGACACGGGCTCGTCACGGTCCGCCTGCTCTTCCTGTTCTGCAGGGACCGTGCCGGTGTGCACGTCGATGCGGCCGGGCCCTGCTGCGTCTTTTGGTATTGTCTCGTTCCGGGCAGAGCCTTTCTGAACAATTCCTTTCTGCGCCGGGCCTTTCTGGGTTGCTCCCTTGCGGGGTGCGCCGTTCTGGTCCTGTTCAGATTGGTCGGAAGAGTCGGGGGGCAGGAGGCCTTTGAGGGTCAGCAGCTCGCGCACCTGCTCCGGAATGGGGCGTCCCTGGCAGGCCTGCACAAGAAAGGCCTGCTCCGTCATGGAGAGGGCCTGCAGCGCTTCCCGGGTGTGGCCTGGCAGGGTGCACACGGAATCCAGCCTGGCTGAAGGCAGGACAAGGCGCACACAATCCGGTTCGCAGTGGTACTCGGGAGGCAGCAGACCCAGACGGACCTGGCGGCGCCACAGCCTGGCAAGCCCGAGGCCCAGGCCCCTGCTTATGGAGAGGCGCATCATGGCCTGCACAAGGCAGTCATTGCGCGTGATCAGCGGCGTGGTGCTGCCTTCGAGATAGTCTGCCGGCCTGCCCCGGACAAAGCTGCCCGCAGAGATCAGGGACGTGCCCTCCCCGTCCTGCTCGACCACGATGCGGCCGCAGGCCGTGTAGTCCTGATGGAGCAGCGCATTGATCAGGGCCTCGGACAGGGCGGCCCTGTCCACCGTATACGGCGTCTGTGGCGTCTGCAGCCTGTCCGAACTGTCTGGCCTGGCAGGCCTGTTCCGGCTGTCCGGGGCTGCGGAAGTCCTGGCAGTCCCGGCTTCGTCCCCGGACTCGTCTCCGGACTCGTCTTTGGACTGTTCGGGCGCAAGCAGATCGAGCACCTTCGTCAGCGCCGTGAGCATGGGCAGTCCGAAGAGCCGGCAGACGGGCCCGGCGTCGGAGTCTGAACCGATTCTCACGACAATCTGGGCCGGATGCGGGGAGAGCTGGCCCCAGGCAGAGGGACGGCCAAAGAGCAGCAGGGCTGCGCGGGTCAGCCGGCCCGAGCGCACAAGGCGCAGATGCTCCAGAAAGGACAGGGTCGACCAGTGCGCCGCCAGTTCCCGCTCAAGGCCTGGCGCCAGCGTGGTCATGAAGAGCCTTTTGCCCATGTTCAGGGCCTCTTCGTCCAGATCCGCCACACTGGCCGAGGGCAGGGGCTGGGCCGTCCAGTCCTCCAGCGGCGCCTGACAGCGTATGGCATCAAGCCGGCTCATGCTCAGAGGCTGCATGCTGTCGCCGTTGCGCTCGTAGGCAAGGCCCGAGACAAAGACCGGCAGGCCGCGGGGCGCCGGCGGAATCTCGAAGAGCAGCACGCGGCGGTCCTCCACGGTCAGGGTGTGGATGGCGGAAAAGGTGACGGAGCCCGTTGCCTGCCGTATCTGCAGCCTGAGCGTGTTCAGGGCGCCTTTTGCCTTGCCGTAGCTTGTGCCGACAATCTGCCGGCCCTTGTCCCGCACGCCGAAGACAAGCCAGGCGCACTGGGCGCCCAGCAGATTGGCCTCGTTGGACAGGGCCGAGAAATAGCGGGCTATGTCGCAGAGCTTGAAGTGCTTGCCGCCTTCCTTGAACTCGATGATCTCGTTTTCTCCGGTGGCCAGCAGACGGTGCAGGATCTGCTCAAGCTCCTTTCTGCTCTTCTGGCCGACAAGGCAGGTGCTCTCTTCAAGGGCGATCTGCAGGCCGGAATCGGTCGCGGCGCGAGCCGGATCAACGGAGCGATCGGACAAAGGCTCGGGCGCCAGAGCGGGCGATGTGTCCGGAGACGTTCCGGGAGCTGTGTCGCACAGTGTGTCGCAAGAGGCTGCGAGGGATGCTTCGGCAGCTGCTTTGGCTGACGCTTTGGAAGACGGTTCGGCGGCCGTTTCGGCGGCCGGTTCGCACGCGTGTGCGGAGCAGGCGCTGCCACTTGTGCCGGACGCGGAGAAAGACGCCCCCGGAGACGTGTCCTGTGGGGACGAACCTTGGGGGAACGAGTCCCGGGAAGACAAGTCCTGGGAGGACGACGCCGGAGACGAAGCTTGAGCAGACGACGGATCCTGAGCAGACAGCGTGTCCGAGGCGGTATCGCTCATCGGAGCTGCGGCATGGTCCGAGGCAAGGTCTGCCGTATGGTTTGCGGCCGTGTCCGGGTATGTGGAATCGGCAGCCCCGCTTTCCTGCGGACGCTGCCTGAAGGAGCAGAGTTCGGCAGCAGGGTCAGCTGCGTGTTCCGCCTGGGGTCTGTGTTCCCGGGACGAAGACAGGGACTGGTGGTTCACGAAGAACGCTCGTCGTGTGAGGCATTGGATCCTGCTTTCGTGCTCGTGAGAGGGGGTGAATCTGAACCATGGCCTTGGGACAATGAGGGGAGAGAAGAAGTGAGAGAAGGAGTGGGCGGCACAGGGGGCTCATGAGCCGTCTCATGAGATGCCTCATGAGACGCCCCGGGAGCGTTTCTGCCACTGCTCGCGGCGCAGGGAAAGGACAAGATGGGGCAGGCTGCGGCCCCGGTACTCCTTGACTGTAAGGCCTCTTTCCTGCAGGCCGAGACGCCTGGCCACGGCCAGGGAGGCCGTATTGTCGGGGCGGATGGTGGCGCAGACTTCCCGGGCATGAAGGCGGGCAAAGGCATAGCTGATGCAGCCTGCGGCCGCTTCGGTGGCATAGCCCTGATGCCAGAACCTTTTGTCCAGGATGTACGCCACTTCCAGCAGGTCCTGTCCCTGCAGATGCCCCTGCAGATTCTGGGTCAGCAGCCCGGCCTGGCCAATGAGCGCTCCGCTGTCGCTGCGGTGCAGCGCCCAGTACGAACAGCCATCCCTGGCCATGCGCTCCCTCTGCCCGGCAATCCAGGCCCTGACCTCGTCGCGGCTGAAGCCGTGCTCCCAGGCGGACATGTTGTCCCTGTGCTGCATGAAGGCATACAGGGATTCCAGATCGCTGGCAAGCAGGGGTCTGAGAAAGAGCCGGCTGGTCCTGAACAGGATGGCCGGGTCGTGGCTGCCGGGGCCGCGGCTGTCCGGGGTCAGTGGCTGTTCCTGCATGGGGAGGCCACCTTACTTCCTGGAGCAGCCGGGACCTGACAGCGTGCTCACGCCGTCTGCTCCGCGGAGGAGCTGTATCTGCGTCTCCACCCGTTCCTGCAGGGCCTCCACATGGGAGATGATGCCGATAAGGCCCGTGCCCCTGCCCTTGAGGCCTGCCAGGGTGCTGATGGCACTGTCCAGGGCCTCGGGGTCCAGGGTGCCGAAGCCCTCGTCCAGGAACATGGTCTCTATGTGCACCCTGCCCCCGGACAGGGAGGAGAGGCCAAGAGCCAGGGCCAGGCTCACCAGAAAGGTCTCGCCACCGGAGAGGTTCCTGATGGATCGCTGCTCGTTGCCCTGATAGGTGTCGATGACGTTGAACTCAAGCAAATCGCCCGGATCCTGGGTCAGGATGTAGCGGTCGGTGAGACTGGCCAGTTCCTCGTTGGCGCAGGCCACAAGCCGTGCAAAGGTGATGCTCTGGGCAAAGTTGCGGAACTTCTTGCCATCGGACGAGCCGATGAGCAGATCGAGCTCCTTCCACTGATCGGCAACGAGCTTCTGGCGCTCGCAGGCCTGCCTGGCCTCGGCACTGCGCAGGCGGTCGGCCTCGTCGCGCCTGAGGCGCTCCTCATGGGCGCCCATCTGCTGGCGCAGGGCGTTCTGCTGCTCCTGCAGCTCCTGGCATTCCCGAGCGAGTTCCTCCACATCCTGCTCGGCCTGTGGGGTCTGCAGATGTGCTGCCAGGCGGGCGTCCTTTTCGGCATGCAGGCTGCGGGCCCTGGTCAGGCGGGCGCGCACGGCCTCGTCGGCCTGCTCACGCTCTGTGCGCTCGGCATCGGAGAGACGGGCCTGTCCCAGCTCCTCCTCGCTGGCAAAGCCCAGGGCCTGCAGATGCTGGAGAAGCTCCGTGTGCAGATCCCTGGATCGGCGCTCGGCCCGCTCCAGCTCGGCGGCAAGGCCGGCCAGTCGTTCCTGGCAGCCTGTGCACAGCTTCTCGGCATCGGCAGCCTTCTTGCGCACAGTGTCCAGATCCGTGCGGGCCTTGTGCAGCACCTCCCGTGCCGATTTTTCCTCTGTGTCGGGATTTCTGCTCCCGAACTGCTGCGCCCGTTTGCTCCTTGCCCCGGCAAGCTCTGCGGCACGGCCCGCCACAAGATGCTGCGCTTCCTGAAGCTGGCGCTCCATCTGGGCAAGCCTGGCCGTACCGGCCTCCACCTTCTTGTCCAGTTCGGTGAGATCGGCCTTGAGCTTGTCGGCCTTTTCCTCCAGTGTCTTTCGCTGGTCAAGCCGCTCGTGCAGGGTGCGCACTATGTCGTCCGCATCCGCGTCTTCTGCCGCGTAAGAGAGGCCATAGGGGGCAAGCGCTGCGGCCAGTTCGCGCACCTGGGTCGCGCCCTGCCCGGCCAGGCGCTCCTGCTCGGCCTGCAGGCTGCCGGCCTGATCCGCGCACTGTTTCAGCTCGAGCTGCACGTGTTCCACATCGGCCTGTTTGCGCAGACGCTCCCTCTCTGCCCTGGCCTCGTCCTGGATGAGGGTGTTCACCCTGGCCTCGCCAGCCTGCACGGATCGCAGGGTGTCGGCCAGCTCGTCGCTCACTGCCTGCAGATCCTGCTGCAGGCAGCGTCCCTCTTCCAGTTCCTGCGCCCAGGCCTGCGGGGTGGCCTCGCTGACAGGCAGGGCCTGACAGCGCCCGGCAAGCCCCTGCACCGTGCGGGCCAGAGCTGCCGGCAGCTGCAGGGCCAGGGCCGAGAGCGCGGAGGTCCGAAGCGCCAGGGGGGAGGCGGCCTCACGGGCCGTGCCAAGCACATCCTGTGCCCTGTGCTGCACCCGTGTCCTCTGGTCCACAAGGGTTGCCAGGGAGGCTTCCAGGCGGCCTGCGTCCGTGCGAAGCTGCTGCACCCTGGCATCAGCCTGCGCAAGCTGCTCCCTGGCCGCGTTCAGATCGGCCTGCAGGGACGGACCGCTGAGGGCCGGATCGCAGCCTTCTGCCCAGGGGTGCTCTGTCGAACCGCAGCAGGGACAGGGCCTGCCTGCCACAAGCAGGGCGCGCTGGGCCTCCAGGTTCTGCACCTGCAGGGCCAGGGCCCACAGGGCCTCCCTGTCGCGGACCTGGGCCTGGCTGAGGCTCTGCTCCTTCAGCGCGCCGGGCAGGACGTCCCTGTTCAGCGCTGCCAGCCGGGCTTCCAGGTCGGCAATGGTCCCCGTGCACCCGGCTTCTTCCTGTGCCAGGGCAAGCCAGTCCTGCACACGGCCCAGGCGATCGCGCAGGGCCTCTGCCGTGTCGCGCAAGCCCTCCTGGGCGCGGCGCAGGGCCTCTGGAGTCGAGGTGCCAAGAAGGTCGGCCAGAGTGGCGGCAGCCGCACTGCGGGCCGAGGCGAGCGCCTGCAGGGCTTCTTCGGCCCTGGCCTTGTCCTGGGCTGCCTTCTTCGCCTTCTTGTCCAGACCTGCCTGCTGGCGAACAACTTTCTGGCGCTGGCCGGCTGTGCGGGCCAGGGCTGCCAGCAGATCCCTGCGGGCGGCCAGACGCTGCTCCAGGGCCTTGAGGTCCGTGGCAAGGCCTGCATCCCGCCCGGTGGCAGCCAGTTGCCGGTGCAGCGCAGCAAGCGTGCTGGCGCAGGCCGTCCGCTTGTCCGCCACCTGCTCCTGATTTTTAAGTGCCGTCTCCTTCTCGGTCTGGACAGACTGGGCGGCCTTCCGGGCCCTGGTCCATTCCGCGGCTGCGGCGGCAATGGCTGCATCGTCCGTGCGCATCTGCCGCCAGGCGGGCTCGCAGTCGGTCAGCGTCCTTTCGGCCGAGGCAAGGACTTGTTCCTGCTGCGCCACCTGCGCCTGCAGGCTGGTGGCCCTGTTCTGCAGGTCCGGCAGGGCCTTTTGCAGCTCGGCCTGCCTTATGATCAGCGTTTGGCAGTTGGCCCTGCTCTCGGCAAGGCCTGCCACATTCTTGTCCAGGGTGCGGGCCTGGGCGTCCCTGTCGAGAAGGACCCTGCTCTCTGCCTGGGCCGCATCGGAAGCAAGGGCCGCATTGAGTTCGGAGAGGGCCTGTGCCACCTCGTCCTGCAGATGCTTTCTGGTGGTGAGCCACAAAAGATGCGCAGACGCCTTTTCCCGGCGGGTCTGCAGGCTGGCCAGTTCCTCCCTGTGGGCGGCCAGTTCCCTGTTCAGGCTCTCGCGTTCCTCGTCAGAGAGGAGGAGAATGCCCTGCAGCTGATCTTCCAGACTTTTCAGGGCATTCGTCTCCACTTTTGCCAGCTCCTGCGTGCGGCGGGAAATGAGGCTGTAGATTTCTGTGCCTGTGATGTCCTCGAGAATGGGGGAGCGCTCGGCTGCCGAGGCGTGCAGGAAGCGGGCAAACTGGCCCTGGGCCAGGAGCATGGAGCGCGAGAACTGGTCAAAGGTCATGCCCGTGGCCTCGACCACCAGGGGCTTGACCCTGGTGACGCCCACGGTGAGGGAGTCCCTGTCGTCACAGTTCTCGAATTCCATGCGCGGCTGCTGCAGGGCGCCATCGGGCTTTTGCTTGGCCCTGTGCTGAAACCACAGGGAGCGAAAAGTCCCCTTGTCCGTACTGAAGATCACTTCCGCAAAGCAGAAGCCCGTGCGCCTGGTCATGGCCTCGTTGGTGGTATCGGAAATCTTGTCCAGGCGCGGGGTGCGGCCGTAGAGGGCAAGGCAGAGCGCGTCCAGCAGCGTGGTCTTGCCGGCGCCCGTGGGGCCGGTGATGAGAAAGAGGCCGCTGTCGTTGAGACCAGGATCCGTAAAGTCGATGACCCACTCGCCCTTCAGACTGTTGAGATTGCAGAAACGCAGTTTTTCGATACGCATGGCTAGCCCCCGGCCTGTCCGTTCTGTCCGTTCTCGCCTTGTGCTGCTGCCCGGTCCTTTGTCTGACCCTTTGTCCGGCCTTTTCGGGTTCCCTGCCCTGTCTGGCAGGCCCGATCCTCGGCTGTCTCGTTCAGGGAGGCGAGCACCGTGTCAAAGAGGGCGCACAGGGCAGGACGCCGCTCCGAAGCGATCTGTTTTGCCTCAAGGCACAGGTTGAAGATGTCCTTAGGCGTATAGTCGGCCAGCTCGCGGGTGCGTGCTTCTGCCTGCCAGGGGTTGACGGGCGTGCTCAGGTCGCGCAGCCGCACAATGTCGATGAGGGCTGTGCCACTCGCATCCCTTGCGGCCTCGAAGATCCGCTCCCTGGCCGTGCCCAGGGGCTCCTTGCCTGTGTAGTCCGCTTCCACCCAGGCGCCGGGGACTGCCCTGGCCGTGGCCCTGATGGCTGCTTCCAGTTCCGCCACCGTGCCCTGCACATGCACAAGGGGCTGAAAGACGGGCACAGGGATGGGGGTGCAGCGCACAGGCCAGGCGCAGGGGTCGGGACGGTGCTCCCTGCCTGCGTCCCGTGTCTTTGCCAGTTCCTCTGCGTCGTCAAACTCCACCAGCAAGACCACCTTGTTCGCCTTTTCCCCGAAGCTCATGGCCAGGGGAGACCCGCTGTAGCGCACCTGATCGCAGCCTATGCGCTGCGGCGTGTGAATGTGGCCCAGGGCCGTATAGGCAAAGTCCCGGGCCAGGGAGGAGGCGTCCACGGCGCCGAGTGTGCCCACGGTGAGGCTGTCCTCGCCGTCGCGCACGGCAGCACCGGTGGCAAAGAAATGCCCCATGGCCACAATGGGACAGGGGCGCTCAAGGCCTGCTGCCCGCTCGCGGGCCCTCTCTGCCACACGGGCATAGTGGGCCAGGATCCCCTGGCACAGGAACTGTGTCCGCAGGGACGGGTCCTGGCCAAAGGCGGCCTCGCGCACGTCCCTGTCGCGCAGAAAGGGCACGGCGCAGACAATGAGCCCGGGCACGCCCTGCTCGTTGCGCAGGACGAGGACCTCGCCGTCCACGCCGTCCTTGCCATCGGGGCCATCGGGGCCATCGGGGCCGCCGGGCCTGGCACAGCCAAGGACGTGGATGCCGTCGCAGGCAAGATAGCCTGCCGGCGCGTTGAGCTGCGAGGGCGAGTCGTGGTTGCCGCCAATGATCACCACGTGCCGGCAGGGCGTGGAGCGCAGGGACTGCAGAAACTCGAAATACAGGGTCACGGCGCGGTTGGAGGGCGAGGAGGTGTCAAAGACATCGCCTGCCACCAGCAGGGCCTCCACCCTGTTCTCCACAATGGTCTGTGTCAGCCACTGAAAGAAGGCCCTGTGCTCCTCGTAGCGGGTTTTTTCGCACAGGGTGGCTCCGATATGCCAGTCTGATGTGTGCAGGACACGCATGCTGCCTACCTGGGGTAATGGGTTATGGGTTTTGATGCCGGGAGGCCCTGAGACGAGGCCGGGAAGCGGTGCCGGTTTTCCGGCGTGATCTCGATGGGGTTTGCACACATCCCGTGCCCGGGCGCAGGGCAGATCCTCTGCGGCACACCCCGTATAGCGAAAAATCTGCTCCCGGGCAAAGCCTTTCGCAGGAAGTCGTGTCGCAAGAAAGCGGGCCGTGCGGCACGCCCTGCGGCCACAGAAGCCCCGGGGGCGCCCATACAGGCGCAACAGTGTCACGGAAAGGGCGGAAATGACGGAAAAGACGGAAATGACGGATGGCGGAACTGTGGAAGAATACTTGCGCAAGCACGGTCTCTGGCATAGATTTCCCGGGAAGATTGTGCCCTGCTGTGTCCTTTTGAGTCTTTTTTGTGTCTCTTGCGCACCTTCGGGCCTCTTTTCCGGCATCTCTTTTGGCAGAGCTCCTGTGCCTGAACGGTACGGCATGCTTCCCGACTCGGTGCAGCCAGTTTGGGGCTCTTCCTGCTCTCGCACGAACAATGTCACTGGCCCCTGATGGGGAGGGGATGATAATCTGGAGGAATGCATGACTGTTGAGGAAGCCAGGGTGTGTCTCAGGGAGGTGCTGCAAGAGCTGACCAATGACGAGTACCCGCTGGTATGGATTGGCGAGGTTGTGAAGGAGACCCCTGAGGAATATTTCATAGAGGGCAACATCTGCAACGAAGAAACAATGTCCAGTATGCTGATACGCGCCTTTGCCGTACACAAGACGCGCAGGGATGTGCGCATGGTATTGTTGCCGTAGGGTTTTCCGCAGAATGGCCATAAGGGAGGCGCCCTCCCCCTTGCCCTGCACAGGACGGCCTGTCATGTCCGCCTGACGGGCTGCTGCGTGCACCATTCATTTTTTGCAAGGCCCCTGCTTCCCGCCTGACTTGGGAAACAGGGGCCTTGCGTTTGGGAAAAGTCCGCATCGGCGCATGACGAAGAAGAAAAAAACGGCGGAATCACGCTTGCACAAGCGGGGGCTCTGGCATAGATTTCTGGAAAGATCATGCCTTGTTGTGTCTCTCTGCACACCCTTTGGCATATCGCCTGTGCCTCTTTTGAGGAAAGAATCTCCTTTGCAGCGGACTCTTTGTTACTGTCATGGAGTGGAACTCCTTGAAATGGTTACAGTGCAGATGGCGTGCCGGGAGACTTTTTTTTGACAGCCCTCCCCAACAGCCCATCCTGATACCTGAGCGGAACTCCCATGCTTGAGCCCCTACTGTTTCTCATAAACTATTTGAGAAGTCTGTTTGCAAATATTGCTTCAATTGATGTAACAGATCTGTTTGTCTCTTTGACATTGTCTCTGTTTGTGATTTTGGTATCACTTATACTAGTCAATGTTTTCTTTCGGATTTTTTATTTATATATACAACGCAGAAGAATATTTTCCCTGTCTTCCAAAGACGACAATGGAAAGTACTTTGAAGTTGGAAAATTGCATGAACTCAGAAAAATTTCCAAGGAAGCATCTGTCTTCTGCACAATACTGCTGGGAGTGGAAGGGAAATTGTATGCCACTCAGGATGTGGAAAGCACTGTGGAATCCCTGTGGGCACCGCCACTCCTGCAGAACAGGTTCTTTCCTGCCGGCGCTGCGATTCTGACAGGCCTTGGCGTTCTGGGCACCTTTGTGGGCCTGCTGCTTGGTCTGGACGGGCTGCATCTTGATGGCAACATGGAGAATCTGCAGAGCGAAATCCGTGGCGTGGCCCAGGGTGCCTCCGTTGCCTTCGAGACCTCTGTCTGGGGCGTCACGCTGAGCCTCACGCTGACTGTCTGCGAAAAGATATTGACAGGAGGGCTCAGAATCTATTTTCGCAGGTTCCAGAGAAGTCTTGTCGGGCTCTTCCCGCCCCTGCCAATTGCCAAGGTGCTTATTGACCAGAAGGACTTGACCAAAAAGATCTCTGATGCATTCAGCACACTTGGCGAGCAGATAGGAAAAAGCCTTCAGACCTCCCTTTCCAAAACGATAGAGGAGAAGCTTGCTCCCGTCATTCAGCAACTGTCGCAAACGACAAGGGAAATTTCCTCACAGAGTGCCGCCGGTGCAGGAAAGGCCCTGGAGCAGCTGCTCGGAACCTTCATGGAGCGCATGGGCGAACAGGGGGCTGCCCAGCGGGAAATCATGGATTCCTCCGCAGCAAATGTGCAGCAGATTTTTTCCGGCTTTGACGCGTCCATGAATGCCCTGCTTGGGAACATACGAAAGGAACGTGAAGACTTCAGGCAGGAACAGACCGATCAGAGAGCTCAGCAGAATGCCGTGTTCGAGGAGATGGGCAAGGCGCAGGTTGCCAACATGAACAAGGCCAGCGAGGTCATCTTCAGGGCCCTGGACGCGTTCAGAACGGGCGTGGGCGAGGAACTGCAGAAGCAGACCTCGAACATGCAGGCTTCTTCTGTGTCCGTACAGGCAAGCATGACGCAGTCAGCGACAAGGCTGCAGGAATTTCTGACCGGTCTGAAAAACGAGCAGGAATCCCAGAGGGCCTTCCTCAATACGGCCATGCAGAACATGGGCAAGGCGCAGATAGACAATGTAAGCAAGGCCAGCGAGGAAATCTTCAAGGCCCTGAGTGCCTTCAGGGGCGGCGTGGGCGAGGAACTGC
>DXHV01000045.1 GCA_019113165.1 Candidatus Desulfovibrio intestinipullorum
TCAAAGAGTATCCACTGCAGAAAACTGCGTCTCCTGGAACGACGCACAACCTTTTTAACCGAAGTACGATACGGAGGCGGCGCTTCCTCCCCCAGGTGACCCTGGGGGTATCCGCGCCGATTTTTGATGAATAATCTTAAAGAAATCCAGCAAATCCATGCGCTCATCGCCAAGGGCAAGGACAAGGGCTTTCTCACCTTCGAGGAGGTGACCAAGGCCCTGCCCGAAATGCATGCCCCGGATCAGTTCGAAGAAATCATCGGCATCTTTGAGCAGATGGAAATTGTTATCGTCGACTCCGAGAAGGAAGGAAAGAAGATCATTTCCCACGCTTCGGTTGAAGACGATGCCGAAAAGGACACTCTGGACATTACCGAAGACGAGGACGCCGCCGACTATTCCTCCCGCAGCACGGATCCCGTGCGCATGTATCTGCGCGAGATGGGTGCCGTGCCCCTGCTGGACAGGGATGGAGAAGTCGTCATTGCCAAGAAGATCGAGCAGGGCGAACAGGACGTGCTCTATGCCCTGGTCGAGGTGCCCGTGGCCGTGGAGGAGCTCATCCACGTGGGCGAGGAACTGCGCCAGAGCCGCATCAAGCTCAAGGACGTGGTCAAAACCATAGAGGAAGACGATCCGAGCGAAGACGAAATGAATCAGCGCTCCCGCGTCATTCTTCTTCTGGACGAGATCCGCGAAATCTACCGCAAGAAGCGCAAGCTCTACCGCAAGCTGGACGATACCATCGGCCACGAGGACAAGAAGACCATCAATATCCAGAAGGAAATTCTGGCCTACAAGGAAGAGGTGGTCAAGCGTCTCTCCGACATCAAGCTGGAAAAGACGCTCATCGACCGTGTCATAGAAACTGTTGAGGACTATGTGCGTCAGATGCACAACTGCCAGCGCGATCTCTCGGCCTACATCCTGGCCACCGGCCGCAAGCAGGACGAGATTCAGGAACTCTTCGACAACCTGGATCAGCGCAAGCTGCCCCCGGCCGAGGCAGCCAGGATGCTGCACATGAGCGTGGACGAGGTCTTTTCCTTCAAGGAAATGATCGTGGGCAAGATGGAAATCCTCAAGCGCCTGCAGGAAAAGTGCTGCCAGAACGTGGGCGACCTGGAAGAGGTGCTCTGGCGCATCAAGCGCGGCAATTCCGCCGCCATGCGCGCCAAGCAGGAACTCATCCGCTCCAACCTGCGCCTTGTGGTCTCCATTGCCAAAAAGTACACGAACCGCGGCCTGCAGTTCCTGGATCTCATTCAGGAAGGCAACATCGGCCTCATGAAGGCCGTGGACAAGTTCGAGTACCAGCGCGGCTACAAGTTCTCCACCTATGCCACCTGGTGGATCCGCCAGGCCATCACCAGGGCCATTGCCGACCAGGCACGCACCATCCGCATTCCGGTGCACATGATCGAGACCATCAACAAGCTCATCCGCACCTCGCGCTACCTCGTGCAGGAACTCGGACGCGATCCCACGCCCGAGGAAATTGCCGATCGCATGGACTATCCCGTGGAAAAGGTGAAGAAGGTCCTCAAGATTGCCAAGGAACCCATTTCCCTGGAAACCCCCATTGGCGACGAGGAAGACTCCAGCCTGGGCGATTTCATCGAGGACAAGAAGGCCGTGGCCCCTGCCGAGGAAGTCATCAATACCAAGCTCTCCGAGCAGCTGGCCCAGGTGCTCTCCGATCTCACGCCCAGAGAGGAACAGGTGCTGCGCAAGCGCTTCGGCATTGCCGAAAAGAGCGACCACACCCTGGAAGAGGTGGGCAAGCTCTTCAACGTGACCCGCGAGCGCATCCGCCAGATCGAGGCCAAGGCCCTGCGCAAGCTCCGCCATCCCATCCGCAGCCAGCCCCTGCGCTCCTACTACGAGAACTAGCCCATGCCCGTCTGTCTGCTGCTGACTGTGCTCTGCCTGTTCAGTCTGCCGGGCAGCTCCCCTGCCCTGGCCCAGCCTGACAGCGGACAGGCAGCCGCAGCTCCGCTCTCCAGGCCCGTGGGAACGCCCCCCGAGGAAGAGCTCGTCCTGCCCGAGATTCCCCTGCTGCCCGCATGGCCAAAGGCACGCATCGTGCTTGTGCTGGACGGCGACACCCTGCGTCTGGGCGACCGGCGCACCATACGCCTGGCCTGCATCGACGCGCCCGAGCTGGCCCTCTCAAGTCCCACCACCTTTGTGAACCAGGAACTGCGCGAGGAGAACTTCCGCGCCGAGGAGGCTGCCCCTGCCGACCAGGCAGGGCAGGCCCAAAAGGCCAGACAGGCACGGCCCCTCCGCAAGGAACTCTACTTTGCCAGGGAGGCCCAGCAGGCCCTGCGCAAGCTGGCCCTGAAAAAGAAGGCCACCCTGCGCTGTGCGACCAGCAAGAAGGATCCCCAGGGACGGCTGGTGTGCGATGTTCTCCTCGAGAACGGCACTTCCCTGTCCGCCTTCATGGTGGAACACGGCTTTGCCTACGTGGTGCGCGATGCGGACTTCCCCGGGGAGTACGTGCAGATGCTGCTCAGGCTGCAGGCCAGGGCCATGGCAAACCGCCGGGGCTTCTGGGGCGTCATCCTGAGCCTTGAGGCAGCCAAGCATCCCTGGATTGGCAATACGCAGACCCATCTTTTCTATTCAAGCCAGGATGTGCGCGGTCAGCAGATAAAGCCCAGGCTGCGTCAGTATTTCGGAACACTCCTGGACGCCTTTTCCTCGGGCTTTGCCCCGGCCAGATCCCTGGATTTCTGGCCGGCCTCCTGAACATTCCGCGCAAGCATGCACAAATGACAAGACCAGCTTCAGACAGACAATGCGCCTGAAGCTGGTCTTTGCTTTTTGTACGGGGCAGGGCCTGCAATGCCCTGCCTGCAGGAAGGCTAATACTCTTCGCAGAGCCAGTGCAGCATGCGCTTGTAGACGCGCAGACGGTACTCTGCCTGCAGAAGCATAAGGGAATTCCTGTTGTCCAGCACGGCCGGCTCAACGGGAATGCTGTTCATGGGATTGGTGCCAATGAGCACATGGGCATCGGACTCGGCCCTGGCCATGATGTCTCCGTTCAGGGTCCAGGCCTGCACGGCCTCGTAGCTCAAGGTGCCACGACCGTTGCCGCCGGCCATGACAAACTGGCAGCCCTGTACGGCCTGGACTGGCGTCTCGTGGAACGTGATGTCCGTCTTCAGCTTGGCTGCCTGCTCCTGAATGACGGTATTGGTGGCGTTCTGGGGCATGGCGACCTGCATGGCAAAGGGGAAGTACTGCGTGGCTTCCATGAGGGAGAAGAGCGCGCCTGTGGGAGCGCCTATCCAGGCCAGGCGCACCTTGCGCAGATCGTCGCCGCAGTAGCGCATCATGCAGGCAATGTCGGCCAGGGCATGGGCCGGATGGGATTCCATGTTGCCGCAGTTGAGGATGGGAAAGGCCATCCTGTTCTCATCCGCCACCCAGGAGGAGGTGGGCAGACCGTGCACAATGACGCCGTCCATGTAGTAGCTGATGGTGCCCAGAAGCGCCCGTGGAAACTGCGAGACACTTTCGGCCCAGTGTTCCTCGGGGCCCATGTAGACGGTGTGACCGCTCATCTGGCGGATGGCTGCCGTGATGCACAGACGCTCGGACAGGTCGGGTCTCGCAAAGAGCAGCACGAAGGTCTTTTCGTCCAGGAAGTCGTCCTTGAACTTGGCTTCCGGAATGCCCCGTGCCTGCTGCAGCAGCATCCACGCCAGATCCTTGCCAAGAGCCTGCAATGTCATGATGTAACGAGCCATGGATCCTCCTATTGTTCCACAACACCATGGTTGTGTCCCGGAAATTCTGCCTGTCTGCCCACAAAAGAAGTCTTTTTCTGCAAAGAGGTCTCTTTCTGCAAAGTACGACTTTGAAAATTTTTCGCACACCCCTTGAGAAAAAGCAAGCCTCGGATCGTATGCAGATCCTTTTCATTACAGACACAATTGGCCCGATCGCCATGAACCTGAGATGAAGGGACCTTGAGATCGCGGACAAAAGGGAGCATGAAACAGATCCCCTGCCCTGCTTCCCCAAAATCGCTTTGCAGGGCTCTTTGTGCAGAGCGCACCCTGCACAGGGGATTCACTTTTTTCAGGGCGCTTTTGCTCGAAGGATGTTCGTCATGCTCTACACAGGCACCTGCCACTCACCCCTGGGCACACTGCTGCTGGCCTGCTCTTGTGAAGGCCTGACCGGCGTGTGGTTCGAGGATCAGAAATACTTTGCTGCCGGTCTGGCCCCTGAACACGTGGAACTGGAAACCGAGGATCTGGCCTGCACAAGGCAGTGGCTCAAGGTGTATTTCTCAGGCCAGGAACCGGATTTCTTCCCACGGATCCACCTGACTGGCACGCCCTTCCAGCGCATGGTCTGGGAGCTGCTCAGACACATTCCTTACGGCACGATCACAACCTACGGCGCCCTGGCCCGTGACATGGCCAGGGCCATGGGGCGCAGCCACATGTCGGCCCAAGCCGTGGGCAGCGCCGTGGGCCGCAATCCCCTCTCCATCCTGGTGCCCTGCCACAGGGTGGTGGGCTCTGACGGCAGCCTGACAGGCTATGCCGGAGGCCTGGAGAGAAAGGCCCGGCTGCTGGCCCAGGAAGGCGTGGAGCCCTCGCGCCTGCGCCTGCCCCGCGGGCTCGCCTGAACGATCGCACAGTCTCGCACAACCGCATGCTCACAAAAACCTGGAGGTGTGCCATGGCACAGTGGCCGGACGGGAAAAAACGCTGCATCTGGGCCAATCCCGGAAATCCCCTCTACATCAGCTATCACGACGAGGAATGGGGCCGGCCCGTGCACGACGATGCCGTGCTCTTCGAGATGCTCATCCTGGAAACCTTCCAGGCAGGGCTTTCCTGGGAATGCGTGCTCAACAAGAGGGCGGCCTTCCGGGAAGCCTTTGATCACTTTGATCTCGAGGCAGTCTGTGCCTTTGACAAGACGCGGATTGCGCAGCTCATGGACAATCCTGCCATCATCCGCAACGAGCGCAAGCTTGCGGCTGCCGTGGGCAATGCCCGGGTCTTTCGCGCCATCCGCAAGGAATGGGGGAGCTTTGATGCCTACCTCTGGCACTGGACCGGGAAGAGCGTTGTGCACGAGCGGGGTCTGACCCGATCGGCCCTGTCCGATGCCGTGGCCAGGGATCTGAAGGCACGAGGCATGCGCTTTGTGGGCAGTGTCACCATCTATGCCTATCTGCAGGCCGTAGGCGTCATCGAGGCCCATGAGCCCGACTGCTTTCTTGCGCAGGAGCTGTCCGGATCCGGACTGAACCCAGCAGAGCCGTGCAGAACCGGCCTGAACTGAGCTGTACAAAAAAGACCAGAAAGAAAACCGCTAGCCCACGCGTTCTATGAGGGCGGCAATGGAGGGCACGGTCCGGCCCGCGCAGGCGCGCACCGTCTCGTCGGCATTGTCCATGGCATAGCCCTCGTAGGCGGCCAGCATTTCCATATCGTTGCCGTCGTCTCCGGCCACGATCACGTCCTCGGGCTGCCAGCCCATGACCTGCAGGGCCCAGGCTATGCCCGAGGCCTTGCCCGCGTGCAGGGCAGTCACATCGGCCACGGACAGGCTGCACTGCACCTTGGCCTGCCGGTCCAGATCCCTTTGCAGGCGCTCTCCCCAGCTCAGGGAAAGCTCCCGTTCGTAAAAGCCGAAGCTTATCTGCACAAAGTCCATGCGTCCAGCCTCTGCCCTGCTCAGGATTTGCGGCGTGTACACGGGATTGATCCAGGTGGTGCTGCCTTCCAGCACGTACATGTCCACGCCGGAAAAGACGGCGCAGCTTGCGCAGTACTGCCCTATTTCATGGGCCAGAATGGCCTGGGCCAGATCATGCTCCAGGGGACACGAGGCCACTTCCCTGTCCTTGTCATCGAGCAGCAGGGCGCCGTTGTTGCACAGGAGAAAGTCATAGCCAACGGGAAAGCGCCTGAGCTCGGCAAGCAGGGTCAGGGCACCCCGGCCGGTCACAATGCCGAAGAGATTGCCGGCTGCCCGCCAGGCGGCCAGGGCCGCCCTGTCCTCTGCACAAATATCGTGATTGCGAAAAACCGTACCGTCAAAATCACAGGCCAGACAACGCACACCTTCCTCCCATGAAGCCTTCCTGAAACCATGTCGCGGGCGTTCCTCAGTCCCTGAAAGACGCCGTCTCGTGCCCTGCACGATCCATGGCTCGCCAGGGGCACAGAGCCGACCAGGCCCGGGGACTCCCGGCTCCCGTTTTCTAGGGTCTTTTGCAGGCTTTGGCAACGCGTGCGGGGCCAAATCCGCCCGACCCTGCACGCTCCCAGGCATCAGGGCAGACAGGTACAGGCAGCTCGGGAGCGCGACGAGGCAGAAAAGCGGCTCTGCGCAGGGCTTTGCACAAGCTTTTCCTGACTCCTTGACACAGCGCTTTTTCTGTGCGCACTATGGCAGACGCAGATCCTTCTGCCAATCAGTCTGCCAATCTGGCTGGCCATCTCTTTGCCAATCTGGCTGCCAATCTGTCTTCGGAGTCAGGCTATGCCCTGCAAAGCATGCATCTTTGATCTTGACGGGACCCTGCTGGACACCCTTGCCGATCTCGCCCTGGCCTGCAATACCATCATGGCCAGGCACGGCTGGCCGGCCCATGAGACCGAAAAGTACCGGCTCTTTGTGGGCAACGGCTTTGCCAGGCTCATGGAGCGGGTGGTCCCGGCCAGTGTGCTCCCCACTCTTGCCCCTGAAGAACTGAACGCCCTTGTCAGGGAAGCCAAGGACTTCTACGCAGCCCACCTGTGGGAGCAGACCATGCCCTACGAGGGCATACCCGACGCCCTGCAGGATCTTGCCGCCCGCGGCATCCGTCTGGGCCTGCTCTCCAACAAGCCCGACAGCGAGACGCAGCTTCTGGCCCGGCACTTCTTTCCCGATCGCTTCGATGCCGTGGCCGGCAGCCGTCCAGGCGTGCCCCTGAAGCCCGACCCGGCGGCCCTGTACGCCATGCTCGCAACCTTGTCCGTCAGTCCCGACGAGACCGTTTATGTCGGCGACAGCAACGTGGACATGCAGACGGCCCGCAATGCCGGCATCTTCTCCGTGGGCGTTGCCTGGGGCTTTCGCGGAGCAGAAGAGCTTGCCCAGGCGGGGGCCGGACGCATCATCAGCCGCCCTGCCGAACTGCTGGATCTTCTGTCCTGACGCCCGCTTCCCCGACAGGCTTCCTCTGTTTTTCATCCATGCCCGTCCTTATCATGAGTAAAGAAATTCTCTTGCTCATATTTTGGATCGCTCCATTTTCAGTTTCTACACCATTTTCTGTGCTGCAACAAGAAAGAAGTGCACATCGTGCACCCCTGTCCCGCGTTCGTACAGGGCAGGCAACTGCAGTGCCACTGCTCTCTTTGCACAGCTCCTTCTCTTTCCTGTCACGGAAAATGCACAAGTCTCTGTCTTCAAAGGGCATCCTGTGCAGGAAAATCCATGCACACAGGGCAGACGAGGACCTGATGGTTGGGAAAAAATTTCCTGTTGACAGAAGGTTATCGCTGGCTATTTTTGTAACTGATACGCATTAGTTCTTGCAGGACCCCATGGCCCTGCCCGAAAGATCTTTTGCCCAAACGGCAGCCCCAGCGCCCGGCACTCACCGGCAGGGGCTTTCCCCCTGCACCACACTTTGTCTCTCAAGGCCCGGAACACTCGTCATGCCCATCAACATACCTCAAGATCTGCCTGCCAGGGCTGCCCTGGAACAGGAAAACATCTTCGTCATGGGAGAAGAGCGGGCGTCCTCGCAGGACATCCGCCCCCTGGATATTGCCATTGTCAATCTCATGCCCACCAAGATTACGACAGAGACCCAGCTTCTGCGGGTCCTGAGCAATACCCCCATACAGGTCAATGTCACCCTGCTGCGCACCAGGGAGCACATCTCCAAGAACACGCCCGTGGATCATCTCGAGCGCTTCTACAAGACCTTTGACGAGATCAAGGATCGCCATTTCGACGGCATGATCGTGACCGGTGCGCCGGTGGAGCATCTCAACTTCGAGGACGTGGACTACTGGAGCGAGCTTCTGCGCATCCTGAACTATTCCGCCAGTGCCAATGTCTTTTCCACGCTCTATCTGTGCTGGGCAGCCATGGCCGCGCTCTACCACTTCTACGGCATTCCCAAGCACGATCTGCCCAGCAAGCGCTTCGGCGTCTTCGAACACGACATCCTCATGCCCACCTGCAGCCTGTTCCGCGGCTTTGACGATGTCTTCAGCGCGCCCCACTCCAGGCATACGGAGGTGCTCCTCAAGGACGTGCTCAAGGTGCCCGACCTGGAGATCCTGGCCGTCTCCCGCGAGGCCGGCCTGACCCTCTGCGAAAGCCATGATCACAAGCAGGTATTCATGACCGGCCACCTGGAATACGATCGCGAGACGCTGGATCTGGAGTACAAGCGCGATCTCGCCAAGGGCCTGCCCATCAACATGCCGAGGCACTACTATCCGCTGGACAATCCCGACGGTTGCCCGGTCATGAACTGGCGCGCCCATGCCCACCTCTTCTTCAGCAACTGGCTCAACTACTACGTCTATCAGGAAACTCCCTATACCTTCACCCTCTGATTGCCCTTCCGGCTGGCAAACAGCCTTCTCCTATCCAAGACCTCCGGACGCGCAGCGCCCGGTTCTTTGTCAGCACTGAACAGAGACAGGGACAATCCCTTCACGTCCTGCCCCGGAGACACGAGGTTTGCCTATGCATTTTTCTACCAGGACACGCTATGGCTTGCGTTTTCTTCTCTGTCTTGCCGAACTGCCTCCCGGCGAGCGCATACAGCTCAGCCAGGTCGGTGAGAAGGAAAACATTTCTTCCGGCTATCTGCAGCAGATTGCCAGGGCCCTGCGGCCTCTGAACATTCTCACTGCAGTGCGCGGTGCAGGCGGCGGCTACGGCCTCAACCGCCCTGCCGAGGAAATCAATCTCGAGGACATCATCGTCCACCTGGAAGGAGAAATCTCGCCCGTGCGCTGCCTGACGGACAACTGTCCGCGCAAGGACATGTGCACCACCGTCTCCTTCTGGCAGGAATTTGATGACCATATGCGTTCCTTCCTGCGTTCCAAGACACTGAAGGATCTGGGAAACTGCGACATGAGCAACTTCCTGTGCGAGGACAAAAAAAATCCGTCGCAGGAGTCCTGATATCTTGACAACTTCGTTTGCCGACTGATCATATAGTCAGCTCACAGTCCACTGCCCTGCTGCCGCAGGAGAGAGCTTTTTTCTCAGGCACCGGGGCAGACACCACCCCGAGTTTCAGACACTACCAGCCAGAACCGCACATATACATCTTCTTCTGCTCAAGCCTTCCGGCCCCAGGGCTTTTGCAGCTGTCTGTCTCTTCTGGCGCAAGGAGACATATCCCATGTGGAACTACTCGCAGAAAGTCCAGGACTTCTTCCTCAAGCCGCACAATGCCGGCCCCCTGGAAGATGCCAATGCCATTGGTGAAGTGGGAAGCCTCGCCTGCGGCGATGCCCTCAAGCTCTACCTGAAGATTGACGACAAGGGCGTCATTCAGAAGGCGACCTTTGAAACCTTCGGCTGCGCCAGTGCCATTGCCTCAAGCTCCATCCTCACCGACATGGTGATCGGCATGCATGTGGACGATGCCCTCAAGATCACCAATGCCGACATTGCCAATGCCCTGGACGGCCTGCCCAGAGAAAAGATGCACTGCTCCGTCATGGGCCAGGAAGCCCTTGAGGCCGCCATCCGCCAGTGGAGGGGCGAGCCGGCCCTTCCCAAGACCCAGGAAGAGGGCAAGCTGGTCTGCAAGTGCTTCAATGTGACGGATCTGACCATCATCAAGGCCATCCGCGAAAACCACCTCACCACGGTGGACGACATCACCGCCTTCACCAAGGCCGGTGGCGCCTGCGGCTCCTGCCGCGACGAAATCGCGGAAATCCTGGAAACGGAACTCAAGCGCATGAACGGCGAACTGCCCGAGGCGTCTGCCAAGCCTGAGGCTGCCGCACAGCCCGAGGCTGCTGCCAGGCAGCAGGTCACCTTCGGAGCCACGCCCTCCATGCTCACCAATCTCGAACGCATGCAGAAGGTCATGGCTGCCATGCAGCTCATCCGTCCCCAGCTGCAGGCCGATGGCGGCGACGTGCGCCTCGTGGACATCAACGGCAAAACCGTGACCGTGGAACTGACCGGCCACTGCGTGGGCTGCCCTGCTTCCAAGGCCACCCTGCACCAGGTCATCGAACAGATCCTGCGCATGCAGGTGGAACCCGACATCGTGGTCAAGGAGGCAGGTGACTAATGGCCAGAACCATCTACTTCGACAACAATGCCACCACCCAGGTGGCCCCCGAAGTCACGGAGGCCATGCTGCCCTTCTTCACCACCTACTGGGGCAACCCCTCCAGCATGCACACCTTTGGCGGCCAGGTAGCCAAGTATGTGGACAAGGCCAGGGAACAGGTGGCAGCTCTCTTCAATGCCAGGCCCAGCGAGATCATCTTCACCTCCTGTGGCACGGAAAGCGACAATACGGCCATCTGGACGGCCCTGCAGACCAATCCCGCCAAGAAGCACATTGTGACCACCTCGGTGGAGCATCCGGCCATCCTGCAGACAGCAGCCTTCTGGGAGCGCAACGGCTACCGCGTCACCCGCCTCGGCGTGGACGAAAAGGGCCGCCTGGACATGGACGAATACGCCGCTGCCCTGACCCCGGACACGGCCATTGTCTCCATCATGTATGCCAACAATGAGGTGGGCAACATCTACCCCATTCCCCAGATGGCAGAAATGGCCAAGGAACGCGGCATTCTCTTCCATACGGACGCCGTGCAGGCTGCCGGCAAGGTGGACATCGATCTTGAGAAGGTGCCCGTAGACATGCTCTCCATCTCCGGCCACAAGCTGCACGCGCCCAAGGGCGTGGGCATGCTCTATGTCCGCAAGGGCCTCATCTTCCGTCCCTTCATCCGCGGCGGCCATCAGGAAGCAGGCCGCAGGGCCGGTACGGAAAACGTGCCCTACATTGTCGGTCTGGGCACGGCCTGCGACCTGGCAAAGGCTCACATGGACGAGGAAAACGTCCGCGTTGCCGCCCTGCGCGACCGTCTTGAGGAAGGCATCACCTCCTCTGTGCCGGACTGCCTCGTGAACGGCGACAGGGAACACCGCCTGCCCGGTACCACCAACATTGCCTTCCGCAACATCGAAGGCGAGGCCGTGCTGCTCATGCTGGACCGCCTGGGCATCTGCGCAAGCTCCGGTTCTGCCTGCACATCCGGCTCCCTGGAGCCCTCCCACGTGCTGAGCGCCATGAAGGTGCCCTTCAAGTACGCCCACAGCTCCACCCGCTTCTCCCTGTGCCGCTACAACACCCAGGAGGAAGTGGACTACGCCATCGAGAACATTCCCGGCGTCATCAAGACCCTGAGAGAGCTCTCTCCCTTCAAGGACTAGCCGCTTTTCATCATTCCATTCGGACCATCCGTTCCCGAACATGTCTGGCGCCTGAACCTTCCGTTCAGGCGCCTTTTTGTACATGTGGCCCTGCACAGTGCAAGACAGTGCGTAATAGGCGGAACAAGGGACACGCTCTGCCCGAAAAACGTGACCTGCAGGGAGGAAAGCAGCCTCTTTTTGCTTGCCTTGCCTGCCGCGAGGTCGTAGGCTTGCCCTGAAAAGGCCTTATTCCCGGACCAGCAGTGCCCCCCATTGCCGACATCAGGAGACAACCTTCCGGAAAATCAGGTACGTTGAAGAATGGAACGTTTTGATACAATTATCATAGGCGGAGGTCCCGGCGGTACCGCAGCTGCCAGGGTTCTTGCCAGAGGAGGCAACAGGGTTGCCCTGGTGGAGGATCGCACCCTGGGCGGTACCTGCCTCAATCGCGGCTGTGTGCCGACCAAGCTTCTGCTCGGTGCCGTCAATCCCCTCAATGTCATGGAAAACCTTGCCAGGGGCCGGATCATTGAAGGCTCGGAGCATGTCAATTTCGAGGCCCTGCGCGAAAAGGTCCGCCACTTCGTGGACGGCACGCGCAGAACCCTGACACTGGAGCTCATCCATCTGGGCGTGCACATCATCAAGGGCCATGCGACCTGCCTCTCGCCTCATACCGTCAGCGTCTGCGAGCGCGACGGCCACTGCACGATCTTTGAAGGGGAGCACCTTGTCCTTGCCTGCGGCTCCCGTACCTCCACCTATCCCGGTCTGACCCCGGACGGACGCATCATCCTGGGCAGCACGACCATCCTGCAGCAGCGTCTCATTCCCAAAAGCCTAATCATTGCCGGTGGCGGCACCATAGGCGTGGAGCTGGCCGACTTCTTCGTGCACATGGGTACCAGGGTCATCATTGCCGAGGCAGCCCCGCAGCTGGCGCCCACCGAAGACCTGGACATCGCCATGCAGCTGCGCATGTTCCTTGAACGCCGGGGAGTCATCTGCCTCACCGGCGTACGAGCCCTCTCCCTTGTGCCGGACAAGAAGAAGGAAAAGGCCGTGCTCACCCTGGCCGACGGTGCCGTCTATACGGCCCAGAAGGGCCTTATTGCTGCCGGTCGCATGCCCAATACGGAAACACTGGGCGCGGAAAATGCCGGCTGTGCCCTCAACCGCCGGGGCTTCATCACCACGGACTACTACCTGCGCGCCAGCGACACGGCCTGGGCCATTGGCGACGTGAACGGCAAGGTCCTGCTGGCCCATGCAGCCGCCCATCAGGGCGAGTATGTGGCCCGCACCATCCTGGGAGAGGAAGCAGGCCCCTACGTGCCAGGTCCCATGCCTTCCTGCTTCCACGGCAGCCACGAAATCATGCGCGTGGGCATGACGGAGCGCGAGGCCGTGGCCATGGGCGGAGAAGTGACCATCTCCAAGGCCCACTTTGCCTCCAATGTCATGGCCCAGGCTACGGGCAACCCCTACGGCTTCGTCAAGGTCGTCTGGATCGGGGACGACATTGCCGGCATCTCGGCCATTGGCGCCAATGTCTCCCAGCTCACCCTCTCGGCCCAGCTTCTGCTCATGGGCCAGTACCATTCCAGGAAGCTCGAGACCTTCATGGTGGCCCATCCCACCCTGGATGAAACCCTCATTGCCGCCATCATGGCTCAGCGCACGCCATCCAACGACTAGAACAGACATTGCATACTGTCTCATGCTGGGAGCCCACATGTCTGCAAAAGCACAAAAATACCCTGCCGTTTTGTCCCCTGACGAGATCAGCCACCTGAAGGAGCTTGCTGATTCGCCAGCGAATCCGGCCTTGCAGCAGCGAGCAAAAATCCTCCTGCTGAGAATAGCCGGGGCAACCTACTTCCAGATAGAAGACGAAACGGATGCCACGCCGCAAACCATCGCCAAGACGATCAAGAAATGCAGTATGCACGGCATGCAGGCGGCCCTTGAAGATGGAGCGGGCACGAGAGAGCCCTGCAGCATACCGCGGGAAGCCAAGGCCTGGATTATTTCCCTCGTCTGCCAGCCTCCCCTGCTTTTTGATGGCGTCCCCAGCGCCGAGAAGTGGACCATCACCGCTCTCGTCAACTACGTGCACGCCCACTGCAAAGCCCATGACTTTCCCATACTGGCAGGCATTCAGAACTCCACGGTATGGGACATCCTCAATGACGAGGAGATGAATCCGCCCCGCACCAGATACTTTCTGGAAGAAATGAAACAGGACCTGACAGAGCAGCCGAAAAAGAACCTCGAAAATCCCTTCCTGCTCTTCAGGCGCACAGACTGGATAGTGGACTGGGTCAGCGATCGCTTTGGTGAAGGATACAGGGCTTCCCGCCTGTGCGGCCTGGGCTTCGTGACCTACGGAGGACACTCTGACATGGGGGATGCTCCGATCCATATGTCCCCGAAACGTTCCCGCAGCAAGAATCCTGAAGGGGTACGCAAGGTAACATCCAGAAAGTACGACTCCGTTTCCCTTTTGTCGGGCATGGATCTCCGTACCGGAGACCTGCTTGGAGTTCTTCTGGAAACGCAGGAATGCTCGGACTTTACGGAATTTCTCAAAAAGGCAGACAGGCACTATGACAAGAAGCTGACCATCAACATAGTGCTCGGCGATGAGGCCATCTGCCAAACGAAGGAAATCCTGGACTATCTGTCAAAACAGCCGAAGCAACGGTTCAAATTCATAACCAGTCCGCGCTGTACCTTCCTGCTCAATCTGATTGATACCCTTTTCGGCAAGATGGCTTCGCAACTGCTGCGCACGGCACGCTTCAAGTCCAAGAAGGACCTGATCTGTCACATCGAGGAATGGCTTGTGGAGATCAACCGCCAGCCTCTTGTCTGTTACTGGAAAAGCGGCAGGACAGAGAACATTGAAAGGGTCCTGCTCTCCTTGTGAGGCTGTCAGGCGAGTCGTCCTGCGCGCAATGAAAAAAGTGGACAG
The DNA here is from genome assembly GCA_019113165.1 of Candidatus Desulfovibrio intestinipullorum. GTDB lineage: Bacteria > Desulfobacterota > Desulfovibrionia > Desulfovibrionales > Desulfovibrionaceae > Desulfovibrio > Desulfovibrio intestinipullorum. Next base: position 14,441 of record DXHV01000045.1, read on the forward strand.
TGTCAGGAACGATCAGGGACGTGCTGACAGCTCTCCCGGAAAAATTGCAACAAGGCCGATTTGTTCGAAGCGCTCGTTCAGCGAGAAAAAATCTTCTTTCGTTTCAGATTGTTGCCCTGTCAGCCAGGACGCCTTGTCTGCCAGTCAGGACGCTTTTGCAGCCCGGCAGGGCAGCCGTTTGGCGTGCCGGACAGGCAAGAACCAGGGCAGGACTAGTATTTTGTTTTTGAAGTTCGTTAACAAGTCTGGATTGGAAAAAATCCATTTTCCATCATATTGTAGGAATTTCTTTGCCTATTAACGAACTTAGAGAACGATATACTAGTGTCTAATTACAAAAATCCATCATGCTACATGCGTCTGAAAATACAGTGATTTTCAATCGATAGCAGTATGTGGACTAATAAAATTAAACACTAGGAACGGAAGGTCTCGTAGTCCGAGCAGTCAGGGCAGGGCGCGCTCAGCATGTCGATGATCCGGGTTCCCTTTTGCTGGACATTGTGCGGATCGGCCAACAGATCTTCAAGACTGTGCACAAGTGCGCCCAGGGCGTCCATCTGCTGCTGCACGTTTTTCATGTGTTCTCGAAAAATCTGCACAATTTCCTCGTCGGCAACAACCGTTGTTCCGTCCTTGATGGAGAGCAGCTTCCTGATGTCGGCCAGGGACATGTCGTGGTTGCGACAGTGGCGTATGAAGCGCAGGCGTTCTATGTCCCGTCGATCGTACATCCTGTAGTTCGAGGAGGTGCGCTTGTCGTTGGGAAAGAGCCCTATGCGTTCGTAGTAGCGTATGGTCTCGGCAGGACAGCGGGAAATCCTTGCCAGTTCTCCAATTTTCATGGGCATGCCCTCCCCGGAAACAATGTGCAAAAAATCTGGAAAAACTTCTTGACCTTGTAGTGACTTCAAGGACTAGCGTCAACCTGTCCTTCCCCAAGGAGAGGGAAGCAACTCAAAAATCACCCACTGGAGGACAGCCATGTCTGTGGAAGAAAACAAGGCCGTTGTGACAAGGTTCTATCAGCTTATCGAGGAAAACCGCTATGACGAGCTCAAGGACCTCATGCATCCCGATTTCCGCTTCTATTCCCAGATTGATCATCCGCTCACTGGCGAGGAATTCATCCGCCAGGAAAAGAATCACATGGATGCCTGCCCCGGCTTCACCATGCGCATCCACAAGATGTTTGCCGAGGGCGACGTGGTCGCCTGCTACCTTGTGTACGAGGGCGTGCATACCAAACCCTTCATGGGGCTGCCGCCCACCAACAACAAGGTGCGCTTCTCCCTCATGTTCATGATCACCCTCAAGGACGGCAAGTTCTACGAAAAGCGCGCCCACTACGATGGCGCCGACATCCTGCGCCAGCACGGCATGGACATTCTCTGCCCGTCCCTTGCCTAAGGATCCGATCCTGGCGCTGATCGGACGACGGACAGCTGGTCAGGCAATCGAGCAGGCGCCCCTGCCACACAGGCCCCCGAGGGGGCAGACGAACAAGGCCGCAAGCCCTCTTCAAGAAAAGGGCTTGCGGCCTTGTTCCTGTTTCCTGCACTGCACAAGGACAAACGCCCCTTGTACCATGGCCGTCTGCCTGCCCGGCAGTCGCGTGTCTGTCCGCCAGTGTCTAATTACAAAAATCAATCATGCTACATGCGTCTGAAAATACAGTGATTTTCAATCGATAGCAGTATGTGGACTAATAAAATTAAACACTAGTTCCCTGCTGGCAGAGGCTCAAGCAGGCCCCTCTGCACAAGCTCTGCGGCAAGCCAGGATACAGGCAGGCCCACCACCGTGCTCCAGCAGCCGTCTATGCGGTCTGCCAGAAAGGCGCCGCAGCCCTGTATGGCATAGGCGCCGGCCTTGTCGCTGCACTCACCGGTGGCCACATAGGCCTGCAGCACGGCCCTGCTCCAGGGCGCAAAGTGCACATCGCAGGTGTCGCACTGCACAAGGCTCGTCTGGTCAGGAAAGGACAGGGCCACGGCCGTGATCACCTGATGGCTCCTGCCGCTCAGGGCCTGCAGCATGTCCAGGGCCTCGTCGTCATCAGCCGGCTTGCCCATGATGCGGCCTTCCAGGGCGACCACCGTGTCTGCCGCCACCACCACTTCCCGGTCCGCGCCCCGGGCAGCCTGCATCTTGAAGGCGGCACAGCGCTGCACAAAGTCAAGGGCGCTCTCCCCTGCAACGGCGTCGGGCTCGCCTGCAACCGGGCGGACCACAAAGGGAACGCCCCACTCGCTCAGAAACTGCCGCCTGCGCGGAGACGCCGAGGCAAGCACCAGATCGAGGCCCTGTGTCAGGCGAAAGAGCGGCCTCATTGCGCGGCCCCGACAGTCTCTTCGGCCAGAACGGCTCCGTCCACGGACAGGACGGTGAAGCGGCCGTTGTCCAGAACGGCATAGGAGCGCGGAAAACCCTGCTTGGGCAGGGTGATGGAGCCCGGATTCCAGAAATGGAAGCCCTCCAGGGCCTCGGCCCTGGGCACATGGGTGTGGCCGCGCAGGAAGATAGTGCCCTTTTCAAAGCCCGGCATGGGCGGATATTCGGGAATGCGGTGGCCGTGGCTTGCGTAGATCTGCCGCGGGCCGTCCACTATCCAGGTACTGTCAGGCATGGGGAAGGGCAGCACGAAGAGATCCACTTCGGCGTCGCAGTTGCCGCGCACGGCAATCACCTGCGTCTTCTCCATGAGCCGGGCAAAATTGTCCGGCATGCCCTTGGGCGCATAGTACTTGGGCAGGCAGTTGCGGGGGCCGTGGTAGAGAAGATCGCCCAGCAGGACCACGTGATCGGGCTGCAGTTCCTCTACCTTCCGCAGCAGGAACTCCAGACTCTCGCTGGAACCGTGCAGATCAGAGGCTATGAGCATGCGCATGGTCAGATCCTCCGTTTTCCAGCATCCCACTGTGTTCTGGGAATGGCTTCCTCGGCCAGCATGACCGGAATGCCCTCGCGCACGGGGTAGACCTTCTGGCACTGATCACAGGCCAGGCCCTCGCTCTGCGCGGCATCGGGCAGGGGCTGCAGCTTGCCGTGACACTGCGGGCAAACAAGAAGGTTGAGCAAATCGTCCATTTTCATAAAATCTCCAGGCCTTGTCATTTCCGGGGAGGCTGGCCGCCTCCCCGGCGTTCAGGGGGGACGGGCAGTTCCGGCTCTCCTGAAAGGAGTCTGCCGCACCCCTGGCAATCTGCAAAAATCAGGGGAACGGGGCCAGAAACAGCCGAGTTACGGTCTGGCCACGGCCGTGTAGCCGTCGTGGAAGTAGCGGGTCACCACAGTGCGCAGATCCTGGGGCGTCAGGGTGCGCGTCTTCTCGATGAGGGTGCGGGCATAGTCCACGGGCAGGTTGAGCAGGACTTCCCGGGCCGCTTCGCTTGCCCTGGAAGAGAGGCTCTGACGGGAGCGGATGTACTTGCCCTCAAGCACGTTGCAGCCTGCTTCGAGCAGGGCCGGCGGCAGATCCTTCTTCCTGAGATCGTCCAGAATGCGGGCAAAGCCCTGGCTGGCCGCCTCGATGCGGTCCGGGCTTGTGCCCGTATAGAAGAGGGTGAGGCCTGCTTCGGGGAAGAAGACGTTCTGGGCCGCCACGGTATAGCCTATGCTGTCCTTGTCGCGCATCTGGGCAAAGAGCAGGCCGCTCTGGCCCGAGAGGACGGCCTGCAGGAGCATGAGGGCCGGCGCGTCCGCATGGGTCTGGGCCACGGTGGGATAGAGTTCCACCAGATGGGCCTTGTTCTTGTCCGGCACATGCAGGGTCAGGCTCTTTTCCCTGCTCCACACCGGAGCCTCGACCCTGACGGGCTCGGCGCTGGCCTTCGGCAGGGATCCTGCCCAGGCAAGCACCTGTTCCCTGTCAAAGGTGCCGGCAAAGACGACCACCCAGGGTCTGGCCTTCTGGCGGTCCCAGAAAGCGGCTGCACTGGCAGGCGTCAGGCGGGCCAGGCTTTCGCTTGTGCCCAGGGGATCCTGGCCGTAGGGGTGGCTGCCAAAGAGGGTTGGCCACAGTCTGGCCGAGAGCTTGCCCATGGGATCGTCGTCCCTCAGCACGCGGGCGCTTTCCATGTCCTTGCGCTCGCGCACAAATTCCTTTTCCTCGAAGCGCGGGGCCGTAAAGACTTCCTTCATGAGGGCGAGCAGATCAGCCGTGTAGCGGGCAGGGCCCGTGCCGCTGATGGCAAAGCTCTGCCGGCCGGTCTTGGTGCCTATGGCCAGGGCCTTTTCGGCCAGGCGCTTTTCGAAGGTCACCCTGTCCATGTCCCCGCAGCCGTCGGTGAGCAGATTGGCCGTCAGGGTGGCAAGGCCGCCCTCCTCAGGGGTCTGCAGGGCATTGCCGCCCGTGCTCATCATGCTCACGGACACGTAGGGAATGGTGGTGTCGGGCAGAAGGACGAGTTCCACGCCATTGTCCAGGCGGATCTGCTCGCGGGCGCTCTTCTCTGCCCTGGACGCAGCACGCGTGGCCGTGCTCGCAGCCGGCCATTCCCTGTCCAGGATGGCCGCAAGATCCGGCAGTTTGGCCTGCTCGGGGGCCAAGACACGCACGGTGACGGCCTCGGGGCGGATGTACTGCCTGCAGGTGGCCTCCATGTCATCGTAGTCCAGGGCGCGCAGGGCCAGGCGCATATTGGCCTCGCCCTGCCTGCCGCCCATCTCGAACTCCATCTGGGCGCGCCAGGAGGCAAGGCCGTTGAGGGTTTCGGAGCTCCTGTCGTAGGCATCCTCAATGTTGAACTTGGCCCGCTGCAGTTCCCCGGCCGTGAAGTTGCGGACATTGAGGCCTGCCAGGTCGCGGATGAGCTGGGAGAAGAAGGATTCCACCTTGTCGGCGTCCAGCACGGCCATGACCGAGAACATTCCCAGGCGCGAGAAGCTCATGTTGCTCACGGAAATGCTGTCCACAAGCTGCTGATCATGGCGGTACTTGCGCTCGAAGTAGGAGGTGCCATCGCCGGCAAGCACGTAGCTCAAGAGATCCAGGTTGAGGGAGGCATAATCCTTCACGCCGGGCACGGCCACGGCCAGGCCAAGGTAGACCTTGTTCCACTTGCCGCGAGCCACGGCCACCCGTTCTTCGCCCTTCAGGCTCTGCACGTCAATGGGATCCTCGGCCGTGAACTCGTCCGTGTTGGTCAGGGAGGCAAAGCTCTGGCGGACGTAGTCCTGCACCCTGGCCAGATCGATGTCGCCTGCCACCACCAGGAGCATGTTCGCAGGCTGGTACCAGCGGTCAATGTAGTCCTGCAGGGCCTTTGTGGTCACGGCCCGCACGCTTTCCCTGGTGCCTATGATGGGATGGGCATAGGGAGTCTGAGCCAGGCTTGCCTTCTGCAGATCCAGGAAGAGCCGGTAGGAGGGCTCGTCCTCGTTGCCTTCCAGTTCCGAGATGATGACAGGCTTTTCCCTCTCCAGCTCCTCTGCATCGAGCAGGGGATGGAAGGCCATGTCGCGCACTATATCTATGCCGGTCTGCCAGTGCCTGGAGGGCATGTCAGTCAGATAGCAGGTCTTGTCAAAGCTCGTGTAGGCATTGAGATAGCCGCCCAGGGACTCCACCTCGCGGGCAATCTGTCCCTTGGGACGGGAGGTGGTGCCCTTGAAGACCATGTGCTCCAGGACGTGGCTTATGCCGAACTCCTGCGGGCGCTCATGGCTTGAGCCCGTGCGCACATAGAGGCGTGTGCAGACCATGGGAAAGCGCGCGTCCCGGATGAGGTAGACGGAAAGGCCGTTGGCCAGGGTAAAGCGCGCTTCAGACTCGGCAGCCACGGCAAAGGGCAGGGTCCCTGCGTCCGGCTGTGCACCCTGCGTCTTCGGGGCCGCCTGTACGTGTCCGGAAAGAAGGATCATAGATGCAACCATACAAAGGAACAGGCAAAGCCACGTGGCTGCCTGTTTTTTGCTGTCTTTTTTCAAGGGTATGACTCCTGCAAAAAAGGAAACAATGCTCATTTTCTGCAAACAGTGGATGGGCGCCTGCAGGCTCCCTCCCCAAAAAAATCGGAGGAAGTCGGGAAAATCCGGTGCTCAGGCGCAGAACATGCCAGGGGGCTTCGGGAGTGAGGCCCCGTGGCCTCTCGGATCAGGGCCGGCGCTGCTTTTTCTTCGCCTTGTCCCTGTCCTCGGCGCTGTACCAGGCAGCCAGGGTCTCTTCGGGCGAGCCTATGCGCAGCGTTGCCTGCTCTGCCTTCTCCAGGACCCGCGGCTCACCGCTCTGCGGAAGCGTTCCTGTGCGGATGAAGGCGTCCACAAGGCCGAAGACCGTCTCGTTGCCGCAGAAGTGCCCCCTGGCAATGTTCTGCCTGTAGATCTCGAGATTGCCCTCGAAGATGTAGAGCTGCGAGGGCTTGAGCTGCTCCATGTCGGCCTGCATGCCGTACTTGAGGCGATCAATGTAGAGGGCATTGAAGCGCTGTTCGACCATGGCCTTGAGGGGAATGGTAAAGATGGGCTTGCCAAGGTAGAGGGCCTCGGTCATGAGGGTATGGCTGCCGCCCTGGATCACATAGCTGCAGCTTGAGAGCAGGCGCAGGAAGCCCTCCTCGCTCTTCTTCATGAAGACGACATTTCCGGACCGGCCCTCCTCCTGCCTGTAGCCAAAGACATAGCAGGTCCTCTTGGTCGCCTTCCGCAGGAACTCAATGAGGGCGGGACTGGTGGAATTGCTCTGATAGACCACCACATGACCCTTGTCCTCGGGCACGGCGGAAAGCACCTGCTCCCTCAAGATGGGCGGCACCACGCGGGCATTGTATTTGGACAGCACGGGCGGCGCGTAGAAGGAGACAATGAGGTTCTGGGCCGTGGGCCTGAACAGGTACTTGGGCGTGAGGCCCTGCACCATGGTGTCCCACCACATGTTGCTCGGCAGATGGTGCCTGCAGCAGGTGATGACATGCTGATGATCCAGGGTAAGGCAGGGAATGTTCGTGCGCTCGGCAGCCCTGGGCACAAAGTATTCGAGGTCGGTCATGCACACGTCCGGCCCGAAGGCATGGATGAGATCCACAAGTTCCCTGATGTACTTCTCCCTGTGCATCAGCAGCGGCAGGCTGTGCCGCACCGTGGCAGGGATGTCCACCTTGTAGTCCCTGAAGATGGTGCCGAGATTGGGAATCTGGTGCACGGGGAATTCGGGAGCAAGGACCGAGACGGCGTCATCGGCACAGACAAAGAGGAACTGATGCTGCCTGAGTCTGCGGGCAATGGTCAGGCCGCGCATGGCGTGGCCGTGCCCTGTACCGTGAATACCATACAAAATTCGTGCCATGGAGACTCCTTAACAATCATGGGACACAGGGGAGCAGGAACTGTGCCTGCAGCACAGCGCGCAAAATCAGTGGTCCACCTGCACGATACGGTCAGGTGGACACAAAAGGGGGCTGACGAAAAAGGGCCGGAAGAGACCGGAAGGGGGCTGGCCTCTAGGCCTTGGCCTCGGTGGTGGCGTCCGCGTTTTCGCTGTCGCGCACGGCCTCGGTGACGCTCGGCAGCTTGCCTATGGCCGTGATGACCTCATAGAGCTGGGTGGCATTCTTGACTTCCACCACAAAGTGCATGGTGGAGCGGCCGTCCACCAGGGCCTTGATGGTGGCCGAGGTGATGTTGACGCCGGCATCGGCCATGACCCTGGCAATGGCTGCCAGGGCTCCGCTCTGGTTGCGGGCAATGACAAAGATGCCGCCCTCGTAGGGCTTGACCACCTCTTCCTCGCTGCCTTCCCAGTGCACAGAAATGAGGCGCTCGGGCTCCATGTTGGGCACATTGGGGCAGTCCGCCCGATGCACCGTGATGCCGGTACCGCGGCTGATGTAGCCCACGATGGGGTCGCCAGGCACGGGGTTGCAGCACTGGGCAAAGCGCATGAGCACGCCGTCCACACCGGAAATAGCCACGCCGCCCGCAGGCAGCTTGGTCTTGGCCGGAGTCTCGGGAGCCGGCGCCTGCTCCTGCACGGGCTCGGCCTTCTGCTGGGCCGTCTCGCCGGGATGCAGGACGGCATAGAGGCGGTTGAGGACCTTGCGGGGCGTCACATGGGCATAGCCCACGCCGGCGTAGAGATCGTCCAGGCTGTCGAAGGTCATGTCCTGGGCCACGATGCTGAGCTGGCCTTCCTTGGCGCAGCGGGCCACGTTGATGCTGACCTTGCGGCCTTCCTTTTCCAGCATTTCCCTGCCGAGCTGTATGGCGCGCATGCGCTCCTCGGTACGGATGTAGTGCTGTATGCGGTTGCGGGCCCTGGCGGTCTTGACGATCTTGAGCCAGTCCCTGTTGGGATTGCGGGCCGGATCGGTGATGATTTCGACGGTATCCCCGTTCTTCAGGGGACGGCTTAAGGGGACAAGGCGGCCGTTGACCTTGGCGCCTGCGCAGTGCTGGCCCACCTTGGTGTGGATATGGAAGGCAAAGTCCAGGGGCGTGGCGCCGTCGGGCAGTTCCTTCACGTCGCCGGCAGGCGTGTAGACATAGACCTCGTCCTGGAAGAGATCCATCTTCAGGGAATTCATGAATTCCTTGGAATCCGCTTCCTCGCGCTGGCGCTCGAAGATTTCGTTGAGCCAGGAGAACTGGGCCAGGTCCTTGCTGTTGATGCGGCCGTGTTCCTTGTAGAGCCAGTGGGCGGCAATGCCGTGCTCGGCCTGCCTGTGCATCTCCTCGGTGCGGATCTGCACCTCGATCCGCTCGCCGTCCGGGCCAATGACCGTAGTGTGCAGGCTCTGGTAGCCATTGGCCTTGGGCATGGAGATGTAGTCCTTGAAACGGCCGTGCACAGGCTTCCACTGCTGGTGCACAAGACCGAGCACCGCATAACAGTCTTTGATGTCCTTGACGATGACCCTGAAGGCCATGATGTCGTGCATTTCGTCAAGGGTCAGGGACTCGGCCAGCATCTTCTTGTAGATGCTGTACTTGTGCTTGATGCGGCCGTAGACCTCGCCACCAATGCCGTTGCTGGCCAGGAAGTCCTTGAGCATGGAGACCACGTTCTCGATGATGCGCTTTTCCACCACCTGATGGTCTTCCAGCCAGTGGACGATCATGTTGTAGACGTCCGGGCGCAGATACTTGAAGCTCAAATCTTCCAGGCGGCGCATGATGACATAGAGGCCCAGCCTGTTGGCCAGGGGCGCGTAGATGTCCATAGTCTCCTGGGCTATGCGCTTCTGCTTGTAGGCCTTCTGGAAGTCCAGGGTGCTCATGTTGTGGAGGCGGTCCGCAAGCTTCACCATGATGACGCGCATGTCGTGGCTCATGGCCAGAATCATCTTGCGGATGTTTTCGGCCTGGGCCTCTTCCTTGTTGTCAAAGGGAATGCGGCTGATCTTGGTCACGCCATCAACAATGTCCGCCACTTCATCGCCGAAGTTGTCGGCAATGGTGTCAATGTCCACCCCTGTGTCTTCCACGGTGTCGTGCAGAAGACCGGCGGCAATGGTCGGCTCGTCAAAGCCCATGTCGGCCAGGGTGTCTGCCACGGCCAGGGGATGGGAAAGATAGGGTTCCCCGGAAAGGCGGGTCTGTCCGGCATGAGCAGTGGCAGCAAAGATGTAGGCCCTCTGAATAAGCTCCAGATCGGCTTCCTTGTGCTTTGACGAAACCTTGTCGAGAATTTCCTGTATACGTATCATTGTGCAATCCTCGTACCCGCGTGCCGCCTGCACGAAACCTTCCCTTGAAGAAGGTCCGGGCAGTCAGCCGGGTGATGGGACTAAAACCGGCAACCAGCAATCAACTCTGCGTTATTCCTGACACTATTTTTCCTAAGGCTCAGTGCCGTTCCAGTGACCTGAAAAATGTGCGTGCTCCTTCTCGGATTGTTCTTTGTAGCCTGAATACCGCTCCTTGCCAAGACAGCAGGTCCCCCGGAAACAGGCTCGGACCGGCTGCACACGCCCAGGAAAAGGGCCGCTCCCTGCCGGAAACGCCCGAGGGGACATGGGAAAACGTCGTTTCTCCATGTCCCCTCTCCTCGCTCTCGGGACAAGCGGCCCGGCCTGCAGCCTCGCCGTTCCTGTTTCACCTGTCTTTTTTTTTGCAGGCTGCCCCTGCGCCTCACGCGCCTTCCGGATCCCCTCCTGTGCGCGAGGTCCCGACAAAGCCCTGGTAGAGGCGGTTGCCCATGAGGGAGGAGCACAGGGAGACCACGCCGGTCACGGCCGCGATGATGCCCAGCGGCACGGCGCTCATGGGCCCGGCCAGGCCCACCAGGGGCGAGGAACAGGCGCCAAAGAGAAAGACGGCCACGCCGAGAATGCCCGAGGCGGCACCGGCGCCCACGCGCTGCGAGCACACGGCCAGGGAAAAGCTCGTGGCCAGGGTGATGCTCTGCAGGACCAGCATGCAGAAAAGAGCCCCTATCATGGGGACGGGCGAGGCCGGCTGCGCAAGGGCCACGCCCAGCACGCCAAAGCAGGCAATGGTGCGCAGGATGTCGCCCCACCTGAGCAGGCTGCGGTCCCCGAAGCGCCTGGAGAGCCTGGCAGCCAGCAGGGAGAAGCAGAGCATGCCTATGGCATTGCAGCCGAAGATGATGCTGAAGGTCTCCATGGAGAGGCCGTAGATGTTCTGGAAAATGAAGGGCGAGGCCGAGACGTAGGCAAAGAAGCCGGCCATGGTAAAGCCCTGCACGGCCGTGTAGCAGAGGAAGGTGTGTTCCCTGAAGAGCCGTCCCGTGTTCCTGAGGGAGGCCCAGATGCCGCCTGTGAGGCGCTTTTCCCTGGGCAGGGACTCGGGCAGGGTAAAGAGGGCGCCTGCCACGAGCAGGACACCAATGATGCCGAGCACCACAAAGACGCTGCGCCAGCCGTAGGTGCCGCCCAGAAAGCCGCCCACCACGGGCCCCAGGATGGGGGCCACGCTGTGAATGGCCATGAGCAGGGAGATGTACTGGGTGAGCCTGGATCCCTGAAAGACGTCGCAGCACACGGCACGGGCCAGGACCGCTCCGCCGGCGCCGCCCACGCCCTGCACAAAGCGCAGGAGCAGGAAGACCGGGCCAGAGGTGGCCACGGAACACAGAAAGCTTGCCACTGTGTAGATGGTCAGGGAAAAGACCAGGATACCGTGCCTGCCCCGGCTGTCGGAAATGGGGCCTATGACCAGCTGCCCCAGGGCCAGACCCAGCAGACAGGCCGTGATGCTGGACTGGGCCAGGGCCGTGGAAATGTGCAGTTCACTGGCTATGTCCGGCAGGGTGGGCAGGTACATGTCCGTGCACAGGGGCCCGAAGGCCGTCAGCCAGGAGAGAAGAAAGGTTGTGTAGGCAAAGCGCAGACCGCTCTGCTGATCAAGGGGTGTTGTACAAAATGCCATGGGAGTTACTGAAAAATGCTTGAGAAAGATACTCCGGTTGCCGGGTGGCCCTTTTTCAGGGATCGCTCCTGTCCCGGACTGCCCGGGCTGTCGGGGCAGACAAGAAGAGCCTTGTCCTGCAGGCCATGAAAAGAACAGATGAGGAGAAGACCCGTCACCAAAGGAGAGCACGCCATTGTGTCCGACACAAAACCTGTCTGTGCCAGTTTTGGGAAGAGGCCCCTGCCCAATCGTCAGGGTTCAAGCTGCGGCTTCTCCGGTTCCATCCACCAGCGCTCCTGATTCCAGGCAATGCCTGCCAGGGCCGGCTCTATGCCGTGGATACGGGCACTGAGTATGGGCAGGGCATAGGGCACGTAGAGGAAGCAGTAGGGCTGCTCGTCGGCCAGGATTTCCTGCACCCGGCAGTAGATCTGCCGGCGGACCTCCTCGTCCCTGGTGGTGCGACCCTCTTCGAGCAGCCGGTCCAGCTGCGCGTCCTTGAAGGCCGTGAAGTTGAGGCCTCCGGGCATGGCCTGGGAGGAGTGCCAGACCTGGTAGAGGTCCGGATCCGGGGTAATGGTCCAGCCCAGGACCACGGCATCAAAGGCGCCCTTGTTCACGAACTCGCGGATGAAGGCCGCCCATTCCACTGTGCGCACATGCACGCGTATGCCTACTTTGGCAAGCTGGCTCTGCATGATGATGGCGGCCAGGATGCGTTCCGTGTTGCCCTGGTTGGTGAGGATGGTGAACTCGAACTTCTGGCCGTTGCGCTCAAGGATGCCGTCGCCATCCGTATCGCGAAAGCCTGCTTCGGCCAGCAGGGCTCTGGCTTTCCCCGGATCATGGGGCACGGCGGCAAGGCCCGGATGGTAGACCGAGGAGCCCGGCTTGTAGGGGCCAAAGGCGGCCACGCCCTGGCCAAGCAGGGCGCCCAGGATGAGCTCTTCCCTGTTCAGGGCGCAGGAAATGGCCCTGCGCACGCGCCGGTCCTGAAAGAAGGGATGGCGCATGTTGAAGCCGAGATAGGTATAGGCCGAAGCCAGATACCGGTACTTGCGGTAGTCCCGATCCCAGCGGCCGCCCTTTGTCTGGCGCAGGTACTGCTCTGGCGAGAGCCCCATCATGTCCAGCCTCGAGGCCCGCAGCTCCATGAACATGGTGGCCGAGTCGGGGATGATGCGGTAGATGATTTCGTCAATGTACGGCCTGCCCGCAAAGTAGGTGTCGCTGGCCTTCAGGGTGACCCTGGAACCGGACTGCCAGTCTGCCAGCCTGTAGGGGCCGGCGCCCAGGGGCCGGCGCGCAAAGCTGCCCGTGCGCACGTCCTGGCCTTCCAGCACGTGCCTGGGCAAAATGGCCGAGCAGAAGGAAATCACGGCCCTGGCATAGTACTGATCGTAGAGAACCTCAACCGTGTACCGGTCCAGGGCCCGCACACTCCTGATGCGCATGTAGTCCTCGGCATAGGGGCTGCCGGTCTTCGGGTCCGCAATGAGCTGCACGGTAAAGACCAGGTCCTCGGCCGTCAGTTCCACGCCGTCTTCCCAGAGAATGCCCTTCTTCAGGGTGATGACGAGCCTCCTGCCGTCCTCCGAGAGATCCACTCGTTCGGCAGCCCAAGGCTCGATCTCCAGGTTTTTGTCATAGCGCAGGGGGGCCACGAAGAGGAGATCGGCCACTTCGTGGGAGGCCGAATCGGAGCTGATGTAGGGGTTGAGGTTGGACGGCTCGCCTATGCTGCCCAGCACGAGCGTGCCCCCTGATACGGGTCCGGTCCCGGACACAGCCGGCTCGGCAGACGGAGCGGGCGTGGCGGTCTCGGCCAGTGCAAGCACCGGACAGAAGAGGCAAAAAAGCCAGAGCAGCAGGGCAAGGGATCTGCCCCCCTGTACCACTTTTTTTTGCGTGAAGCCCTTATAACGGCCATGGCTATTGATCATTTTGTCCTTCTTGTTGTATAGCGTGCAAGAAAATTGACGACCCTGAGCAGGGGCGCCTTCAGACAGAAGACGAAACCATATATTGACGAGGAATCATGAGCCGATCTGAACACAGTGTCATCCTGGAGATAAGCCAGTCGTTTCTACATGACAAGATCCCGGAATATATCCGCGATGCAGGGAGCTTTATCCTCTCTGACAGTGGAGTGCAGAAAATTCATATTCAGGAAGGAGAAACATGGGAGGTGACTGGGAATATCCAGGGAGATGATTTCCAAGTCTACACGCCTCAATTGACCTTCTCGATCTTTGACCACTCTGTCAAGTCGATGTGCAACTGTTCCGATGCCTTTACCGGTGTCTGCCGCCATGTTGCAGCTCTTACCCTGCACCTTGTGGACGAATTGCGCAAGGAAGAAGGTCATGAAACCGAAGATCACACTCCGGTTGTAGACTGGAAGCAGAGTTTCCGCGGATTTTTCTCCACCAGCATGGAACCCGAAGCCGGCAAGCACTATCTGGTGTTCCGCTTCGAGCCGGATCAGGGACGCCTTCTGGTCTCCTTCTTCCGCTCGAGGCAGAACAAGTCCGGTCTCTCCACCGTGCACAACGAAGTGACCCTGGAACAGATCATCAACAATCCTGACTGGTGTGAAACATCTCCGGAACTGCCCAGGGTGGCCAAGCAGATTGGCCTGCACGTGGACTATTTCGGTCACAGGGTGGAGATCCCGGACGGTCTGGTCTCCTGGTTCTTCTGGGCCGTGCGCCACGAATACTACATCTTCTGGAAAGACACTGACAAGCCCTGCCGCATCGAGAGCACCCCCTTTGCCCTCAAGCTCAAGCCCAATCTGGATGCCCAGGGCTTCTGCTTTGACGTGCTGCTCAAGCGCGAGGGCCGGCCCCTCATCTATATCAGCACAAGCGACGAGGACGAAAGCCACAAGAATCAGGCAGGAGACGAACCTGGCGAGGCGCCGGTGACCTTCCACGGCCAGATGCCCCTGTGGGTGTGCTACCGCCGCAACTTCTACCCCGTGCAGACAGGGCTTGACCCCTCCCTGGTGCGCAGCCTCATCTACGAGCGGCCCGTGGTGCCGCACGAGGAAATTTCCGAATTTCTGGACAGAGTCTGGACCAGGCTCCCCTCCTCGGAGCTCTTTGAACCAGAAAAGTTCCTCAAGATGATGGAACCCGTCTTCCAGCCTGCCACCTACAATCCCAAGCTCTTTCTGGACGAGGAAGGAAGCCTCCTTACCCTGGAAATCGACAACATCTACGAGACCAAGCACGGCGAGTTCTCCCTGGGCGGTCCCAACCCGGACTTCCAGACCGGCAGCTACACCTACGACGGCCAGACCTTCCTGGTGCGCCGTCATCAGCAGGAGGAAGCCAACCTCATGTCCGAGCTCTCGGCCATAGGCTTCCAGCCCCGCTCCAACAAGCTGTGGTTCCTGGAACCGGAGGAAGCCATTGCCTTCCTGCTGGACACCTACCCCAAGCTGGTGGAGAGCTACCGAGTCTACGGCGAGAGGGCCCTCTCCAGATACAAGGTGCGTTCCACCAAGTCCACCATTTCCGCCGAAGTGGTCAGCAACGAGAAGGACAAGATCTTCTCCCTGGACATCACGGTGGACTACGACGGACAGTCTCTGCCCCTGGAAAGAATCTGGAAGGCCTGGATGCGCGGCAAGCGCTACGTGCAGCTCAAGGACGGCTCCTATACCTCCCTGCCCGAAGAATGGCTGCAGCGCATAGCCCACAAGCTCACTGCCCTGGGCTTTGATCCCACCAAGCCCCCGCAGACGGTCTTCAAGCAGTTCGAGGCGCCCATGCTGGACAGCCTGCTTGAGGACGTGCCCAATGCCCACACGGACTCCTTCTGGAGCCAGCTGCGCGAAAAGATCCACTCCTTCAAGGAAATCCGGGCCATCCCGGCGCCCAAGGGCCTGCACGCCTCCCTGCGCAGCTATCAGCTGCAGGGCCTGGCCTACCTGAACTTCCTGTCGGAATACGGCTTTGGCGGCATCCTGGCCGACGAAATGGGCCTCGGCAAGACCATACAGACCCTTTCCTTCATCCAGCATCTGGTGGAGGAAAACTTCCACGGACCCAACCTCATCGTGGTGCCCACCTCCGTCCTGCCCAACTGGGACAGGGAAGCCGAGAAGTTCGTGCCCGACCTGCGCCGGCTCATCATCTACGGCACCCACAGGGAAAACATGTTCCGCCAGATAGCGGACTCGGATCTGGTCATTACCACCTACGCCCTGCTGCGCCGCGACCTGGAGGAAATCCAGAAGTTCGACTTCAATACCGTCATTCTGGACGAGGCCCAGAACATCAAGAACCCCAACACCATCACGGCCCGCTCCGTGCGCCGGCTCAATGCCCGCATGCGCCTGTGCCTGTCCGGCACGCCCATAGAGAACAACCTCTTCGAGCTGTGGTCCCTGTTCGAGTTCCTCATGCCCGGTTTCCTGGGCAGTCAGCACGCCTTCCAGCGCGGCATCGTGCGGCCCATCAAGGACGGCGACACGGAAACCCTGGAATATCTGCGCACCCGCATGCGCCCCTTCATCCTGCGCCGTACCAAGACGGAAGTGGCCAAGGATCTGCCGCCCAAGGTGGAGAGCGTCACCTGCTGCGCCCTGGAAGAGGCCCAGGCGGAACTCTACGCCGCCGTGGCCCACAAGCTGCGCGATCAGGTGCTGGCAGACGTGGATCAGAAGGGCATGGCCAAGAGCCAGATGTCCATTCTCGACGCCCTGCTCAAGCTGCGCCAGATCTGCTGTCATCCGAGGCTCCTCAAGATCGACATGCCCGGCTTCTCCAACAACCTGCCCTCCGGCAAGTTCGAGGCCTTCAAGGACATGGTCCTGGAAATCGTGGAAGGCGGCCACAAGGTCCTCGTGTTCTCGCAGTTTGTGCAGATGCTGCAGATCATCCGCCAGTGGCTGAGCTTCAGCGAAGTGCCCTTCTGCTATCTTGACGGCGCGAGCAAGGACCGCTTCGAGCAGGTGGACCGCTTCAACAACTCGCCC
Source organism: Candidatus Desulfovibrio intestinipullorum (assembly GCA_019113165.1). Taxonomy (GTDB): domain Bacteria; phylum Desulfobacterota; class Desulfovibrionia; order Desulfovibrionales; family Desulfovibrionaceae; genus Desulfovibrio; species Desulfovibrio intestinipullorum. Next base: position 30,741 of record DXHV01000045.1, read on the forward strand.
AACATTCCCATCTTCCTCATTTCCCTCAAGGCCGGCGGCACGGGCCTCAACCTGACCTCGGCCGACTACGTCATCCACTACGATCCCTGGTGGAACCCGGCCGTGGAAAGCCAGGCCACGGACAGAACGCACCGCATTGGCCAGCAGCGCCAGGTCTTCTCCTACAAGCTCATCTGCCAGAATACGGTGGAAGAAAAGATCCTGAAGCTGCAGGAATCCAAGCGCAATGTGGCAGCCTCCATCATCCCCGGCCAGGAAACCTGGAAGTCCCTGACCAGGGAAGACCTGGAAATGCTCTTTGACGTCTAGCACTCCTTTCTCTTAGGATGTCGCGCAGAGGCCTTCTCCCCCAAAGCCCGGAGCCGGGGGGGGGG
>DXHV01000046.1 GCA_019113165.1 Candidatus Desulfovibrio intestinipullorum
TCAAAGAGTATCCACTGCAGAAAACTGCGTCTCCTGGAACGACGCACAACCTTTTTAACCGAAGTACGATACGGAGGCGGCGCTTCCTCCCCCAGGTGACCCTGGGGGTATCCGCGCCGATTTTTGATGAAGAATCTGTCTGAGGACCAGTGCCTCGATTGTACCGGAGCCGGGCTTGAAGCCATAGGCCAGATCTATGGCGACGAGAAGCTGCAGCAGATACTGGAAAACTTTGCTGCCATGACCCAGGCCGGGGAACTTTCCGAGGAGAGCCTGGCCAATCCTGTTGTGGTTCTGGCTCTGCTTGGAGGAGAAGAGGAAGAACTGAGCCTGTGTGCCCTGTACTTCATGAGCAAGCGCATGATGGAAATCATGCTCTGGGAAGAGGCTGCCGGGGCCTTTGTGGCAGGCCTGTTCGGCAGGACCGGCGAGACCGGCAACAGGCAAAACGTCATGCAGCTCGATGAAATCCTGGGGACAATTCACGCAATTGGCAGGGTGCGTCTGGAAGAATATTTCGAGCCCAGGGCATGCGCAGCCGAACAGGCAGACAGTGGACAGGCGTGAATCTTGCGCAAACCGGATACGCACACTGTGAAAAGAGCAGAACTGGCGCCGAAAGAGAAGGAAAGCGGACATTTCCTGTTTTCAAACCCAAGGAGGTTTGTATGACTTTTCGCCCCGGTCATCTTCGTCATGTGAGCAAGCTGCTTGTGATTGCTGCAGGCAGTTGCTGCCCTGGCCGACATGCAGCAGCCTGCAGCGAACCGCACAAGGCCCGGGACAACGACGCCCAGGCGGACAGCCGCCAGGCAGACGTCGCGCTCCTTGACCGGCAGGGTCAGGTAGGCCGGCCTTGGGGGTTCGGCCCGGAGAGACAAGACTCCGGGCCGGACACTCCTTTTTGTCTGTTCCACCAGTCTTCAGTTTTTCTCAAGCCAACAAGGAATACAGATGAACACGCTCCCCATGGAATATGGCAACGAAGGCATCAACAATGGGAACCAGTACGTGAAGGCCATCTACGGTCTTTTCGATACCGTGATTACCACGTCCATCCCCGGATTTGGAACAGCAGAGGACCTTGCCGACAGATACCGCTCCGGCAGTCAGCCCCTGGGCGCCCGCATTGATGCGCTCATACGGTGGCAGGCGGCAAGGCAGGCTGCGTGGGCTTCGTGACGAGCCTTGGCGGTGTCGCAACACTGCCCGTGTCCCTGCCGGCCAGTCTGTGCGCCAGTTTTGGCAATCAGGCGCGCATGATCGCTGCCATCGCTGCTCTGTGCAACCTGGATCCGCAAAACCCGCAGTATCGCGCACTGTGCGTCGCCTGCATGGCCGGCAAAAAGGCAGCAGACGTGCTCAAGCAGTCTGGCGTGGTGCTGGCAAGACAGCTGTGCAGGCAGGCTGTCAGGAATATTCCGGGCTCTGTTATCAGGGCAATCAATACCAATCTGGGCATCTGCCTGGTCACAAAGTTCGGGCAGACAGGCCTCGTCAATCTGGGCAGGGCCGTGCCCCTTGCCGGCGGCCTCGTCGGCGGAAGCTTTGATGCAGCCAGTACCTATGCCGTGGGCAAGGCTGCCAAGACCATGTTTCTGCCCATGGCAGGCTAGCCTGCCCTCTGCACGTTCCCTGCTCCGCACGGAGCGGGGAAACGAAAACTGCTGACAGGACGTTTTGTTCCGAAGGGTGAACGCCTTTCGGAGCATGCGCCTGTCAGCAGTTTTTTTGTCCATGCAAGCGGACCCTGCTCAAAAGCAGGGACAAACGAGAACAGGGAGATGGACTGTGCGTTCATCTCCCTGCAGGTCTTTTGGGGGTTAGGCAGTCGTCTGCTCACTGGAAGGGACGCAGTGCGCACAGCGCTTGTCCTCCAGTTCCACGACGATATCCTGTTCCGGCCGCCAGCCCACTTCATGGACGACAGATCCGTTGTCCATGACGTAACGGCCTTCTTTCAGGCGCCTTCCTGTCATGATGGCCAGCGTGCTGCCGTATCCTGGCGTTTCATCCAGAAGCACAGGCACAGGGCAGGGCGTGTCTTTCGTCAGGTGCAGCCTGGGCCAGGGGCTGTCCACCTCGGTGGACGCTGCGCCCCAGGGCGCCTCCTGCGTGGCCTGCCAGGACACATCCGGCCACAGGCAGCCGAGCGTACGGGTCCTGTCGCCGCCAAGACTGAGGCGGCCGAAGAGGGTCGGCCACTCAATGGCCGCACTGCCGTCCCTGAGTGCTATGCCCTTGCGGGGATCGCAGACAAGGCGTTCCGTCTCTCCCGAACGAATCCAGACAAAGCCCTGCAGCAGGGTGCTGGCCATGCTGCGGCGTCTGTGGGCCAGCAGGACTTCGGTCTCGAAAAGCTGGCCTTCCCTGGCAGAGCGGGAGGAGTCGTCCAGTGTCACTCCGTACCTGGAGCTCATGAACTCTTCCTGCAGCAGGGCAAGGTCGTCCCTGTTCCAGGGGAAGAGGGGGCTTGCTCCGTCCAGGACATAGAAGGGCGTTGTACGCAGGGCTGCAAAGAGCAAATCTTCCATTTCCTTGTAGGAGGGACGCACGCGGGGCATGCCCAGGGCTTCTACTGCAGCCGGGACTGCGGCAAAGAGCGGCACATGCAGCGGCACATAGGGGAATGCCCTGGCCACAAAGCCGAGCATCAGCGAGCCGCAGTGCATGTCTGTCTTCATGCGCAGGCAAACTTTGAACGAGGTCCAGGCCATGGCTACGCTCCCTGCAGTCTGCTCAGTGCCTTGCAGTGATAGCGGGCAAAGGTCAGGGTTTCTTCCAGAACCTTGCGGGCCAGAAGGAGTCTGGGCAGTTCCTCGGTGATCGTGCGCATGCCTTCCAGCAGGGGCAGCAGATCGCCCGTCCCCTTCTGCCAGTTCTGGGGCAGCAGCCTGATCTTGTCATCGGCAAGCAGGGCTGCAAGCTTGCGGAGCACATGCTTGCTGTAGTCCGGGCAGTTGCTGGTCATGAGAAAGATGGTCATGGCATAGATGCCCTTTTCCACCAGCACGCCGAGCGCCTTGGTGATGACATTTTCCCTGTCTGTTGCCTTGGTGGAGGCAGCGACAGCTCCTTCTTCCACAAGTATCATGCCGTAGGAGGCGCACAGAGGCTCAAGATTGACAATATTCATTTAGATGCCTCCAAGGAACTTGACGCGACCGAAACCGCGTGTGCACATGCCGCCCATGCCAAGCACACCGCACAGCTGCAGGGTCTTGTTCAGCAGGTCGCGGGCAAGTGCCGGGGCTACGGGATTGGCTCCGCTGGCATCGGCTGCCAGGGCGCAGCGGCCCTCGTCAAGGTCCACGTCAAAGGCAAGCAGTGTGGCCGTGGGGATGGCCTCGTAGGTGAAGAGCTTGCCGTCTTCGGCTGCGCCTGTGAGCGGGTCAATGCTGACCGAGGTCCGCACTTCCAGGTTGCTGTTGACAAGCTCTGCGAACAGCCAGTCGGGCGCCAGAGCCAGTCTGGCAAAGCGGCCCGAGGCATCGCCGAGCTTTTCCCGCAGAGGAGCCAGGGCATTGGCCGTATCGGAGAGCACGCCTAGATAGAGCCAGCCGATATTGGTCTTGTTCATGTTGGCAGGCATGGCACCGTTCACAATGAGCTTGTCCTCATCGGCAGCAGGTACATCCTTCGGATCAAGCACCAGCGCCAGGGCAGAAGGCGAGGTCACCCAGACAGGTCCTGCGATGGTGCTGACAGGGAAGGCAATGATGTTGCCATCGTAGAAGCGCAGCAGGCCGATATGGCTTTTTTTCTGCCTGGCTGTGGAGGCATAGCCGAACAGACGGCAGGCAAGGCATCTGCCGCAGTTGCCCTTCTGCTCGGATTTACCCTTCTGTTCGGAGTTGTCTTTCTGTTCTGACTCGGAGGACGCAAGGCAGGCCTGGACCTTTTTCTGTTCTTCTCCCTCAAGCACGTGCATGAGATAGGAGCGGGTTACACCAGCGAGGCTTGATCCGGGCACTTTGGGCAGGCCGCTGCCTGCATCCCTGACAATGGTGTTATCAACGCGTCCGAGGCGGTATCCTCCGGCACCAATATGCAGGGGATCCAGGGTGACAGCAAAAAGTGTACTCATATCTCTATCCTCTTACTTGGTAATGAAGTCGGCCCACTCACAGAGGTCGAAGAAGGACCCGTCAAGAGCCCTGGGCAGCAGTTCTTCCGAATACCTGGGCATGGTGACACGCAATATGCCCTGCATCATGCGCTCGGGCGTGTCGTCTTCGGCACGCATCCTGTCCAGATCCCAGTCCAGATGCAGATGGGCCAGCAGCTCCACGGCATTCTTGCGCTGGCGTTTGCCATCGTCATTTTTCTTGAAAAGCCCGGTTTGGGCATTGAGGTATCTGTCCCAGGCCCTGATGTGTTCCAGGGGGTAGGGACGCGGGCCCTGGCCACGCATCATGTAGTGGGCGCGGTGGCCCTGCTGATAGCGTATGTCGTAGCGCCGCACCGAGGCATCAAGCACCTCATAGTCAAAGGTGGACGGCCAGACAAGGTAGCGCTTGCCGAGCACAAGCCGGGAGAGATGGGTGGGCAGCCTGTCTCCTTCGCCAAAGTACCAGGTGCGGAAGAGATCCTCGCGCTGCTCGCCGTTGGTGTCGATATTGGGCAGGAGCCTTGGCACATCCCAGTCCACGGCAAGGCCGTCGTGGGTCTTCCAGGTGAGCCTGGTCGTTGCCCCTGCCGTCTCGCTGCGTACCAGTTCCCAGGGCCTGGCCGTGCAGGTCTCGGCCAGACTGCGGAACCTGCGGGCTGCGTCCATGGCAATGTACAGGGGAGCCTTGCGGCGGAACACGCTTGCCGAGAGGTGCAGGGGAAGAATGTGGCGCACCTTGCCAAAGCGGGTCTCGTAGGCCCTGGTGATGTCATGGAGAATGGTCCAGGCATCGTCTGCCGGCACAAGAATCTGGAAGCTGGTCACATCCAGGGTCAGCGGAATGTGCAGCCAGTCCGCCTCGGGCATGTCCGTGGCACCAAGACCACTGGCCCAGCCGGTGAAGGACTGCAGTTCTTCCCACACCCGGGCAAGCCTGGACGGCGCCGGATGCTGGCGGCAGCCCCAGAGGATCATCCTGGCAGCCAGTTCTTCCTCATTGTCCGGAAGCGGCTCGTTGTTGAAGACAAGACGCCGGATGGTATCGGTCAGGCGGGTCTTCAGATCGCCCTGGACGGCTTCATCGCTGCACCAGCCTTCTTTGTTCGTGCAGAAAGTTTTGGGCATGCCAAGGAGATTGGCAAAGTAGGTGCGCAGGGAAGAGGCCGCTTTTTCACTAAGATGTGCATTGTGCAGCTCATGCCATTTGTTCAGTACCTCGGAAAGAGCTGGCAGTTTCTTGTCTGCTGCAGGGCTTACCATGTGCTCCCAGCCAGGTTCGCCTTCGTCATCCCTGGTGCCGCAGAGGGCATGCAGGGAAAAGATCCCCTGGATGAGTACGACCCTGGAGCTGGACTCGCCGTCCTCATCCTCGTCCAGAAAGGCCAGGAACTGCTTCTGCTTGCCGGAAGGGATGACAGCACTCCAGTCTTTGAGAATCTTGTGTCCTCTGGTGCTGAGCGCCTTGCAGGTCTCGCAGGCTGCATCGTCGCCGCTGCCAATGCGTCCTTCATCCTTGTAGAGGGGGTGAACACCGCAGCGCGGGCAGATCTGAGGCCGCCTGTCGCCGGACGTCTGCCATTCTTCCTGCCAGGCCGGTTTCTTTGGGCCGCGGAAAAGGGCTTTTCCAGGGGCATTCCAGAAGGAGAGGAAGTGACCAATCTGCAGGCCGCAGGCCTGGCTGTGTATGCTCCAGGGCAGTTCGCCGCCAATGATGCCGCCATTGCAGAGCTCGTTCATTTGCTCATGAATATGGGCAAGCAGCGTGGCAAAGAGGCCTTCCCCGGAGAGACCGGCAAGCTCGTCCATATTGGGCACGAGGAAGCAGATGCCGTGGCGGTCGCGGTAGATTTCGTTGCCAAGGCAGCAGTCTGTTTCTACAAGTGTCTTGAGCGCTTCGGTGAGCTGCTGCAGCTTTTCCTGTCTGCCAGCAACCTCAAAGGATCGCAGGGCGCGGGCCATGTAGGTCTCTGTCTCCCAGCGGAAGGCCAGGAAGGAGAGGCGCTGATTGCAGTGGGCCAGTTCTTCTTTCAGAATGCTCGGATCGCGCAGGACAGTGGCCCAGTTCCCCGAGAGCAGATAGCCTGCCAGCAGGGCCTTGAAGATGCCGGCCACAGAGGAGGAGTGCTGCCAGAGACTCACGTCGTTGTTGGGCAGACGGGTCTCTGCCAGATGGCAGCTTGTGTGCTTTCTTAAGATACCCCGTATCTGGCTGCGTTTTTCAACAAGGTTCCTGCCAGACCAGGTGCGCCATCCCTCCAGGGCTGCGGCAAGCTCCCTGTACAGGGCACGTGCATCCCGTTCAACAAGGTTCTTGTCGAGGGCCTGCTGCAGGGTGCCAAAGGGACTGGTCAGAAAGATGTCCAGCGCCTGCAGATTGAAGTCCGTGGTGCCTGCCCCCTTGCTGTAGAGAGAGTCTGCCGTATCGGCATACATGATCAGGGGAATCAGATGGGCCAGGCCCGGAGTTTCCGTTTTGAAATCGATACCTGAGTGGTGCGCCCTCAGCAGGGAGCCCAGAGCTGCAAGGGGCGTGTCCGGCACGGCTTGGAGCCAGTCGCCCATGGGTTCCTTCAGGCGGGCCTGCAGGGCGGCCAGCTCTTCCACGGACTCGGGGTTGAGTTCAAGAAAGTTCGAGGTATGGATGGAAGAAAGATCCGTCCTTATACCCTAAGAGTTGAGCAAAAGTAGAACCATACGGTTATCGTGTCAACAAAATTATAATTTTTTCAAGCAATTACTTTACTCCCATTGCCGTAAGTGCTATGGAAAATATGGTTCTACTGAGAACCATACTCGCTTTGGGGGG
>DXHV01000047.1 GCA_019113165.1 Candidatus Desulfovibrio intestinipullorum
TGGGCATTGGCGGTCATGATCGGAATGTCGTCTTCGCTGACCGGCACGCCGTACTTGGCAGCGCAGGCGCGGATGTTGGCGGGAATTTCCACGTCGCTGGACAGGGTGCGGATGGCCTTGATGGCGAGGCGGGACGCTTCGTCAGCGGTCTTGCCCTTGGTGATTTCGCCAAGGAGTTCGGCGATGCGGCCGAAGCGGCGGCGGCTGGAGATACGGTTGTATTCGCAGACGTAGGGCAGCAGGATGGCGTTGCATTCGCCGTGAGGCAGGTTGTAGAAGCCGCCGAGCTGGTGAGCCATGGCATGCACATGACCCAGGGAGGCGTTGTTGAAGGCCATGCCGGCCAGATACTGGGCGTAGCACATGCCTTCGCGGGCTTCCTTGTCGTTGCCGTTGGCAACGGCGCGGCGCAGATAGCGGTTGATGTATTCCATGGCCTTTTCGGCGCAGGCGTCGGTCATGGGGGTGGCGGCGGTGGACACGTAGGCTTCCACGGCGTGGGTCAGGGCGTCCATGCCGGTGGCGGCGGTCAGGGCCGGGGGCATGCCCATCATGAGGACGGGGTCGTCGATGGCGACGCTGGGGGTGCAGCGCCAGTCGACGATGGCCATTTTCACCTTGCGGGAGGTGTCGGTGATGATGCAGAAACGGGTCATTTCGGAACCCGTGCCGGCGGTGGTGTTCACGGCAATGTAGGGCGGGAAGGGCTTGGAGGACTTGTCCACGCCTTCGTAGTCGTGGATGGTGCCGCCATTGCTGACCACGAAGCCGACGCCCTTGCCGCAGTCATGGGAGGAGCCGCCACCGATGGTGATGAGGCTGTCGCATTTTTCGTCCTGGTAGACCTTGGTGGCCGCAGCGACGTTGTTGTCGGTGGGGTTCGGAACGGTGTCGTGGTAGATGGCGTAGGAGACGCCGGCTGCATCAAGAATGTCGGTGATCTGCTTCAGGATGCCACAGGCCTTGATGCCATTATCTGTAACAATAAGAGGATGCTTGCCGCCAATGGATTTCAGCCTGTTGGGGATTTCCTGAGAGCAATTCTGGCCCACCAGAGTCACAGTGGGAATGAAGAACGAGGTGATTTGGCCCATATGCATGCTTTTCAGTTCGGAACTCATCGCATCCTCCTAAGGAATGATGGGGGAAAAAGGGAAAGTACAGATTATTTTTTCACACGATGGACGCTTGCAAGCGTTCTATTGTGGTGAAATATTCTCGCCGCAAAAAAGAATAACTTACAAGTTTATTTGTCTTGTACATCATTCCGAGAAGAAGCGCAAGGATTTTTACACTTTTTTTGCCCTCTTTTTTATTTTTTTGTATTCAGAGACTTGTGATAAAAAGAGCATTATGCATGAGAAAAATTTCATTTACTGCAGATGTCTTGTGAAGGAGGGAACTTGGCAGGATAACAAAAAAATCCCGGAAGAAGGACGTTCTTCCGGGATGTGAAGGGGCTGCGGCAGCAGGGTCTGTACCGTGCCCTGTGCGCACGCTGCGCGTTGCAAAGTTGTGCTAGATCTTGTTCACCATGACCTTGGCCGGCCGCAGCAGGCGGCCTTCCAGGCTGTAGCCGCTCTGCATGACGCGGGCAATGGTGTCGGCCGCAAGGTCGGAGCGGCTTTCGCAGCCCAGGGCCTCGTGCAGGGCCGGGTCGAAGACTTCCCCTTCCTTGCCCACGCGCACAAGGCCGTGACGGCCCACAGCGTCCAGGAGCAGCTTCTGGGTCATTTCAATGCCCTGCAGCATGTTCTTGCAGGCTTCTTCCTTTGATCCGTAGACAATGGCCAGTTCCAGGTTGTCCAGGGAGGGAATGAGGTCCTTCATGACCTTCTCGGCGGCGTACTTGAGGTGTTCGCCGTGCTCGCGGGTCAGGCGCTTCTTGAAGTTCTCGAGTTCGGCCTGGTTGCGCATGCGCAAGTCGCGGATTTCTTCCTGGCTTGCCCTGGTCTGTTCCTCCAGGGCGGCCTGCAGCCTGGCTATCTCGGCCTGCAGATCGGCCACGGACGGTGCTGCTTCGGCCTGGGCCTCGTCTGCCAGAGGCTCGCCCAGCTCCACCGCGTCCTCCTCCAAGGGTTTTTCTGCCTCAGCCTTGGGGGCTTCCATGCCTGCGGCCTCTTCCGGGGCCTCGTCCCTGACAATTTCAACGGGAATTTCCACGGCCCCCTCGGGAACGTCCTGGGCCTGCTCCTGCTGCACGCGGGCCTCGTCCTGCCCGGCTGTCTCGCTGTTCTTCAGTTTGTCATCCATAATACTTGTCCAGTGTATGATACCGCATCACCATGCGGGAAATGAGCTCACAATCGATGTCCTGCCCCAGCCTGCTGTTCCTCACCGGGCATCGCGGCCGTGAAAGAACAGAATCGTTATTTCAGGCATGAACTTAAGGCTTCAGAGCCATTCGTCAAGGGCAGCCGGGCCCTGGCCCGGCGCTCGGAGGCAGGAGAGCGGAGCAGGGGGACGGGACAGGGCTCTTTACCCAGGGGCCGGCCGGTCTTCTTACGCGAAGTCCGGCAGGCCCAGATCCAGGTACTTTGCCTTCAGGTCCTCGGGGCGGCGGCTGATGGAGATGCGCGCACGATCTGCGGAATCCAGGCTGGAAAGAAAGACATGGACCCTGCCTCCCATGTCCAGGAGGGCCGCCTTGTCCACAAACATGGAGGCCGGACAGATCAGATAGAGGTAGAGGCGCAGGTTGACAAGGACAAAGGGAAAGAGGGCACAGGCCACGGGCCGCAGCGTCCGCTCCAGCCGGCAGCCGGCAGGTCCCAGAGCCTTGCAGCCGCGCTGGTCGAGACAGGCCGTGTGGCTGTCCAGCAGATAGAAGTCGTCCGGCGTGCGCCCGGAAATCTGCCGGTCCAGCAGGGCCATGGGAAAGGGCTCGCTCTCCTTTTGCGGGCCGCAGCAGTAGCGGCAGTCTGGGCAGTAGTCGTTGGTCACGACAGAACCGTCAAAGTCCACGTGTCGCACTTCGGGAAAGAGCCTGGCCCAGCGGGCCCGGTACTCTTGCAGTTCGTCATCAGCCATGCGCATGCTCCTTTGCTTGAGTATCTATAGGAGGTGTCAGTCGAAGTCGGCCAGCAGGGAGTCCAGCTGCAGGCAGGAGGGGAAGCGCGTCCTGTCCTGCAGGGTGGCAGCCAGGCGCAGGCGGGCCTGGGTCAGGTAGCCCGAGGCCACGCCGTTGCGCAGGGACTCGTCGGCTTCCAGGAAGGCGGCCAGAAGATCGCAGGCCTTGACGAGCTGGCCGTCCAGGGGGTGCTCGTCATCCTTGTCGTGGGCCTGGTGCAGCTCGGCAAAGCTGGCAGCCGTATGGACGGATCCTTCGCTGACAAAGCGCTGGGAGAATTCCGATCCTGCCTCAAGACCCAGGTAGTAGCGCAGCCTTGTGACCAGCAGATGCTCCCCTGCCTCCTGCAGGGGCGCCAGAATGCGCCGGTCGAGCTCTTCCTCTTCGTAGTCGCGGATGAGCCGGGCCAGCTCGGAGGAGGACTGCTTGACCGGCGAGATGATGTCCCTGGTCAGCAGTTCCGGCAGATCGTGGAACAGGCCGCAGAAGAAGTTGTTCACGCGCCTGGCCTGGCAGGTGTCCAGGGTCAGGCTGTAGAGGTAGGCCAGGGCGCCCACGAAGAACATGTGCCCCAGCACGTCGGTCTGGGGAATGCGGGCCAGCTGGGTCCAGCGGACCTGGAAGCGCAGCTGGCCGCAGAAGTTCACGAAGCGGGAGAGGGCCGTATCGGCCAGGATGTCGTCCATGCCCCGGACCCTGGTGGCCAGGGAGCGCAAATTGTCCTTGAAGGTGGCCGCTATCTGGGGCAGTTCCCGATCAAAGCCGTTGAGGGGCCGTATGAGCTGGAATTCCCACTGCGAGGCAAACTGATGTGCTGCGGAGAGGAGGGTGCGTGCCTCCTCGTAGGACTCTCTGTTCGTGTGCCAGGTCTGGAAGCGGTCCCAGAAGGATCCCAAAGGGGAGAGCACGGCCTCGAGGCTGCCCAGGACATAGTCCACGAGCTTGTCGTAGTGCGAGCGGTTGGCCTGGATGCGGTAGAAGATGGGCGGCTTGATGTCCGTGACCACCAGGCGGAAGAAGTAGTCGAAGAGCGCGCCCTCGATGAGCTCCTGGGCCAGGGGGTAGTGGGCGGCCTGCGGCCGGCTGGCACAGGCCCGCGTCCAGAGCACGGCCGTCACGATCATCTTGTGAGCCTGCTTGTCGATTTCCGCAAGGGGGCAGGGCCTGAGCTTGTCGTTCCAGCGCATCATGTAGGCGCCTGAAAAGAGCTGGCGCAGCAGGGACTTGCGGACAAGGCCGCAGCGGCCTGCCGTTGTGGCAGCCTGCTCGTTCGACTTGGGATCCTGCATGGCAAACCTCTCGAAATAACGGGGATTGCAAGGAGTCCGGGGACTCCTTGTTCCGTCTGATGGAGAAATTGGGACAAAACGGTGTCACAGGCTTGACATATTGGAGAAAACGCTATAGGAACCACCGTTCAAAGCACATCCCACTGTCCCCGTTTGGTGGGGGCGCTTTTGACCCGACACAAGAATTTTCCTACACGAGTGGCTGCCGCATGGCGCCAACGGAGTTACGTTTTATGAAGACCTTCAGCCCCACACCGAAGGACATCAACCGTCAGTGGTATGTTGTTGATGCCCAGGATCAGGTGCTCGGACGTCTGGCCAGCCAGATTGCCCACCGCCTGCGTGGCAAGCATAAGCCCGAATATGCTCCCCATATGGACAACGGGGATTTCATTATTGTGGTCAACTGCGATAAAATCAAGGTGACAGGCACCAAGCTGGACAAGAAGATGTACTACCGTCATTCCGGCTGGGTGGGCGGCCTCAAGGCCACAACCTTGTCCGACATGCTTGCCGAAAAGCCCGAGCGCGTGCTCATGGCCGCTGTGCGTGGCATGCTGCCCAAGAATCGTCTGGCCCGCAACATCCTGAAGAAGCTCAAGGTGTACGCTGGTCCCGAACATCCGCATACCGCCCAGAAGCCGCAGCCGCTGACGCTGCCCTACTAAAGGAGTGATGCCATGAGCACTTTCCATTACGGCACGGGTCGGCGCAAGACGGCAACTGCCCGTACCCGTCTGTACGCCGGTACCGGCAACATTACCGTGAACGGACGTCCCTACCAGGAATACTTCAACCGCAAGACCCTGCAGATGGTCGTGAGCCAGCCCCTCAAGCTGGTCAATCTTGACGACAAGATTGATGTGCGCGTCAACGTCTGCGGTGGCGGCAACGCCGGTCAGGCCGAAGCCGTGCGTCACGGCATCAGCCGTGCCCTGCTTCTGCTCGATCCCGCCCTGCGCAGCACCCTGAAGAAAGCCGGCTTCCTGACCCGCGATTCCCGCAAGAAGGAACGCAAGAAGTACGGCCTGCGTGCTGCCCGCGCCAGGTACCAGTACAGCAAGCGTTAATATCACGACAGGCCTGCGAGCCTGTATCAGTTCAAGCAAAAGCGGCAAGTTCGTGCAAACGGATTTGTCGCTTTTTGCATATGCGTGCTGGCACTGCATCTTTCTGCCCGCAAGCGCTCCCTTTCCCTGTTCTTTGCCCGTGCCGTCTCTTTTCCGGCACTGCACGATCACTGCCTGTGCGCACTTTCCGGCAGCACGACGCAGGCCTTGTGCAGAGCCCTCTCCCTCATCCTGGCCCAATGGTCATGCAAAGCCCCCTGGCTTTGTGGAGAAACACGGGATTCCTGCAGAGAAATTCCAATATTTTCAAGAGGTTCTTGACAATACCAGGCAATGCGGATACAGAGCGCCCACGGACTGCCCCTGCCGGGGCGCCTTAACTTCAAACATACTGTAAGGAAACTGCTGTGGCTTTAGATCCCCGTCACGTTCCAGACTGGCAGATTGCCCTGGACGCTGAGAAAAGCATGAAAACCGTCGAGACCATAGCAAGCGAGCTCGGTCTCGAGAACAAGGAACTTCTTCCCTACGGCCACTACATGGCCAAGATCGACGACAGGCGTGTGCTCAGCCGTCTGGGCGACCGTCCCAACGGCAAGTATATAGATGTGACGGCCATTACGCCCACGCCCCTTGGCGAGGGCAAGTCCACCACCACCATAGGCCTTGTCCAGGGACTGGCCAAACGCGGCAGGCGCAGCTCTGCAGCCATCCGTCAGCCCTCCGCAGGTCCGGTCATGGGCATGAAGGGCTCTGCCGCAGGCGGCGGCCTGGCCCAGTGCATTCCCCTGGTGCCCTACAGCCTGAGCTTTACCGGCGACATCCATGCCATCACGGCAGCCAACAATCTGGCCATGACTGCGCTGACGGCCAGAATGCAGCACGAACGCAACTATGACGACGAAAAGCTGCTCGCCATGTCCGGCATGCCCCGCCTCAACATCGATCCCACCAAGGTGCTCATGACCTGGTCCCTGGACTTCTGCGCCCAGGCCCTGCGCAATGTCATCATCGGCATAGAGACCGAAGGCCGCCGCAATGACGGCCTCATGATGAACTCCCACTTTGTCATCAGCGCAGCCTCCGAAGTCATGTCCATCCTTTCCCTGGCCACGGATCTGCCCGACTTGCGCAAGCGCCTGGGCCGCATCGTGGTGGCTCTGGACAGGCACGACAAGCCCGTGACTGCCGAAGACCTGGGTGTGGCCGGCGCCATGTGCGCCTGGCTTACCGATGCCATCAAGCCCAACCTCATCCAGACCCTGGAAGGCCAGCCGGTCTTCGTGCATGCCGGTCCCTTTGCCAACATTTCCCTTGGTCAGAGCTCCGTCATTGCCGACAAGGTGGCCCTCAAGCTCTCCGACTACCATGTCACTGAGTCCGGCTTCGGTTCCGAAATCGGCTACGAGAAGTTCTGGGACATCAAGTGCCGCCGCAGCGGCCTGAAGCCCGACGCTGTTGTCATCGTGGCCACCATTCGCGCCCTCAAGCGTCATGGTGGTGCCCCCGCTCCCGTGCCCGGCCGTCCCATGCCCGAAGCCTACACAAAGGAAGAGGTGGGTCTTGTGGAGGCCGGCTGCCAGAACCTGTTGCACCACATTAATATAGTGAAGAAGTCCGGCGTGCCCGCCGTGGTCTGCCTCAATGCCTTCGTGACCGACACGGCGGCCGAAATTGCCACCGTGCGCCGTTTCTGCGAGGCTGCCGGAGCCCGCATGGCCGTCTCCGAGCACTGGGCAAAGGGCGGCGAGGGCGCCCTGGAACTGGCCGATGCGGTGCTGGACGCCTGCAGCGAGGAAAACCACTTCAGGCCCCTCTTTGACCGCAGTGCGACCTTTGTGGAGCGCATAGAGACCATTGCCAGGGAAGTGTACGGTGCCGACGGCGTGAAGTTCAGGGATCTGGCCCTGCGCAAGCTCGCCACCCTGCAGGCCAGGGACGACGCGGCCGATCTCGATGTCTGCATGGTCAAGACGCAGTACTCCCTCTCCGACGATGCCAAGCGCATCGGCGCGCCCACGGGCTGGAAGCTTGGCGTGCGCGACGTGCTCTTCCACGGTGGCGCAGGCCTGGTCATTCCCGTGGCTGGCGACATCAGCCTCATGCCGGGCACAGGCTCGCGTCCCTCCTTCCGCAATATTGACGTGGACACGGAGACCGGCACGGTGACAGGCCTCTTCTAAACGACAAGGACAGGGACTGCCTGTGCAAGTCCTTGAATGTATGTGCACCCCTCCGGGACAGCAGGAGTCTCCTGCTGCTCCGGAGGGGATCTCTTTTTTCAAGGTACATCCTCAAGATGTCATGGGGCTTGCTCCTTCCTGCGGAGGGGCAGCCGGCCCCCTGCGTGCAAACGCCCGGGCAGGAAATCAGGACAGGAAGTTTTTTTTCTTAACTTTTTCTGTTGTTTCGCGTATGAACAGGCTTTGGATGGCGTTTCCTGAACTGACCGGCTGCAAATCCGCTCCGGTGCTCTTCTTGCATCTCCCGAACAACGCTTGTCTTTTTGCGGAACCGGCCCTGTATCCTTTTGTTCCCGCTTGCAGTCCTGGCAGACACTGCCAGTCCCTGCCGTGACAGGAGGAAAGAAGGGAGACGGATCGAGCAGAGACGAAGGACTCGGAAGATCGGGCCCCGGATGAGGCAGATCAGCACAGGGACAGAGAACGCGCCACATACGTTCAACCGAATTTTTCAACCGAAATTCTCAAGGAGTTGGCATGAAAATTCGCACATCTCTCCTGGCCCTGCTCTGCGCAGTGGGGTTGTGCCTGGGAACGGCCCCCGTCTGCAGTGCAGCTGACAAGGGCCCCATCAAAATCGGTGTCTTTCTGCCCCTGACCGGCCAGAATGCCTTTGGCGGACAGCTTGAGCTGGATGGTGTCCGGCTCGCCCACCAGGAAATGCCCAAGGTGCTCGACCGTGAGGTTGAACTTGTGGTCGTGGACAACAAGTCGGACAAGGTGGAATCCGGCAATGCCGTCAAGCGTCTCATCGAGCGCGATCACGTCTCTGCCATCATCGGCTCCTACGGTTCCTCCCTGGCCATGGCCGGCGGTGAAGTGGCCGAAAAGGGCAAGACCCCCGTGGTCGGCACCTCCTGCACCAACCCCCTGGTGACCATGGGCAAGAAGTACTACTTCCGCGTGTGCTACATTGATCCCTGGCAGGGCTCTGCTGCAGCCACCTACGTGTTCAACAACCTCAAGATGAAGAAGGCTGCCGTCCTCATGGACATGACCAACGACTACGCCGTGGGTCTGGCCTCCTTCTTTGAACGTTCCTTCAAGAAGCTCGGCGGCGAAGTGGTGGCCAAGCTCAAGTACAGCTCCGGCGATCAGGACTTCACGGCCCAGCTCACCGAACTCATCCGCCTGAAGCCTGACGTGGTCTTCATGCCCGCCTACTTTGCCGAAGGCGCCATCATCATGAAGCAGGCCCGTGAACTCGGCGCCAAGTTCCGTCTCATGGGCGCCGACGCCATGGACAACCCCGACACCGTGAAGCTCGGCGGCAAGGCTGTGGAAGGCTTCATGCACACCACCTTCCCCTATGATGCCAAGATGCCCAACATGTCCGCTGAAGCCAAGAAGTTCACGGAAGTGTGGTACAAGGCCAATCCCAACAAGGATCCCAACGTCAACGCTGCCCTGGGCTACAATGCCTATTACCTCATTATGGACGCCATCAAGCGTGCCGGTTCTGCCGATCAGCAGGCCATCACCAATGCCCTGGCCAAGACCAAGGGCCTGGCCACACCTCTGGGCGAGCTCACCATCAATGCCACCCATGACGCCGAAATGCCTGTGGGCATTATCGAATACCGCAACGGCCAGCGCGTCTATCTGACCGAAGTGTCGCCCAAGTAGGGCTCGCGCTCTTTTTTCGTGAAAGCCGGGCATGCCGCAAGGCTGCCCGGCTTGCACTCTTTGATTCTACGTGTTTCCTTTCTGGGGGCCCCAATGAGCCTGGAAATGTTTTTTCAGCACTGTTTCAACGCACTGACGCTGGGGTCGCTGTATGCTCTGATAGCCATCGGATATACCATGGTGTACGGCGTGCTGCGACTCATCAACTTTGCACATGGCGACATACTCATGGTTGGTGCGTATTTTGTTTTCTTTGGAACATTTGCCTTCGGCTGGCCATGGGGTGTCTCCGCCATTGTCGCTGTAGCCGGAGCCAGTCTGCTGGGCGTGCTCGTGGAACGGGTGGCCTACAGACCCCTGCGCGAGGCTCCGCGAATTTCCGCACTGATTTCTGCCATCGCCGTCTCCTTCTTCATTGAAAGCCTGGCCGTCGTGGTCTTCACCGGACAGCCCAGG
Source organism: Candidatus Desulfovibrio intestinipullorum (assembly GCA_019113165.1). Lineage (GTDB taxonomy): Bacteria > Desulfobacterota > Desulfovibrionia > Desulfovibrionales > Desulfovibrionaceae > Desulfovibrio > Desulfovibrio intestinipullorum. Next base: position 9,755 of record DXHV01000047.1, read on the forward strand.
CCCGTGCTCCAGCCCGACTGGCTCATCTCCGAATGGCAGCTCGGCAACATCCGCGTGCTCAAGCTGACAGCCTTTGTGCCGGTCATGACCGCCGTCCTGGTGGCCGGCCTGCTCTATGTCCTCTACCGCACCAAGCCAGGCCTGGCCATGCGGGCCATTTCCAAGGACATTGAGACAACAAGGCTCATGGGCGTACGCGTAGACAACATCATTGCCTTCACCTTTGCCGTTGGTTCGGCCCTGGCCGCAGCCTCGGGCATCATGTGGGCCCTGCGCTATCCGCAGGTGCACCCCTACATGGGCATCATGCCGGGCCTCAAGGCCTTTGTGGCCGCCGTTGTCGGCGGCATAGGCTCCGTGCAGGGCGCCGTCATAGGCGGGGTCATCCTGGGCTTCGTGGAAATCATGTCCATTGCCTTCTTCCCCGAACTGTCGGGCTACCGGGATGCCTTTGCCTTCATCATCCTGGTCCTGGTGCTTGTCTTCAAGCCCACGGGCCTGCTCGGTGAAGACCTGAAGGAGAAGATCTGATGCAGTTCAATCGCAATACCTTCATCTGTCTCGCCCTCATGCTGGCTGGTGGCCTCTTCCTGACCCAGGCCGATTTGTTTTTGAGCGACTACCAGCTCTACATCTGCAAGCTGTTCTTCATCAATGCCATCCTGGCCCTGTCCCTGAACCTCATCTACGGCTTCACGGGCATGTTCTCCCTGGGGCATGCCGGCTTCATGGCCCTTGGCGCCTACATGGCGGCCCTGTGTATCCTGCCGCCCGAGCAGAAGGAAATGATGTGGATTCTTGAGCCCATCATCTGGCCCTTCTCGGATCTCTTTACGCCCTTCTGGCTGGCCGTCATTCTGGGAGGTATGGTAGCGCTCATCTTTGCCGTCATCATAGCCGTGCCGGCCCTGCGTCTTGGCGACGACTACCTGGGCATTGCCACCCTGGGCTTTGCGGAAATCATCCGCGTCCTGCTCACCAATGCCACCCCCATTACCAACGGCTCTCTGGGCATCAAGGGCATTCCCGATGCAGCCACCCTGGTCACCTGCTATGTGTGGATGCTCATCACCCTGGTCGTCATCTCGCGTATCGTGTACGGCAACTTCGGCAATGTGCTGCGCTGCATCAGGGACAACGAGATTGCCGCCCAGGTCATGGGCATCAATGTCTTTGCCTACAAGGTCATGTCCTTCTGCGTGGGCGCCTTCTTTGCCGGCGTGGGCGGCGCCCTGCTGGCCTCGCACCTCTCCACCATCGATCCCAAGATGTTCAACTTCCTGCTGACTTTCAACGTGCTCATGTTTGTGGTGGCAGGCGGTCTTGGTTCCCTGTCCGGATCCATCATAGGCGCAGGCATTATCACGGTTCTGCTGGAATGGCTGCGTGCCATAGAGGAACCCATGGAATTCCTTGGCGTAGAAATCCCCGGCATTCCCGGCATGCGCATGGTGGTCTTTTCTCTCGTGCTGCTGGGCATCATCCTCTATCGCCGCGAGGGCATCATGGGCTCCAGGGAAATCACTCTGGCAGGCATTGCCAGATTCTTCAGACGCTTCACCCAGACTGCAGGGAGGGCCGGACAATGAGTTTTACCCTACCAGAACCGGGCCAGGCTCTCTTGGCAGCAAAGAATGTCACCATGCGCTTTGGCGGCATCGTGGCCGTGAACGACATGTCCCTGGCCCTGCCCAAGGGGAGCATCTGCGGCATTATCGGTCCCAACGGAGCCGGCAAGACCACCATGTTCAATATCCTGAGCGGCTTTTACACGCCCACCGAAGGCGATGTGCTCTATCAGGGCCACTCCGTGAAGCGGCTCAAGCCTGATCAGGTCTGCAAGCTGGGCATTGCCCGCACCTTCCAGAACATCCGCCTCTCCAGCCAGATGACCGTGCTGGAAAATGTCATGGTGGGCTGTCATGTGCGCAGGCACTGCTCCTGGTGGATGGCGGCCCTGGGCCTGCCCAACTACTATCGCGAGGAGCGTGAAATCAGGGAAAAGGCCCGCAGGCTGGTGGAAAAGGTGGATCTCGCCGACATGGTCAACGAAAAGGCCGGCTCTCTGCCCTATGGCGCCCAGCGCCGCCTGGAAATAGCCAGAGCCCTTGCCACCGAACCGAGCCTTCTGCTCCTGGACGAGCCCGCAGCCGGCATGAATCCCCAGGAAAGCCTGGATCTCATGCACTTCATCCGCCAGATCCGCGACGAGTTCGGCCTGACCATCCTGCTCATTGAGCACGACATGAAGGTGGTCATGGGCGTATGCGAGTACATCTGGGTCATGGAATACGGCGCCCTCATTGCCGAGGGCGAGGCAGCCGACATACAGTCCAATCCCGAAGTCATCCGTGCCTATCTGGGCGACGATTTCGTCAAGGGACATCAGGAGTAAGCCATGGCTGATACTATGTTGCAAATCAAGGATCTGTATGTCAATTACGGCGGCATCTGCGCCGTGCAGGGCGTCAACCTGTCCATTGAGCGCGGCAGCATCGTGACCCTGGTCGGCGCCAACGGTGCAGGCAAGAGCAGCATCATCCGCAGCATTGCCGGCCTGAACCGCGAGGTGAAGGGCGACATCCTCTTTTCCCGCAAGAGGGGCGATGCGCCTGAATCCATTCTGGGCCTGCGGCCCGAGAACATGGTGCGCCGCGGCATCTCCCTCTCGCCTGAGGGACGCCGCATCCTGCCCCATCTCACGGTGGAGGAAAACCTGAGCCTTGGCGCCTACTCGCGCAATGACAGGGACGGCATAGAGGAGGACAGGGAAAAGGTCTATGCCCTCTTCCCCCGCCTCAAGGAGCGCAGCTGGCAGAAGGGGGGCACCCTTTCCGGCGGCGAGCAGCAGATGCTGGCCGTGGGCCGTGCCCTCATGAGCCGCCCCGACCTCATCATGCTGGATGAGCCCTCCCTGGGCCTTGCGCCCCTGCTTGTGAAGGAAATCTTTGCCATCATCACCCGCATTCACGAGACCGGTGTCACCGTGCTCCTGGTCGAGCAGAACGCCTATGCGGCCCTCAGTGTGGCCGACTATGCCTATATCCTGGAAGTGGGCCGCATTGCCCTGGAGGGAACAGGCAGGGAGCTGCTCTCCAACCCGCAGGTGCGCTCCGCCTATCTGGGCGGTTAGGCTTTCCCCTTTCTGCACAGCAAAAAAACGTGTACCCGAGCTCTTCAGGTACACGTTTTTTTGGTTCTGTCGCAAAGTCGTGGCCCGGCCACGCTGTCCGTCTTTGTCAGGGCAAAAAATCAGGAAAGGACAAAGCGCTGCGGCTGGCCCGTGGCATAGGTGACAGTGATGGCGTTCTTGTCGAAGTTCCACTGGGGCTGCTTTGTGTTGTGGAGCACATGGCGCCACAGGTCATGATAAAAGACGGGCCACCAGTCCTGCTCGCTCACAGGTCCGAGGCTTGAAACGCCAAGCTCGATGTAGGAATCAAAGCGGGCGGACATGGAATGGTATTCGCGGCGCAGGCCCTGGCCCAGGAAGGCGCCCGTGTGTCTGTTGGCCACAATGGTGTAGAGGAAGTCTTCCACAGGGAAGTCCTCGCCCTCTATGCGCGGCGAATAGGAGATGAGCAGGAAGTCCTCGAAGGTGGAGACATTGGCAAGGGCAGGGGTCAGGTGATCACTCATCCAGTTTCTGGGCGAGGTGGTCATGACACAGCATTCCTCTCCGTCCGGCTTTGTGTAGTAGAAGGAGTAGGAATCTTCCTCGTCGCTGTTCTTCTGCAGGCGCACGCCTTCAATGGTGCGTTCTGCGTAGGTACCGGAGACCGGCAGGACGATGCGATCGCCCTCGAGCAGGGGGGAATGGACCAGCATTTTTCTGTCTTCGAGATCCACCTTGAAGAAGAGCCATTCGCCGGCATTGGGCGTCTCGGCAAAGCCGAAGTGCGTATAGATGCGTCCCGCGGTAAGAAAACCGTGACCGACCGGCGTGACGAGATCGCTTCCCAGAATGGTGAAGCTGTTCGTGCCATTGAGGCCGTCAAAGTGGATGGCGCCTGCATTGGGAGTGGGATCATTTCTGGTTGCGGACGCGGTAAACCACCGGGCAGAAGGAGCGGTAAAGGAAATGGGCATATGGTTCCTCCCTTGTCGTGACGCAAAAACGAAAAACAGGTCTCCTGCACAAGACAAACAAGAACCCATGGGCAAGGGCAGGCTAAGGGGGGTCGTCCCCCTGAACTGCAGGGAAGTGGACTGACCGTGCGTTGCAATGGGTCTTCAGTCTTTGTGTATCACAAAAGTTCGCACCTATGCCAGACCTTGGCAGGCCGTTCGGAGGCCAAAGAACAGGCAGAAGCGAACCCAATCATATGTAACATACTGTTTTTGCTCAGAGAAAAAAGACAGGGATCTTTTGCGGGGGAGCTTCAGGTTCTTTGGCACACAAGGCGCATCTGATGCCAGGCGACACCGCCATGACTGGAATGGGGACTTATCCCCTCGTCCGCAAAGCCTGCCTGCGCATAGAGGGGGATGAGGGCGTCCTTGCAGGTGAGTACAATGCCGCACCGGCCTTCGGCCGCAATCTGGGCCCCGATTTCCTGCAAAAGCCGCGTGGCCAGTCCCTGGTGGCGAAAGCGGGCGTCCGTGCATACGCTGAAAAGCATCTGCCAGTGACCATCGGGGTTGTGCAGACGGGCATTGGCATACATGTCGTCCACAAGATCGGGTTCATCCGTCAGAAGGCCGCAGGCATAGGCGAGAAGCTCCGACCCCTGGCACAGAAGCCAGAAGCGGTCGGGAAAAACCTGCAGGCGATCTTTGAGACGGGCTGCGTCTGCTGCCTCGGCAGGAGGAAAGGAGCGGGCTTCCAGGCTGGCCAGGGCCGCAAGATCTGCGGCTGTAGCCGAACGAAGAAGGGGCAGGCTGTGCGAGCCTGCCCCTGTGAGTACTTGTCTTTCGACGGGCATAATGTGTCCTACATGCCTAGATAGGCTGTGCGCACCTGTTCGCTGGCCAGGAGATTGGCTGCGCTGTCTTCCATGGTGATGCGCCCGTTTTCCATGACATAGCCCCTGTGGGCAATGTGCAGGGCCTGGTTGGCGTTCTGTTCCACCAGGAAGACGGTGGTCCCGTCGCTGTTGACCTTCTGGATGATCTTGAAGATCTGCTGAATGATGATGGGTGCAAGGCCCAGGGAGGGCTCGTCCAGCAGCAGGAGCTTCGGTCTGGCCATGATGGCGCGGCCCACGGCCAGCATCTGCTGCTCGCCGCCGGAGAGGGTGCCGCCGGCCTGGCCTATGCGCTGCTTCAATATGGGGAAGAGCTCGAAGACATACTCCATGTCCCTGGCAATGCCCTCCTTGTCCCTGCGCAAAAAGGCGCCCAGATCCAGATTTTCGGCCACTGTGAGCTCGGGGAAGATGAGACGGCCCTCGGGCACCTGGGAAATGCCCAGGCGCACGATTTCATTGGGCTGCAGATTGTGGATGGGCTTGCCGTTGAGCAGGATTTCTCCGCTGGCCGGATGCTGAATGCCGCAGATGGTCATCAGGGTGGTGGACTTGCCGGCGCCGTTGGCACCGATCAGGGTGACAATTTCCCCCTCGTCCACATGCAGGGAGACATCACGCAGAGCCTGTATGACTCCGTAATAGGTATTGATGGACTTGAGCTCAAGCATCGCGACTTTCTCCCAGATAGGCCTTGATGACGTCGGGATTGTGGCGGATTTCCTCTGGTGTGCCGCTGGCTATGGGCGAACCGTATTCCATCACGTAGATGCGGTCGGACAGGGACATGACCATGCTCATGTCGTGCTCGATGAGCAGGACGGAGAGGTTGTAGTCATCACGCAGGCGCAGGATGAGTTCCTTGAGTTCCCTTGTTTCATGGGGATTCATGCCTGCAGCCGGTTCGTCCAGAAGCAGCATATGCGGATTGGTGGCCATGGCACGGGCAATTTCCAGGCGGCGCTGGGCGCCGTAGGGCAGGTTGCAGGCCGTGTCTTCCCAGTGGCGTTCCAGACCCACGGTCTTCAGAAGTTCGTAGCTGCGGTCAATGGTCTCCTGTTCCTCTCGTACGGTCCTGCGGTCGCGCAGAAGGGCGGAGAGGATGCCCGCACGGGTGCGGCAGTGGCAGCCCACCATGACGTTTTCCAGCACCGTCATCTGGCTGAAGAGGCGGATGTTCTGGAAGGTGCGGGCCATGCCCAGGGCCGTAATCTCGTAGGTCTTGCGACCGTTGAGTCTGTGGCGGGTGCCGTCCACGGTCAGGTACATGTTGCCGCTCGTGGGCTTGTAGATGCCGGTGATGCAGTTGAAGAAGGTGGTCTTGCCGGCGCCGTTGGGGCCGATGAGGGCCACGATTTCCTTCTCGTGCACGGTGAGACAGACTTCATTGAGTGCACGAAGCCCGCCGAAGTCCTGGATGAGCTCGTCTACTTCAAGCACGGGTTTCATGCCTGCTCCTCCCGCCCCTCGAGGGCTGTAATGTGGTACTTGCGGCGCTCGCCGGTGATAAGGCCCTGCGGCCTGAAGATCATCATGATGACCATGGTCGCACCAAAGAGGAGCATGCGGTAGTCGGCAAAGGCACGCAGGTATTCAGGCACAAGGATGAGGATGAGAGCGCCCAGGGTGACGCCCGTGATGGAACCCATGCCGCCCAGAACCACCATGGAGAGCATCATGGCGCTTTCCATGAAGGTGAAGGATGCGGGGTTCACGAAGCTCGTCTTGGCTGCAAAGAACACGCCGGCAAAGCCTGCCCAGGCAGAGCTCAGGGCAAAGGCCATGAGCTTGACCCTGGTGAGGTTGATGCCCATGGCTTCGGAAGCGATTTCGTCCTCGCGCAGGGCCTGCAGGGCAAGACCCACGCGGGAATTCTTCAGCCTGGAAATGGTAAGGATGGTCACTATGACGGCGGCCAGGCACAGGTAGTAGAGGTAGATGGTGTTGGACTGCAGGGACAGTTCCATGCCGAAGAAGCCCGGCTTGGGAATATTGCTGATGCCGTGGCTGCCGCCGGTGATGCCGACCCAGTTCAGGAGGATGAGGCGCACGATTTCGCCAAAGCCCAGGGTCACGATGGCCAGATAGTCGCCGCGCAGGCGCAGTACCGGGAAGCCCAGGGCCAGACCGAAGAGAATGGTCATGATGCCGCCAATGGGCAGGCAGATCCAGAAGCCGAAGCCGAAATAGGTGGTGAGCAGGGCGTAGGTGTAGGCGCCTATGGCGTAGAAGGCCGCGTAGCCCAGCACGAGCTGGCCGGCAAGGCCCACCACGATGTTCAGGCCCAGGGCCAGCATGACATAGATGAGGGCCGAAATGAGGATGGAGATCTGGTAGATATTGCCGAGCACAGGCAGGAAGGGAATGGCAACCAGGAAGGCAAGCAGGCCTGCCAGGAGGGCGCCCCTGGTCTTCTTCTGCCTGAAGAGGGCCAGGGTGTCAGAGACGGCCCTGGGCATCTGCAGGCGTACGGCAGAGGTCTGCACGCGGGAGAAGTACCAGTCCCAGGCCAGAGAGGCAAAGAAGATGCCTATGCCAAGGGCGACCAGGCGTTCCCAGAGAAAGCTTATGGAATGGTCCGGATTGACGTGCAGGCCCATGATGGGCGAGCAGAGCACCATAAACCAGACAGCCACCAGAAGTGCTTTGAGTATCCGTTTCATGCTGTGCTCCTACACCTTCTGTACCTGGCGCTTGCCCAGGATGCCATCCGGACGGAAGATGAGAATGAGAATGAGCAGGCAGAAGGAGAGCACATCCTCGTAGTTGCCGGAAACGTAGCCCGTGGTGAAGGATTCGGCCAGTCCCAGGACAAGGCCGCCCACCACGGCGCCGGGCACGGATCCGATGCCGCCGAGCACGGCGGCCGTGAAGGCCTTCATGCCGGCCAGGAAGCCGATGCCGAAGTTGATTTGTCCCATGTGGGAGGCAATGAGCACGCCGCCCAAGGCTGCCAGGGCAGAGCCCACGATGAAGGTTACGGAAATGATGTGGTTGGCATCAATGCCCAGCAGCATGGCCATGGTGCGGTTCTGGGCCGTGGCGCGCATGGCCTTGCCCATGCGGGTGTAGCGGATCCAGAGCATGAGCACGATCATGGTGGCAAAGCTCACGACCAGGATGAAGAAATCGCTGGGTCCCAGGATATCGCCGAGCAGGGCCAGAATGCCGTCAATCTCGGGCAGCAGCATGGGGAAGGGCACAAAGTCCGGGGTCTGGGCCAGGAGCACGTAGTTCTGCAGGAAGGTGGACATGCCGATGGCCGAAATGAGCGGAGAGAGTCTGGGCGCGTTGCGCAGCGGCTTGTAGGCGATTTTCTCCATGGTATAGCCGTAGGCTGAGGTCCAGACAATGGCTGCCAGGGCAGCGACAATGAGAATACCGCCTTCAGGGAAGCCGATGTAGCCCAGAAGGCCCGCGACCAGTAGAGCGGTAAAGGCACCCACCATGTAGATTTCACCGTGGGCAAAGTTAATGAGACCAATGATGCCGTAGACCAGAGTGTAGCCCAGCGCGATGAGCGCGTAGATGCTGCCTCTGGTCAGACCGCCGAAAAAGAGTTCTATAAAATACTGAAAATCCATGCTGGCCGCGACCTGTAGAATGCAGGGGACGGAAGGATACCTCCCGTCCCCTGAAAGGAGTCTGCCGTTAGTCTAATGTAACGGAGTAATCTGTTTCTTCAAACTTGCCATTCTTGATGACATAGATGGAGAGCGCAAGACCTGTGGCATCGCCTGTCTTGCTGAACTTGAGGGTGCCCAGAGGGGTATCCACGGGCTTTGTCTGCATGGCGGCGATGATCTTGTCCGTATCCGTGGAACCGGCTTCCTTGATGCCGTTGATCAGAGCCAGCATGGCGGCGTAGGCATTGTAGTAGAAGGAACCGGGTTCGCTGTTGAACATGTCAATGTGACCCTGGCGGGCTTCCTTGTAGATGGGCAGGGAGGCGGTGTCCTTGGGGTAGGAGCAGTACACGCCTTCGGCAGCCTTGCCGGCCATTCTGATGAAGGCATCGTCCTTGAGACCGTCAGGACCGATGACAGGGGTCTTCACGCGGTCGCGGCGCATCTGCTGCAGCAGCTTGGAGGCAGTGGGCTGGTAGCCGCCAAAGACGATGATGTCGGCCTTGGCACGGCGCAGCTTGCGCACGATGGGGCTGAAGTCCACGGCGTCGGGGGTAATGGCTTCAAAGAGCACGGTGGAGGCTCCGCCGGCTTCCATGAGGGCGCGGTTGTTGTCGCAGAAGCCCTTGCCGTAGTCGCCATTGTCATGGATGTAGGCGACCTTCTTGGCCTTCAGGCTCTCCAGCATGAAGCGGCTGGTCAGTTTGGCCTGGTCGTCGTCCTTGGCAATGGTGCGGAAGAACATGGGATTGGCTCCGTTGGCACTGAGACCGGGGGTCGTGGCGGACGGAGACATGGAAATGATGCGTGCATCATTGTACAGGGGCAGGGAGGCCTTGGTGGGGCCGGAACAGATGTGCCCCATGACCACGGCGACCTTGTCGCTAATCAGTTTTGTGGCAGCATTGGTGGCAAGTTCGGGCTTGCACTGATCATCGGCAATGTCGAGTTCGAGCTGCTTTCCGAGAACGCCGCCAGCGGCATTGACCTTGGCCACAACAACCTTGGCAGCATTGAGGCTGGGCACGCCGTAGGAGGCCAGGTCGCCGGAATGGGCGCCGGCAACGCCGATTTTAATGGTGTCGGCAGCCTGAAGCGGAGCAGCCATGAGCAGGCTCAGTGCAAGGGCGGCAACACCGAAAAGGGCACGTTTCATCAAATCCCTCCCAACAGAGTAAAGTACACAGTCCGCAAAAAAGGGAAATAAGTGGTTTTTTGCAGACAAACGGCATGTATGACAAGCCATTAGCATCTTGTCAAGACACTGGACAGCTTCACTTTCCTTCCTGCGCGCCTGGCAAGAAATGGAAATGAGGCTCATACATGTTGCCAGAGATTGTCATTTATTGCAAGAGGAGAGAGAAAAAACAGGGGGGAGTTTTCTGTCTTGAAAAACATGCTCGCAAAGGAAATAGGCCTGCATTCCTTGTCCTTGATCGCAGAAAGGCCTGCATACAGGGAAGAATTTCGAGTGTCTGATACATGCACAAGCGCAGATTGCAGGAAATTTTTCATAATCGCTCCGAATTCTTGATAAGATATCTTATTGTCCTGCAAAACAAAGACGCTGAATAATCCGGGTACAGGAATGCAGAGCTGTTCCAGACAGGACGGGACTGCCTGGCAGAGAAAAGTTTTGTCAGAATTTGGCAGAGCAGGATTTGTCTGGCCGAAGCCTTGAGGCCTGGATGCCGTTCCGGCGATCAGAATGCAGGAAGACAGGCTGCTGATGGCAGAGGAATGGGGACAGGGGACAGAAGAAAGGGCCAAAAGAAAAGGCGGACAGAAAAAACGGGCTGTCCTTTTCTGTCCGCAGGGATGTTTTCTCAGTCTGTCTCAGGATGCGCCGTGGCAGCGCACAGGCAATCCTGGCCGTCTGCCGGGCACGGTCTACCTGGCACCGTCCTTCCTGGCCATCTGCAGGAAGGTGCTCGTCACATAGGCGGAGCCGTGCACCCTGGCCAGTTCCGCACGGCTGATACGGCCTGTGCTGAAGAAGAATTCAGCCACGGTGCTGAGCCACTGCTGGACCTTGCTCGGGCCGTTGCTGATGTCGAAGAGCTTCAGCTGTTCGTCCAGGGAATAGAGGATGTGGGCGCTGAGATCCCGCCTGGCGAGTTCCGGCGTGTATTCCGAGCCGGCCCATTCGGTGTAGAAGCGCAGATAGACAGGCAGAAGCTCTTCCTGGGGCGTTGTCTTTATGTACTCAATGCCCCGCAGGTACAGTTCCACGAATTTGGCCGTGACCTCGGGATTTTTTTCGGCATAGCTTCTGTTGGCCACCAGGAGGAGGGGCAGGGGATTGCCCGTCTCCCTGGGGGTGGCGGCCACAACCCAGCCCCTGCTCGTGCCCACATAGGTCAGGGGCGCCCACAGGACCACGGCGTCGCCAACCCCGTAGTCAAAGGCTGCCAGGGCAGCGGCCTGATCCATGTTCTTGATGGTCACATCCTTTTCGCTGAGGCCCAGGGCCTTGAGCCACTTGTCCAGGGCATAGTGGGAGGAGGAGACCGTGGTGGTGAGGATGGTGGCGCCCTTCACTGTTTCCGGGCTGCCATGGATGTCGGGGTAGTCCCTGTTGAAGCCCCTGACTTTGGCAATGGGGCTGTCCGGGCGGACCAGCACGGCATTGGCCGCAGCCTCGTCATTGCACAGGGCGATGACGGAAATATCGTAGCGCAGGGCGCCCATGACGGCGGGAATGGCGCCCACGCCGGCAAAGACCCAGCTCCCGGCAGGCAGGGTGTTGAGGGTGTCCATGCCGGAATTGAACCAAAGCAGGTCCAGATCAAGGCCTGCTTCCTTGTCCCAGCCCTGATCCTTGGCGTACCAGATGGGGAAGGTCTCCTGGGCGCTCATCCAGGCAGTGGCCACTTTCTGCAGGGGAGCAGCCCCTGCGGAAGGCGCCAGGAGGAAGGAGACGCAGAGGAAGGCGGCGCACAGGGTCCGCAAGAGTTTCAAGCGCATGAAGAATCTCCTTGGAATGGGGACAGGGTATGGATGGTGGATGCCGGATGACGGCTGATGAAGACAGGTGACGGACGGGCAGAAAAGAAGCGGAGCAGAGCCTGGAGAGGCCATGCCCCGCTGTGAGTCAATGTGGATGAGTCAGGCTACTTGTAGCTGGGAATGGGCTCGCTGATGAGCTTCAGATACTTGCCGGTGGCGTACTTGCCGTCTCCGACCTTCTTCAGTTCGTCCTGGGTGATGCTGCCCACGCTGGCGAAGAAGGTGGCAATGGCGGACTGCCAGGACTGGGCCGTGCTGGGCCCCTTGGAGTCGTCAAACAGGGCAAGCTGTTCCTCGAGATTGAAGACAGGGTGGGTCTTCATGTCCACAAGGGAGAGCTGCCTGGTGTAGTTCTTGCCGGCCCATTCCAGGAAGAAGCGCTGGTAGTCGCTGACCAGGCTCTCCAGGGGTTCCTTCTGCAGCATGTTCACGGCGCGCAGGTACACACGCAGGAACTTGGCCGTGATTTCGGGATTGGCTTCGGCATACTTGGTGTCGGCGATGAGCACGATGGGGTTGCCCACATTGCACTTCTTCAGGTCGGAAACGATCTTCCAGCCCTTGGCTTCGCCGGCATACATGTGGGGCGCCCACAGGGCCACGCCATCGCCGATGTTGTTGTCAAAGGCAGCCAGGGCCTGGGCCTGATCCATGTTCTTGATGGTGATGTCGCTGTCCTTGAGGCCCAGCACCTTCAGCCAGGAGCTCAGGGCATAGTGGGCGGAGGACACGGTGGTGGTCAGGAAGGTCTTGCCCTTCACGGTATCGGGGCTGCCCAGCACTTCGGGGTAGTCCTTGTTGTAGCCCTTCACCTTGGCAATGGGGCTGTCGGCACGCACGAGCACGGCATTGGTCATGGATTCGTCATTGCCGATGGCGATGACGGAGGTGCCGTAGCGCAGGTTCCCCATCATGGCAGGAACGCCGCCCATGCCGGCAAACACCCAGGAGCCGGAAGGCAGGGCATTGAGGATGTCCATGCCGGAGCTGAAGTACTGTATCTCGATATCCAGGCCTTCCTGCTTGTCCCAGCCCTTTTCCTTGGCATACCAGATAAGGAAGGTTTCGTGTTCGTCCATCCAGGCCGTGGGCAGTTTGGTCAGTTTGGCAGCACTGGCAGGTCCGACAGCCAGGGTCAGGCTGAATACTGCGAGCAGGAGAACCATCATGAGACGCTTGAAACGCATACGTACCTCCACTGGGAGTAGTGTGTGCCAAGGGACAATCCTCTTGTGCACTCTTGTTATGATGTTCACAATGACGTGCAATGGTGACGTGCAATGGTGACGTGCAGTGGTGCGAAAGGCGGGAAGGCGTGTCTGCCCGGATGATGCCCGTTCCTGTCTGTTCAGGGACGGATGGCATGCGGTCCGGGAAAGGAGGGCCAGGGCCTCTTCAGGCTGCGGAGCCGTGCCTGTCCCCGGGAATGAGCCGGCAGGCCGCAAGGTGCCTTGTGCGCAGCTGAAAGGAGACGAACTGCAGGAAGCAGGCTGCTCCGGCAAGGAGCAGAGCCAGGACCGTGGACTGTCCGGCATAGAGGAGACTCGCAGCCGCAAGGCAGAGCACAAGGCCTGCCAGGCGCAGCAGGGTAATCCGTCTGTAGACGGCTCTGGTGGCCTCCCGTCTCTCCTCGGGGCTCATGTCCCTGGCCGGTTCGTGCCCCGGATTTGTCCTGCAGGCCTGGTCCTGCCAGCGCCGGACCAGATCCCGGCTCAGTGTCCAGACGATGCAGATGCCGAGAAAACCGAAGATGAGGGCCGCCAGTACAGGATCCATGCCGTGTCTCCTAGAAAAATTTACCCGGGAACCCCTTGGGAAATCTCCCCCGGGAAAGGGGAAGAAGGGGGCCAGTCTGGCCGCAGCGGCCAGGCCATGGCTAGAGAACAAGTTCCGTATTGTCCGTGATTTCCTTGCGCAGGCGCAGGAAATCCATGCTTGTGTGCTCACGCGGACGGGGCAGGCTGAGTTCGTATTCGGTCTTGATGGTGCCTGGCAGCTTGCCTTCCATGAGTACAATGCGGTCGCCCAGGAACAGGGCCTCGTCGATGTTGTTGGTCACGAAGATGACGGTGCGGCGTTCCTGTTCCCAGATGCGGGCCGTTTCCTTCTGCATGAACATGCGGGTCTGGGCGTCCAGCTGGCCGAAGGGTTCGTCCAGGAGCATGATGCTGGGCGTGTTGGCATAGGCTCTGGCAATGCCAACACGCTGCTTCATGCCGCCGGACAGCTGGTGGGGATAGTGCTTTTCAAAGCCCGTGAGCCCCACAAGGTCTATGTAGTGCTGGGCTGTCCTGCGGCGTTCTTCCGCAGGGATGCCGCGCAGCTTGAGGCCGAGTTCCACGTTGTCGCGCACGGTTTTCCAGGCAAAGAGCATGTAGCTCTGGAAGACAAGGCCGCGATCCGGGCCCGGTCCTTCCACGGGCCTGCCGTCCAGGGTGATGGTGCCCGTATCCGGCTGTTCCAGGCCGGCAAAGATCTTGAGCAGGGTGGACTTGCCGCTCTGGCCAGGGCCCAGGATCACCAGAAATTCGTTTTCGAACACGCTGAGGGTGATGTCCCTGATCACAGGAACTTCCTGATTGCCCTTCTGGATAAAGGTCTTGCTGACATTCTCGCAGCGCAGTTTCAGTTTCATGTCGCTCATGGGGGATCCTTCCTCTACAGATTGTCGATGGTGCGCTGCCACGGGCAGAGCTTGCGTTCGGCGAGCGAAACGAGCAGGGACGTGCCGTAGGCTGCGGCGGCAATGAGTATCATGCCGCCAAGCACCAGGGTCGGCTGATGGGTGTCCATGCCGCGCTTGATGAGGAAGCCCATGCCGTCGCGGGAGTTCATGAGTTCTGCGGCGAGCACGCAGGTCCAGGCTGAGCTCAGGGAAATCTGCAGCCCTGCAAAGATGGCCGGGAAGGAGGCAGGGAAGCAGACATGGATGATTTCGTCCCTGCGGCTGCCGCCCAGAACGCGGATGACGTCATAGAGTTCCGGATCCACCAGGCGTACGCCGTTGTAGGCATTGAGCAGGCAGGGGACAAAGGTGCCGATAATGATGATGAAGACCTTGGACGTTTCGCCTATGCCGAACCACAGGATGGCAATGGATACCCAGGCAATGGGGGGCATGGGCTTGAACAGGTCGAAGAGGGGCTTCACGATGGCATTCACGTACCTGTTCAGGGCCATGAAGAGCCCTAAGGGGATGGCTACGATGCTGGCCAGCACAAAGCCTGTGAGCACGCGCTGCAGACTGGCCCAGATGTGGCCCCACAGATGGGTGCCGGCAAACTTTATCTGGGTGAGGAGCACGAGCTGATCCCAGACTTCCAGGGGACGGGCCAGGGAGTCGCGGAAGATTTTTTCACGGGCCACGTAGTCCCACAGGGAGAGGAACAGGCAGATGGAGACGCAGTAGAGGAAGTACTTGTTGGTCAGAAAACGGTAGAGACTGAACGGCTCGCGGTTGCGCGACTGCCTGATGGTCTCGTTAGCTATGGAATTACCGGCCATTTCTTACCTCCTGATGCCAGCAAGGAGCTTCTTTTCAACCTGGTCAATGACAAAGCCTATGATGGCACCGGAAATGCCCACGCAGATCATGCCGAGCACGATGATGTCCGGTCTGCCAAGGCGTCCGCCCATGGTGATGAGGAAGCCGAGGCCGGAGTCGGCAGCCAGCAGTTCGGCGGCAACGAGGTTGGTCCAGCAGTAGGCCAGGGCGAGCTGCAGGGCGCCGAAGACCATGGGCAGGGCCGAGGGGATGCAGAGCTGGGTGAAGATCTGCCAGCTGCTGGCCCCGTAGGTTCTGGCCATCTGTATGAGGACGGGACTGGTCATGCGCACGCCCACGTAGGAGTTGATGACGCAGGGCACGATGCCGGCAATCCAGATGATGAAGACCTTGCCGGCCAGGCCGATGCCGAACCAGAAGACGGTCAGGGGGATCCAGGCAATGGGAGGTATGGGACGGATGAGCTCGAAGATGGGGCGGAACAGGCCTTCGGCGATGTTGAACCAGCCCATGGCAAGGCCCAGGGGAATGCCGACGACAAGGGAGAGCAGATAGCCCAGGAAGGCCTCCTGGATGGAGGTCCAGGCATGGGCGCCCATGGTGGCGCCGTCGGGATTGGCATTGGTGAGCTTGTCGATGAAGGTGGTCAGTACCTGGGAGGGCGAGGCCAGTAGGGTATTGGGAATGATGCCGAACTGCACGACAGCCTGCCAGATGCCGAAGAACAGTATCAGGCTCACATAGGGCAGAATAATGAGCGGAAGGGGCTTTTTGACGACGACTTCTTTGTAGGCCATGGTACACATCCTCATTGGAAACAGGGGGGAACGTGGCTTACCACCAGCGGATCAGTTCGGTCACCTGTTTGCGCAGTTCGACAAACTCGGGAGAAATGGTGTCTCGCGGGCGCGGCAGGTTGATGGGAATTTCGGCCTTGATGTGGGTGGGCTTGTTGCTCAGGATGAGCACACGTTCGGCTATGTACACAGCCTCCTCCACGTTGTGGGTCACAAAGAGCACGGTTGCATTGAGCTTCTGCCAGATTTTGACAAGCTCGTCCTCGAGATAGAAGCGCAGCTTGACGTCGAGCTGGCCGTAGGGTTCGTCCATGAGGAGCAGGTCGGGGTTCACGGCAAAGGCGCGGGACACGGCTATGCGCTGCATCATGCTGGCCGAGACCTGGTTGGGGTAGAGATCGGCACAGGACTTGAGCCCCACGAGCTCCATGATTTTGTCGGCACGTTCCATGCGCTCTTCCCTGGGCACGCCCTTGATTTCCATTCCATAGGCCACGTTTTCGCGCACGGTGCGCCAGGGCAGACAGGTCGGTTCCTGAAAGACGTAGGAGATATTGTGCTTCTTGGGGTTTGCTTCTTCGCCGTCTATGAGAATATCCCCTTCTGTGGCGGGCATCAGCTTGGAGATGCAGTTCAGGAAGGTGGTCTTGCCGCAGCCTGTGGGCCCGACGATGGCCAGGAGCTCCCCTTCCTTGATGGTAAAGTTGATGCCGTCCAAAACGGTCAGATCGCCAAAACGTTTTGTGAGATTATTCACAACTATCTTGGCACGGGTTTGAGAGTCTGTGGGCACGGTTTTGCTCCTTAATGGTTAGACTTTGGCAAACTCGTCCTTTCTGTGGCTTTCTGTGGTCTCTATGAAATTATATATGCAAAAAAGCGCAGGCTTTTGATTGGCATTGGGAGAGGTGCGGGAGGGACCGGCCCTTGTGCAGGCCGGAAGGGGCAGAAGTACTGGTCGTTGCGCGCAGGAAACGTGCTGAGCGGCACGGTACAGGGGTAGGGATGGCGGGGAGCTCCAGTTGTTGATGGAGAAGGGGAAAATCGGAACTCGACCCTGCATGGATCCTAGACGAAATGAACTACCTCGCACTTACGTGCGAGGTTTCACGGGGACGCTCCCCCGTTTTTAGCAATTCTCCGAGAGAGAAACATTGGTGCAGCTCCCGGACAACTGCGGGCGTGTCCATAACGCCCCCATCGAGTTC
>DXHV01000048.1 GCA_019113165.1 Candidatus Desulfovibrio intestinipullorum
GTGGTAATTTAATAAATGGAAATCTTCAAGGCCCTGAGCGCCTTCAGGGGCGGCGTGGGCGAGGAGCTGCAGAAGCAGACCTCGAACATGCAGGCCTCCTCAGCGTCCGTGCAGGCAAGCATGACGCAGTCGGCGGCAAGTCTGCAGGAGTTCCTGACCGGCCTGAAAAACGAGCAAGAATCCCAGAGGGCCTTCCTCAATACGGCCATGCAGAACATGGGCAAGACGCAGATAGCCAATGTGAGCAAGGCCAGCGAGGAAATCTTCAAGGCCCTGAGTGCCTTCAGGGGCGGCGTGGGCGAGGAACTGCAGAAGCAGACCTCCAGCATGCAGAAGACGTCCGATTCCGTGCAGCAGGGGCTCGCGCAGTCAGCAGAGAAAATGCAGAAGTTTTTCGACGATCTGCAGATCTATCAGCAGCTGGTGACCGAGGATCTGGATGCGCGCAACAAGCGCCTGCAGGAAGAACTTGGCACAGTTTCGAGCAGACAGTCTGCCGTGCTTGAGCAGATAAATACGACGGTACAGGGAATGATTTCTGCAAGCAGCTCGCTTCTGCAGCAGGGAGCGCAGCTGCAGGGACGCCTCGATCAGGCCGACAGGAATCTGAAGGAGATTTCCGGTGCTCTTGTGAAAAGTTCGCAGCAGATGAACGGATCCAGCGCCAACCTGCAGCAGTTCAATGCCCATTTGCGCGAAACACTGGCTGTGCAGCAAAAGGGACTGCAGGAAGCCAGAAGCTACGTGCAGGAAAGCAACAAGCAGCTCACCGGCCTCTTCAATGGACTGGGAATGACCCTCATCCAGATGCAGACCGTCTCGGAAGGCATGGAAAAGACCTCCTCTACCCTGTCCCGCGCTGCGGATACGGCCGCCAAGACCTATGTCACGCTTGCCAGCCGCTTCCAGGAAGTCCAGCAGGGGCATAACCAGCTGCAGGCGAATCTGCGGAACGCTGTGGAGACCTTTGCCAGCCAGATGAGGCAGCAGATGCAGGATGTCACCAAGAATGCCTCCATAATGCAGGAAGACATGCTCAATTTCGTGACCGAGCTTGGCGAGACTTTTGACAGGCAGGTGGAGGCTCTTGACCAGAAGATGGCCGACCTTCTCCAGAACTTTGCCAGGATCACCAGCGCCCAGATGGATGGACGGATGTCCGAATGGGACAAGCAGACCAGGAATTTCTGCGACAAGATGGTTGCCACGGTGCAGGCCATGGGCGAAGTGGTGGAAAGCCTGGAGATGCAGCCCAGGCGCTAGGCCGTAAGGAGCGATCAACATGTTTCCTTTTGCCAAACGTCCTGCTTCCCAGATGCCTCAGGCGGACAATCCCTACTGGATGTCGTTTTCCGACATGATGTCCGGCATGCTGATCATCTTCATCCTTGTGTGCATCACCCTTTTGTTCAAGCTCTCGCAAATGGTGGAACAGGTAACGGCCAATGTGGAGGAACTGCGGACATCCAGCAGGGTACGCAGCGCCATATTGGAAGATATTTACAATCTTCTTGCCGAACAGGGGATAGAAGTCATCATCAATGAGGATCAGACCATACTGCGTATTCCTGAAGAGAGCTTCCATTTCAAGACAGGCGAGTTTGCCATTCAGGAAGAGCTGCGATCCACTGCCGAAAAAATCGGGCGTGCCATCCATACGGCCATTACCAGGGACAAGAGGTGGCAGTATCTGGATACGGTCTTTGTGGAGGGTCATTCGGACAGCCGCAAGGCGCCCAATTACCGCATGGGCAACTGGGAGCTGTCTGCCTTGCGGGCCATTTCCCTGTGGCAGTTCTGGACAGAGGAAACGGACTACGGAGCATCCATGAAGGAGTTGCGCAACAGGGAAGGCAAGCTGCTCTTTTCGGTCAGTGGCTATGCGGCCACACGCAGAGTCGCGGAGGTTGAGGATTCCGAAGACGCCATGCGCAAGAACAGGCGCATAGACATCCGCTTCACCACACGACAGCCGTCCATCATGGAAATGCAGGATGTCATCAAGCCCCTGCAATAGTGTCTGCAGCGCTCTCATCCCCTGATTACACAACGACCTGGCCATGAAACTCAGCGAACTCGGAATTCAGCAACTGATTGCTCCAGTCAGGGCAGCACAGACGCCGCCCGCAGAGGACACCTTCTTTGCCGTTCTCACTGCCAGGGTTGAACAGACCCTGAAGGGGGCCATGGGCAAGGGCGGTGCCTTTCAGCGGCGCAAGGAAGAACTGCTTGCCTGTCCGTCCCAGACGAAAATGATCTCTGTCATGCGCTCGCCCGCCTATATCAGGCCCCTGATTGCCATATGGAGCGAAAACGGCACGAGGAGCCCGGCAAGGATTCCCTGCACGACACTGCTTCTGCGCCATATCCTCGCACTCGCGCAGCAGACCAGACGCAGACGCCTGGGACGCATTGCCCTGAGAGAGCTCTTTGCCCTCTTCTTCTACAGGTTTGATCAGTTCCTGGACTTTGCCACGATGTGCGACGTGCTCAGGCAGCAGCTTGCGCAGTTTCAGGAAGGGGAACTGCTCTTTGGCCTGGACAGGCTCAAGTCCAGGGCCGAACTGTTTCTGTGCAAGGACGGGCACACGAACCTGGCCCTCATGGCCAGGCGCAGCAACCGCTTCCTGAACGATGAAGCTCGCTACTGGGGCATACCGGAAGACAGCCGTCTTGTTCAGCTCAGTCTGATCCCCTACTACATTGCACCGCTCAGGGAGCTTGCTGCCAATCAGACGCATCCCATACTGAACGAACTTCAGCTGCAGCAGATCTACGAGACTCCAGTGGATGACACATGGCGTCTCGGGCATGTGGTCATGACCACGCTCATGGACACACTCATGAAGCACAGCGTGTCTCCCAGCGAGGAATGGCGCAATACCATTCTTGCCATAGGCGGCGATCCGAGAGTTCCTTCCACAAACAGGCAGTACAGACTCTGGTGGCTGCCCCTGTCCGAGAAGTACAGGGAGGCCATGTGCGCCTGGCTCTCCGAAATGGACATGGAGCTCTTCCTGCAAATCCTGAAGGAATTTGCCCAGCGGCAAGGCAGCGATGCCCTGCAGCGCATGTACCCTCCGCGAGAGCACATGCTGCGGGCTCTTTTTCGCAAGAAACTCGTCAAGGGCACCAGGCTTTTTCTGAGCGACGAAGCCCGAAACTATGTCCTGCAGCATCTCAAGAACGAAAAGTACGTTCCTTCCTTTGCGCGCATATCGGATTATGCACAGCCTGGCTTTGCCATGTTCTATCTCAATCTGGGCAGCGTGCACATGATCGAGGGCACGCACAACTTCAAGGTACGGCTGTATGACAAGCTGCCTCCCAGGACACCCCTGCAGGACTATTCAAGTTCAGTCTCTGCCGCCGCGATGAGAGACATAGGCAGTAAATACAGGTATTATTTTGGCAATGAGAATGGTGTGCTGGAACAGGTACATCAGGGAAAATGGCAAAGCAAGGTCCTTAATTTCATGATCAGACACGGCATCCGCAACCTGAACGAGAGCGACGTCATGGACCGATCGGACTTTTACAGCATGCTGCAGGGCAGGAGGTAAGCCTTGTTCAGGACTGGCCGGGAAGAGCACCAGCAATCCGTCTTCCGCTGCGTCTCACGGGCTTCGGACGGACGTTCCCCTGTCCTGCCAGGCGGAGGAAAACAGGCCGAGGCACAGACACGGCATCCGCATCCTGAGCCGACTTTTGTCATGGACCGATCGGACGTCTGCCGCATGCTGCAGGGCAGGACGCAGGCCCTGTTCGGGCACGCCGGGAGCAGCACCAGCTGTCCGGGATTTTTTTGAGGAGTTTCCATGAGTTTCCTACACAATCTGCTGGGCAGGCTGACGCAGAAGAGCCGGCAGGAACAGCGATCCGTCTTCCGCTACGTCTCCTCGGGCTTCGGCCTGACCTTCCTCTATCCGGACAAGTGGACGAAAAAAATCGGCGGGGACAGCCTTGCCAGCTATCAGTTTGTCGTGCTGCAGCAGCTTCTCGAGCGGGGCGATGCACTGGAAGTCGGCAACGACGAAAAGGCCTTTGTGCACGTGGACAGTGAGGTGGTCTGCGCCCTGGGGGAAACAGAACGCCGGATCCTGAATCTGCCTGCTCCCTGGCCAGGCCGCATGGAAGTCACCAATACCATGTGGACATCGGATCCGGGCTTTGCCCTGAAGATTGTCCTGCGCCCAAAAGTCGGCATGAGCACGGTCTCTCTTCCGGTCAGCCTGGATGGTCCCCTGGTGCACCATGAGGGCAGGACCTATCTGCCGGACAGTGTGCAGTGGCTTGCCCTGCATGCCGTCGACGAGCACGAGCGGCTTGCTGCGGACGAACGCAGCGAGCGGGCCAATCTGCTGGCTGTCTGCGCGCTGCAGCAGGCCAAAAGACGCGGATGCAGCCTGGAGCTTCCGGCACAGTTCGAAAAACTGAATGTGGACTGTGCACCGCACATTGGCATCGCCGTCCGGGAAGACCCGGACGGAAGCCTGACACTCGGGCCAAGCATTCCGGGCACAGACCCCGATGATGTGGCGGAGCGCACGTGGCAGCTCCCTGCCAGCGGCGGCAGTGGCGGCGTGCTGCGCGTCAGGGATACCATTGTCCTTCTGGACGAGAAGCGCCTGCGCGTGGTGCAGGAAATCCTGAGCACCGGAAAGATCTCCGCCAGGGACAAAAGACAGTTTTTCAAGACACCTGGGGCCTGGCTGGATGCCTCGCTGGTGGACCTGGACAACGGCTTTTCCCTGCGCGTCCATGGCATGGAAATTTTCCAGAAGGCGTATTTCGGACAGACGGACAGCGAAAGCCAGGACTGGTTTGGCGACGAGGACAGGGAGCCCGATGTGTTCTGGCTTGCGGGCTGCCTGCCCCTGCTGGAACAGGAAGAGGATTTTGCCAGTCTGGCACAGAGCGTGCGCACAGCAAGGAAAGAGGGGCGCACCTGCACGTCGTTCCAGGGAAAGACCGTCCTTCTGCCCGAAACGGCGGAAGAAACCGAGGCCACGCTGCAGCGCCTGGAGAGCCGGTTCAGGGAAAAGATCTACGGACCTGCCGCAGGCGACGAGGACAGGCCGGATGCGGCCGAACCGGAGCAGGAGAAGAAGGTCAATGTTGTTGTGGGCATTGATCGCAATGACGAGGAAAAGGCCGATCTTCTGGTCTCCACCGAAGCCCCTGGCTATGCGGGACCCGTCTATGGCGAGGAGCTCAACTATACCTATTTCGACTATCAGGAAGAGGGCACACGCTGGATTGCCGGGCTCATGCAGCCTGTCCTGAAGGGCGGGATGCAGCCCAGGGAATACTATGGCGGCCTTCTGGCCGACGACATGGGCCTTGGCAAGACCTTTCAGGTCCTGGCTGCCCTCAACATCTACAGGCATGCCGTGAAGGACGGCGACTGCAAGGACAAGCCCATCCTGGTGGTCATGCCCGTGGTTCTGCTGGAAAACTGGCGCAATGAAGTGGATCGCGTGTTCAGGGAGTCGCCCTTTCTGGATGTGGTCATCCTGCAGAGTGCCGCGGATCTTGGCCGCTTCCGCAAGGAAGGTGCGGGCCGGGAGAGCCTGCGCGCCCTCTCGGAAGCCTGCGAGCAGGATCCGGGCAAAATACGCTACTCCCTCAAGGTCGGCCCGCTCTTCGGCTCCAACCGCCTGGACATGCCGGGCCGGCTTGTGCTCACCAATTACGACACCCTGCGCGATTATCAGTTTTCCCTGTGCATGGTGGACTGGGGCTGCGTCATCCTTGACGAGGCCCAGGAAATCAAGAATCCCAATACCATCAAGGCCAGGGCTGCCAAGGGCCTGAAGGCCGACTTCCGTCTGGCCATGACCGGCACGCCGGTGGAAAACTCGCTGACCGACTTCTGGTCCATCTATGACACGGTCAAGCCCGGGCTTCTGGACTGCTATCAGCAGTTCCGGCGCACCTACATGGCGCCCATTGATGCCGGAAGCAACAGGGCGCTTGCCCGTCTGGAGACCGGGCGCAAGCTCAGAATGAAGGTGGGCCGCTTCATGCTGCGGCGGACCAAGGAGGATCGGCTGTCCGGCCTGCCCCGGAAGATTGTCCACGACGGCATCAGGGAGCCTGCCTACAGTGTGTGCATGTCCGGCCAGCAGCTTGCCGCCTACAATGCGGTGGTCTCCTCCGTGGTCGCTGTCCGGCAGTCGGCAGACATTGGCGAACTGCGCAAGGTCCTGCTGCCCAGCCTGCGCAAATTGAGAACCATCTCCCTGCATCCGGCCTTCCTGGACGGCGGGGATCCGCTGCAGGCCACAACACCCGAGCAGATGGACGCCTTCTTCAGGCAGTCCGGCAAGCTGACACTGCTTGTAAACATCCTGGAAGAGATCCGGGCCCGCCAGGAAAAGGTCATCATCTTTGTCATAGCCAGGGCCGCCCAGCGCTTTCTGGCCGCAGCCCTCAGGCAGCGCTACGGCCTCGAGATCTTCACCATCAATGGCGACACCCGCTCCGTGTCCGGCAACACGGCCCGGGGCGCCGCATCGCGCAGCGAACTCATCCGGCGCTTCGAGGAAAGGCAAGGCTTCAACATCATCTGCATGTCGCCCCTGGCCGCAGGCGTGGGCCTCACCATTACCGGCGCCAACAATGTCATCCATCTCGAACGGCACTGGAATCCGGCCAAGGAAGCCCAGGCAACGGATCGCGTCTACCGCATAGGCGCCACCAGGGATGTTCATATCTACATTCCCATCCTCCTGCACCCGGAGCTCGTCTCCTTTGATCGGAATCTCAACGAACTTCTGCAGCGCAAGATCGATCTCAAGGATGCCGTGGTCACGGAAGGCGATCTGACGCCCGAGGAACTGGGCAACGGCCTCTTTGGCCCGGAGGGGGCAACCATTGCTCCGGGCACGAGAGTGCAGCCGGACTGGCTCGAGGGCATGGACGCCATGGACGAGCGGAAGGGCCTGTGGTTCGAGGCCCTGACGGCCGTCCTTGTGCAGAAGATGTGGGGCGGCGAAGCGGCGCTCACGCCCAGAAGCGGCGACCTCGGCGCCGATGTCGCCGTGTGGGGCGGCCACTGCAATGCCATCATTCAGTGCAAGTGCCATGCGCACGTCTTTTCCGAAGGCCGGGCTGTCATGGAGCCGTACACGGCCCTGCTCGAGTACAACCGCAAAAGCTCCGTACAGTTCTCAAGGGCCGTACTGGCCGTCAATGCGCCCAATGTGAGCGGGACGGTGCGTGAGCGGGCCAGGGCGAACAATGTCCTTTTGTGGGACAGGGACGAGCTGAAGAGGCTGCTTGCCGAGTACACGGTCCGTTACGGCGAGGTGGAGGCCATGCTCGGCAAGGGGCGTCTGGAGTCCCTGTACTGAGCCGTCTCCGAGGCTTTTCCCGGATGAAGCGGCATCCAAAGCAGTTGAACGACATGGAGGCAGACATGAGGGATCGTTTTTGTACAGGCCTCATCCTGGCGGCGGGCTTTTCCACCAGGATGAAACGTTTCAAGCCCCTTCTGCCCCTGGGCAGCTTTGCAAGCGTCCTGGCCCGGGTGGTGGCCCTGTGGCGCAGCGCCGGGGTGGAGGAGGTACTGGTCGTGAGCGGACACAGGGCCTGTGAGGTGGAGGCCGAGGCCCTGCGTCTTGGCTGCACCGTGGTCCGCAATCCGCATCCCGAGGACGGCATGTTCTCCTCTGTCCTCACGGGCCTGCGCTTTCTGAACGAGGCCCCGCCCCTGTGGACCGGCGTCCTGCCCGTGGACATTCCCCTTATTGCGCCACAGACCATCAGGACCCTGCTTGCCGAAGCAGCAAGGTTTGGGGATTTGGAAACGGGAACAGGCACGGAAGCGGCCGACTGCCTTCTGCCCGAATGCGCCGGGAAGACGGGCCACCCGCCCCTGCTGCACAGGCGGGCCCTGCCCCGCATCCTGGCCTGCAGGGGCGAAGGCGGCCTGCGCGGCGCCATGGAAGGTCTTGTCTCTGTCCACGTTCCCGTGGAGGACGGCTTCCTCAACGCAGACCTGGACACGCCTGCGGACTACGAGAAGGCCCTGGGCCTTGTGGGCGGGACAGGCGATCCCCTGATCTGTGGCCAAATAGGTCCGGAAGCCTGCCGTACAGGGCAGGACTGAGCCAGGAGCATTGGCCGGATCCTGCTATCCTGCTGCCCGGTTCCTCCTGTCCGGATTCTGTTGTCCGGGCCCGATGGTCCTGATCCCGGGTACACGGCCAGTCCGGCAGGTCTGGCAGATCTGGCAGATCTGCCAGGTCCTGGCCTGATCAGTTTCTGGACAGGGACAGGGGCCCATGGCCTGTCCTGCGAGAGGGACTTCTCTTGTTCCGGAAAAGTGTGTGAATTTTGTACAGTACTTGTTCATGGAGAAGAGTCTGGCAGGATTTCGTGCAACAGCTTGAATATGCTTTCTTTTCAAGTTCATGGGGATACAGCGGCCTACTAAAAAAAGCATTGTTATACCAACATATTGCATAAAAATTACAGAAATCCGATCAGCTGTATAGAAAATGTTCAGCTTTTGCGCTACTATTCTTCATAAGTACTGTACTTCACACCAAGTGAAGAGGCCTCTGAGTGTTTGGCACATCTTGTGCATACTCCGTACTGTCGGGGAGAAGAGTTTCCACTTTTCCCCCTAACCTTCAAGAAGGAGTAAACCATGTTTTCCAGAAGATCGGTTCTCTTGTTAGCAGCAGGAATTCTGGGCTCCTCGCTCATCCTGACTGCCAACAGCACTCCGGTTCAGGCACAGCCTGCTCTGGGCGATGGTATTACTACAGTGGCAGACCGCGGTGATTTCCGCCGTCCTCCTCCGCCGCCAAGGCGCGACGTGCGCCGCCCCGGACCGCCGCCAAAGCACATGCGCCATGGACCGCCTCCGCCGCCGAGACGCGACATGCGCCGTCCTGGTCCGCCGCCGAGACACGTGCGTCCCGGACCGCCTCCGCACCGCCGCCCCGGACCTCCGCCGCCGCCTCCGCACCGTCGTCCTGGTCCTCCGCACAGATAACACAGGCAATTGCAGGATAACTTCCTGATATTCCGTAAAGAGCGGGCAGGGGCGCTGCACAGGCGCCCTGCCCGCCCTTGCCAAAAAGTACTCAAAGGAGGCAGGCGCGCTCCCCTGCAGGCACTGTCAGGGGATCAGGCGCCTGTAGTGCACAATGACACTCAGCAAAAAAACACTCATCATTCCCCTTGTTGCCGTCGGGCTTCTGGCCGGCGCCACATCTGCCATGGCCTACCATGGCGGTGGCTGCTGGGGCTGGGGCGACGGCTACCACCACCGTGGCTACTACGACGGCCCCCGCTCCTGCTGGGACGGCCGCTACCACATGAGACACGGCGGCCCCTGCTGGTACTATGATGGCGACGAACGCCGCTACTACGAGCCCGACAGGGATCGTCCCGGTCCCGATGGCCGCTACATGGACGATCGTCCCGATGTGCGCGGGGACTACCCTCCGCCTCCGCCCCCGCCGGCAGATCCCGAGCTCTCTCCTGAAGAGCGTGCCAAATTTGCCCAGATCGTCGATGACTTCCGCGCCAGGGTCGATCCTCTGCGCGACGAGCTCTTTGTCCGCGAGGCCGAGCTCAAGGCCCTGCAGAACGCGCCCGAACCCAATGTGAATGCCGTGTCCGACAAGGCCAAGGAAGTTGTGAAGCTGCGCAAGCAGATCAAGGACCTGCGCGCCCAGATGGTGGACGACCTGGAAAAGGCCGGTTTCTAGACCATTACGCCTTCAGGGCAATGCAAACGAGGGGAGACAGTGGTCTCCCTTTCTTTTTGCCCTGCGCACGGCGTGCACGCTCCCTTTTCGTCTCTCAGGGCCTCTCCCCTTTCCTGCCCCATCCGCCTGAAGAAGGCCGGACTCCTGGCAGCACGGGGGCGAGGCCCTTTTTGTGTGCCCTTGCACAAGCGCCTTCGGCAGTTCCAGTCAGATGCAGGGGACAGGGCTTAGCGCCTGCGGACGAGCTCCTGGCGCAGGCAGCTGATGTCCGGAAGCCCCACCACACGTTCGTAGTTTTCCGGATCCGTGTTGCCCTCGGTGCTGATGAGCAGCACCCGCGAGGAGGCGTCCAGGTGCAGGGCCTTGCGCAGGGTTTTCTTGTCCGCATCGTGCATGAGGGCATAGAGCACGCCTGTGGTCACGGCGCCGGACTCGCCCGACACGATGGCGGCGTCCGCGTCCAGGGGATGGGCCAGCAGGCGCATGCCAAGGGCTGCGGCATCGTCGGCGCAGGTGAGGAAGCCATGGACCGTGTGGCGCAAAAGCTCCCAGGCCTGCAGACTGGGCTCGCCGCAGCACAGGCCGGCCATCATGCTGTCCATGGGGCCCGGAACACTGTGCAGGGCACCGTCAGCGGCCCTGGCCGTGCGGCAGAGACAGTCTGCGGCTGCGGGCTCCACGATGAAGACGCGTATGGTGGTGCCGGACCAGGCGCTCAGCAGGCAGACGGCCATGGCCGCAGCAAAGCTGCCCACGCCGGCCTGCAGGAAGATATGGCTTGGCGGAGTCAGCGTGCCCAGCTGCAGCACGATTTCCCGGGCCAGGGTGGTGTAGCCGCGCATGATGTCCATGGGCACGGTCTCGTAGCCCGGCCAGGAGGTGTCCTGCACAAGAATCCAGCCGTTCTGCTCGGCCATCTGGGCCGCCAGGCGCACCGTGTCGTCGTAGTTGAGGTCCGTGACCACGGCATGGGCCCCTTCCCTGCGGATGTTGTCCAGACGGGCTCTGGCACTCCCCTTTGGCAGGAGGACGCGTGCCTTGTGGCCAAGCAGGCTGGCAGCCCAGGCCACCCCTCTGCCGTGATTGCCGTCCGTGGCTGTCACAAAGGTGAGATCGCCCAGGGAGCGGCGGATGTGCTCGTCGGTCAGTGTTCCGTAGGAACACAAATCCTCGCCCAGGCGCCGCGACAGGCAGCCTGCCAGGGCATAGCTTGCGCCCAGGGCCTTGAAGGCATTGCAGCCAAAGCGGGCGGACTCGTCCTTGATCCAGATTCGGGCAAGCCCGAGCTCCCTGGCCAGGGCCCGCAGCTCGTAGAGCGGGGTACTCCTGTAGCCCGGCAGTCCCTGATGAAAGAGCAGGGGCCGTGCCGCTGCCTCGTAGGACAGGGACTGGAGCAGGGTCTTTGTCCGGGCATCCGGACAGGGCTCCGGGACAAAGGAACAGTACTCGAACGCAGAGCAGTCGGGGGTAGCCATGAACTGGTCTCCAAAAAATCCGGATCTTCTGGGAACAGAACGATGCAGAAAAGAGTCGGAAGGGGTTGGAAAAAAGGGGCCGGCCCGTCAAATAAGGACCGGAACAGGGCCGCAAGGCCGTGCCAGGCCTGCCGCAGGGAAATGGAAACAGGGGGCACAGGCCGTGCGTGCCCGGGAACGATCAAGAACGAGCAGAAGAAGACTCAGGGGAGATGGAACGTTCAGGGGGCAACTCGGAGGATCACTCAGAGCTCACGGGCCATGATGGCGCGCTCAAGGCCTCCGTACTTGAGTTTTGTGCAGCGTTCCCTGAGCCCCAGGTGCTGCAGCATGCGCAGGCTTGCCAGGTTGCGGGGCCAGACCGTGGCACAGACATATTTCCTGCCAAGGCTGCGGGCCCGTTCAAGGAGCAGGGAGCCCATGGTCGTGGCCAGGTGCTGCCCGTGAAAGAGGGGGTGCACAAGGACCAGTTCCAGATGGGCCACAAGCCCAAGCTCGTCTCCGCCAGGCTGCAGGCCAATGTCCCGGCCCAGATTGTCCTTGTCTCCAGCCAGGGGGCAGTGCAGAAGAAAGTAGCCGGCCAGAAAGGCCTGCCCTTCCCTGTTGTCCTTGCGATCTGCCCCGGGATCTGCCTGGCTCTCCGCTTCTTCCTCCGCTTCGGGGGGCACCCTGGGAAGGATCACGGAGAGTTTGGGCGTCCCGGAGGGGACGCAGGCCTCGCGTCCCTCGCCGCTCCCGGCACAAATTCCGGTGACGGACGCGTCTTCCGGCAGGCTGTGCGCCAGAGCCAGCAGCATGCACCCGCCCCGCTGCAGGCAGTGCTGCCAGAAGTCCGGGCCGTCGGGAAAGAACTGTTCCTCTGGCAGGAGCGGTAGGACGGCATTCTGCAGGGCAAGAATGGCGGGAAAATCCCGTGCAGTGGCCGGGCGAAAGCTGAAGGCTGTGTTCATGAAGAAGGCTGGGACAGTTGAAATCAGTTGGTCTGCCGCAAACTGCAGACAGCAAGACCCTGCATCTTAGCCAGAGAATCGCCGGGAAACAAGAGTGTCCGCTGCTCGAAAACCGGGAACACCTCGACTTTTGCCCGTCTGCAGGGCATACTTGAGGGCCGCGCTGCACGAAGAGCCCTCCTGTCTCGCCATCTCGTCGTCTCGTTCCGGGGTCGCTGCAGCAAAGACGCTGCAGGTTTTCCTTCCCAAAGCCTCAGGCTTCACTCAGGGCAGGCCTCTGCCTTGATTTTCGAGACAGCCGCAGGCTTCACTCTGTGCACGCTGCTGTCTTCTTCAAGACAGCCCCGGGCTTTTTTTCTGTCATCAGGAGCACATGGTCATATGTCACGGAACACTCCCCTGTTTTCCTCCAGAGCCCTGCGCCGCACCCCCACAGTCGCCCTCTTTCTTGAGGAAGAGCTTGCGAACACGCCTGCTTCCGAGCTTGTCATCGGCTGGGGCCACAAGGAGACGGCCGAGGGGGCGCGCAGGCATGCCGCACGACACGGGCTTTCCTACACAGCCATGGAAGACGGCTTTCTGCGCTCCCTGGATCTGGGCTGCAAGGGCTCCATGGCCCTGTCCATGGTCGTGGACCACACGGGCATCTACTATGATGCCGCCAGTCCCTCGGATCTGGAGAACCTGCTCAATGCCGACGGCTGGCAGACAGAGGCCGTCCTGCAGACGGCGCGTGCCGCCCTGGACCGCATCCTGCAGCTCAATCTGAGCAAGTACAACCATGCCCCGGACGCGGAGCCGGATCTTGTGGAACGAGCCCTGCCCGAGGCAGAGCCTGGCCCCAGGGTGCTGCTCGTCGATCAGACCCTGGGCGACGCCAGCATAGAGCTTGGCCTGGCAGGACGGGCAAGCTTTGTCAGGATGCTCGACGTGGCCCTTGAGCGCTATCCTGCGGCCAACATCCTTGTGAAGACGCACCCCGATGTGCTGGCAGGCCGCAAGAAGGGCTGCCTGACCGAAGAAGCCAGGGCCAGGGGCCTGCGCATCCTGGCCACGGACTGCACCCCCTTAAGTCTGCTCAGGCAGGTGGATGTGGTCTTTGTGGTGACCTCGCAGATGGGCTTCGAGGCGCTCATGCTGGACAGGGAAGTGCACTGCTTTGGCATGCCCTTCTATGCCGGCTGGGGCCTCACCGTGGACGAGGGGCCGGTCTGCCCCAGGCGGACAAAAAAGCGCAGCTTCCCTGAGATCTTTGCCGCAGCCTGCGTGCTCTATGCCCGCTACATCAATCCCGTGCGGGAAACCAGAACCGACATCCTGCAGGTCATCGACCTCCTGGCCGAGCAGCGACGGCAGAACGAGCGCAACCGCTGCTTTCATGCCTGCCTGGGCTTTCGCTGGTGGAAAAAGCCCTATGCCAGGGCCTATCTGGGCTCCACGGGCGGCAGCCTGCGCTTTTTTGGCAGTGCCGGACGTGCCCTGAAGGCTGCCAGGGAGCACGGGGGCGAGCTTGTGGTCTGGTCCTCCTCGGCAGGAGAGGACCTGCAGGCACAGTGCGATGAAGCCGGGGTGCCCCTGGTGCGCATGGAGGACGGCTTTATCCGCTCCGTGGGCCTTGGCTCGGACTTCAACTGGCCCTATTCCCTGGTCGTGGACCGCAGGGGCATCTACTATGATCCGACAAGGCCAAGCGAGCTGGAAGACATCCTGAATGCCCTGGCCAGCCACCCGGAGCACGATGCGCTGTGCGCGCGAGCCGCAAGGCTGCGCGCCTTCATCCTGAACAACCGCATCACCAAGTACAATACCGGCGCCGAGACAAGCCTGCCGGACCTGAAAGAGCTTGCCTTAGGCAGGCGCCTCATCCTTGTGCCAGGCCAGGTGGAGGACGATGCCTCGGTGCGGCGCGGCGGCTTTGGCATGGGCAATCTGCAGCTTCTGCAGGCCGTGCGTGCGGCCTGCCCCGAGGCCTTCATCGTCTACAAGCCCCACCCCGATGTGGAGAGCGGCAACAGGAAGGGCGCCATCCATAAGGAAACGGCCCTGCGCTTTGCGGATCTTGTCCTGCAGCAGGCGCCCATGGGCCGGCTGCTCGAGCTTGTACAGGAAGTACACACCCTGACCTCGCAGACAGGCTTCGAGGCACTTCTGCGCGGCTGCCGGGTCGTGACCTACGGCGGCCCCTTCTATGCGGGCTGGGGCCTGAGCGAAGACAGGCAGACCCTTGCCAGGCGAAGGGCCAGGCTCACCCTGGACGAACTGGTGGCAGGCACCCTGCTCCTCTATCCCGCCTATTACGACTGGCAGTGCCGCATGGTCTGCCGGGCAGAAGACGTCTGCCACAGGCTCATGCAGCCTCATGGCCAGCTGCGCGGCCGCATCTGGGCGCGTGTGCTCAATGCCCTGCGCTCGGCCTGGCGGGCCGGTGTATGAAAAATTTGCACAGCATCAGGACCTTGCGCGGCGCTGGCTATTTTTTAGACACCTTTCCGAAAGAGGCGGGTCCCCGGCAGAAGGCTTTGCAGAGGGCTCAAGAAATTTACGGCTTGTTTCAAAGAGATGCGTGATTTGGCACGGAACATGCTATAAAGTAAGCGTGTGTGAGTAGCCCCTCAGAGAGCTCCCAATTTCTGAGGAGAAAAGTTCAGGATCGGCCGGCTGCCCCTTGGCCGGCCGGTCCGGACCTTACCAAAGGCCCGCAGACATCCAGCCAGCCATTTGTACGAAGCCTTCCGAAGCTTCTTCCATACTACGCCATCAACAAGAACCCTCTCCTAAACACCTCTCCCCAAAGGCCGTCGTTTTGCCCGCGATGGCCTTTTTTCGTGGCAGCCGCTTCCTTCAGGGCACAAGGGCCCGGAGATTGACAAGGGGAGGCAGCAGAGGCGATAAGGCTTGCCCTGACCGGATCTGAGCGGATCGCAGGGGGACACTCCTGCAGTCCGGGAAATCGGATCCCCCTGCAGGCCCTGCAGGGCGGCTGCATCCCCCAGGCCCCCTTTTGGGGATCCCCGACGAGCTTTTGCACCCAAGACCAAGGAGGACGGCGCAAGCCCCCTTTGCCGTACAGGCAGAAGGCTTGGCCCGAACATTCGTAATGATCATACTGGAAGAACCCTATATTTCCCGGGAACTGGCCCAATGTGCCGCCCGGCGCGGCGAGCCTGTCCTCGATACGGCCTCGGCCAGGGAGGCCGAACGGAACTATCAGGTGTCCTTCAACCTGCTGGACGACGCGGCCTTTGCGGCCCGCTGCCGGCAGGGAGAACGGCTCTACACCAATTCCGAAAATGCCCTGGACTGGCTCTATGCCAAATCCGGGGCAGAGGACCTCATTGCCCAGGTGGAAAAGCTCAAGAACAAGGCTAGGCTGCGCCGCGAGCTCTCCGATCTCTACCCGGACTACTTCTTCATGGAGCTTTCCCAGGAGACGCTCATGGCCACGGAGGCAGACCAGGTGCCCATGCCCTGCGTCCTCAAGCCCAGCGTGGGCTTCTGCAGCCTCGGGGTCTACTGCATAGAGAATGCCGAACAGTGGCAGCACGCAAAGGCCGACATTGCCGCCAACATGGCCTCCTGGTGCGCCCAGTATCCCGCGGCCGTGCTGGGCGATCAGAGCTGGATTGTGGAGAGCCTCATCCGCGGCACGGAATACGCCGTGGACGTGTACTTTGACGCCGACGGCCGCGCCGTGGTCTGCAACATCCTGCAGCATGACTTTGCCTCGGCCCAGGATGTGAGCGACAGGCTCTACTATACAGGCGCAGACATCATCCGCCGCATGCTGGAGCCCCTGGAAAACTGGTTCAATACGGTCAATGCCTATCTGAAGCTGCGCAACTTCCCGGCGCACGTGGAGCTGCGCTGCGACGAAAACGGCTTCATCGTGCCCATAGAGTTCAATCCCCTGCGCTTTGCCGGCCTCTCCTGCACGGACATAAGTCTCTTTGCCTGGGGCTTTGCCTCCTACGAGTGCTTCCTGGACAATACCCGCCCCGACTGGGACACCCTTTTGCAAGGCAAGGAGGGAAAGGTCTGGACCCTCATGGTCCTCAACAAGCCCGAACACTGCCCGCCCGTGCACAGCTTCGATTACGAGGCCCTGTGCAGGAAGTTTCGCAAGGTGGTCTGCCTGCGCCGGGGCTTCTACGACAAGTACTCGCACTTCGGCATCCTCTTTACCGAAACTCTGCGCAGCGACTGGAAGGAACTCGAAGACTTTGCCCGCAACGATCTCACCGAGTTCATCAACAAATAGAAAAAGGGCCTTGTCCGGAGGGCCTTGTCCGCAAAGGAGGCTTGCTGCCGGCTCATGTCCGAAGCCTGCAAGGCCCTGTTCCTGTCCCGCCCGCTTGTCCCCATCTCCACACCAGTCAGGAGGAACCCATGTCCCATTGCCGCCTGCGTCCCGTCATGAGCCTTGCCCTTGCCCTGTGGCTTGTTCCCTGCCAGCCCGTGCCGGCGGCCGACATGGACGGCGCCGTGGACTACATAGGCAGCAAGGCCGCCCAGTTTGGCAATTTCCTTGATTCCACCTTCGACAGCATTACCGGCTCGGATCAGGAGCGCCAGAAAAAGCAGGTGGAGGCCCTGGCTGCCTTCAAGGGCGAAACAAAGGTGAGCCGCAAGGAGCTCTTCTCAGGCCTGGCCAAGGACTCCGACTGGACGCAGGTGCAGAAGGACAAAAAGACGGCCGAGGTGGTGGGCCACATGGTGCGCTGGGTGTGCGAAATCGACGACATCACCACCCACAAGAAGAACTCCTACCGTCTGAAGAGCGCGGACAATTCCGATCAGATTGCCCTGGACGTCTTTCTGGTCGCCCGCAACGACAAGGAAAAGCAGCGCATCGAGAGCCTGAAGCGCGCAGATATTGTCACTGTGACCGGCTGGGTCGAGTCCCTCAATGGCGAGCGCTGCGTGCTCAGGCCCGCCCTGCTCAACTGACCGCGATGTCGCGCTCCCGGCGAGACTGCCGGGCGCAGGACGCGGGAGCGCCCGCTTCATTCACTGTTCGACAACGTTTTGTGCAAGGCACAGGGGAAGTGCACACTCCCTGACTCCTGCCCCCTTTTTTTGCAAGGCGCACGTGCCAGAGGCTTGTTCCCGAAAGATGCGGGAAGAGCCTTGTGGCCTGCGCCTTTTTTGTTCCCCATGCACTGCAGGAAAAAAGACGTGCAGAAGAGGTGTCTGCCAGAAGCCTGCCAGAAGCCTGTCAGATGCCCCTGAGGCAAAAAGGCTCGGTCTGGACAGGCTTCTGCTCGAGAAAGGACAGTGTGTCGCCAGGGCAGATGAGACTGTCCGGGGATGGGGTGCCAAAAAATCTGAGCCGCTCCTGGCAGGGAAATACAGAAAATTTCTGACTTGTTTTGAAACGAATTTGACAACGAATTCCATTTCCCATATAAATCATGTCCGGCAGAACAGGCAGGGACCTTTTTTCCTTCCACTGCCAGATTCCCTATTCCCTGGAGGCAGCGCCCGAAACTCCGTCCAGAGGTCTTTCTCGAAAGTCTTTCTCAAAGGTCTTTCCGGAAGCCAGGAGGAGAGGACGCCGGTTTGTCATGACTCAGAATATCATTGTTGCCGTCATCATCGTTCTGGCAGCGCTCTTTCTCATCAACAACTACCGCAAGAAGATCAAGAGCAAGACCTGCTCCTGCTGCGGCGGTGGTTCAAGCTGCTGCTCTTCGACAAATCGTGCCGGCGCCGCGAAGACCCCGGTCTGCCACTGCAGCGAGAAGAAGCAGGATGGCCCTTGTGCGTAATCCTGCCGCCTCCTGAGAAGAGTTTTCTCGCCACCCTGTTTTCCTCCTCAAGTGTCCGGGACGGCAGGCCCCCGGAAATATTCCAGGGGCCGGCATCCGTCCGGGAAATGTGGGGGAACAGCTTAGAGGGCCTTGCGGCGCTTCCACACATGGTAGCCCACGGCACCGGTGAGCGCGAGACCAGCGGCCACATGGACGCCCTTTGAGCCCGTGAAACCGGCAACAAAGGTGAGCCCCAGCAGGCCCAGCATGAAGGCGTTCGCAGGCTTCACGTTGAAGGGCTTTCTGACAATGGTGGTCGTGGCGGCAAGAGCAAGACTGGTTGCTGACATGGCATTTCTCCGTACATTTTTTTTCCGCACCCCTGACAAAGGCTTGTGCGGCTTGAAGGTGGGGTGAACAGACCGCAGGGGGCCAGGGGCCCCGGGGAGTGTCCGGTTTTTTTGAGCAGCTGCCCTGCCCTCGCAGATCAGATGCTGGTCTGCGAAACGGAAGAGGCAGCCGGAGTGGCCTTAAGCTGGCAGGGAGGTATGGACAGCAACCCGAACCGAACCGCATCGAACGGATTCAATCCGGTTCGGGCAGGGAGCGCTTTGAAATCGTTTTTCAGAAACTTTGGATAGGCCTGACAGAGGCCGCATGCAAGTTTTCCGAAGAGTGATTGCACTTTTCTTCCAGCCAGATGAAGTACAGTGTGACACACTTTGTACTCAATGACAAATTGAAATTTTGACATTCATTTTCACGGTACTTCACAGTGAAGTACAGATGAAAATTGAAAATGGATTTACCTTTTTTCAAAAAAGCAAAATTTTTTTTGTTTTTTTTGAAAGGGGCAGGACAACCGGCCCGAAAGGACCAAAATCTAACAAGCATTCAGGAGAGTTATATGCCTTCTTCCATCAGCCTTCGCCAGATGCATGTGGGTGAGACCGCGACCATTGCCGATGTGGTTGCTCCCGGTGAATTGGGTCGTCGTATCAGGGACATGGGATTGATCCCCGGCACCGAAGTGTCCGTTGTGGGCCGTGCGCCTCTGCAGGATCCCGTGGCCTTGCGCCTTTCCGGTGTTACTGTTACGTTGCGCAACAAGGAAGCCGACTACATCCTTGTGACACGCTAGTACAGGCCAAAAAGCTGATGCAGCCTGAAAGAGCGTGAGGCGGATGTGTCAGTATCAGGGGCTTCCGCCAGTACTTTCATGGAGGTTTGATCATGAACACAGGTCTCAAATATGCTCTCTTCTTTGTGGGCGGCATCGCTGCCGGCGTCCTCGGAACCATGGCTCTGCAGCGTGGCGCCATCAATCTGAAGCCCGTTGCTGCCGGCATCATCAGCCGTGGCATGGATGTGAAGGACGCCATTGCCGGCGCAGTGGAAAAGGTCAAGGAAGACGCCCAGGATCTTTACGCCGAAGCCAAGGCCGAACAGGCTCAGCGCAAGGAACAGGACGCCTAGCCGACGTTTTCGGGTGTCCAGGACGAGGTGAGACAGAAGTGAGTTTTGTTATTGTGCATGAATTGCAGGGGACCTTCTCTGACGGCGTCGTGACCTGTCATGGAAGAATGCGCTGCCGCTGCGGACTCAGGCTGACCCTTGAGGAAGCAACGGAGCTTGCCGACAGCCTGGCCGGCCTCGACGGCATTGTCGGGGTGTCGGTCAATCCTGCCATTGGCAGTGTCCTGTTCTTCTACGAGGATGATGCCGCCCGGCTGAGCGCTCTCAAGGCCATTGCCGACGCCGGGGATGCCATAGACGAGGCACGTACCCGCCCCGACTTTCATGGCGATGAATTAGTGAGGCCCAGGGTCGAGGGGCCCATGGCAGCGGCGCTGGAAATCATCCGCTTCTACGTCCTTCGACCCTTCATGCCCACCTGGTACAGCATTCCTTCAGCCATCCTGCATGCCGTGCCCTACCTGCTCAAGGGCCTGAAGGAGCTGTTCCTGACCCATCTCAATGTCTCCGTCCTGGACGCCACAGCCATTGCCGTCTGCCTGCTCAGGCGGGACTTCCGCACGGCTCGCACCCTCACCCTGCTCCTCGGCATCGGCGATGCCCTGGAATCCTGGACGAGACAGAAGTCCCTGGATTCCTTAAGCAGCAGCCTTGATCTGACCACCGAGACCGTCTGGGTCCGCAATCCCGACGGCACAGAGCGCCAGATCGGCATCAGGGAACTGCAGGAAGGCGACGTGGTCGTTGTCAATGCCGGCAGCTCCATCCCCGTGGACGGCGTGGTGGTGGACGGTGAAGGTGTCGTCAACCAGTCGGCCATGACCGGCGAGCCCATTGGCGTGGTCCGTGTGGCCGGCCACAGTGTCTTTGCCGGCACGGTCATGGAAGAAGGCAGCCTCTGCGTGCGCGTGACCAAGGTGGGCGATCAGACCCGCCTCAGACAGATTGTTCATTTCATCGAGGAATCCGAGTCGCTCAAGGCCGGCATTCAGGGGCGCTTCGAGCGCATGGCCGATCTGGCCGTGCCCTTTACCTTCGGCCTGGCAGCCCTGGTCTTCCTCATCACTCGCGATCCCTTGCGGGCCTCCTCTGTCCTGCTGGTGGACTACTCCTGCGCCCTGAAGCTCACCACGCCTCTGACGGTGCTGGCCGCCATGCGCGAAGGCGCCCTCAACAACGTGGTCGTCAAGGGCGGCCGCTACCTTGAGGCACTCAGGGACGTGGACACCGTGGTCTTCGACAAGACCGGCACCCTCACCAATGCCACGCCCAGGGTGGCGGCCGTGGTGGCCGCACCGGGCTTTGACGAGGAGACGGTTTTGCGCGACATGGCCTGCCTGGAAGAGCACTTCCCGCATCCCGTGGCCAGGGCCGTGGTCCGCGCCGCCGAGGAGCGCCGGCTGCGCCATCCCGAAGAGCACGACAAGGTGCAGTACATTGTTGCCCATGGCGTGTGCTCGCAGCTGCGCGGCGTGAATGTGGTCGTGGGCTCCCGTCACTATGTGGAATACGATGAGGGCATTGATCTGACGCCCCTGCGCACGGCCATGGACGAACAGGCCGCCATGGGCCGCTCCCTGCTCTACGTGGGCAAGGGCGGCAGGATTGCCGGCATGGTGGCCATAGAGGATCCGCCGCGTCCCGAGGCAGCCAGGGTTATCCGTACCCTGCGCGAACAGGGCGTGGACCGCATCCTCATGATCACCGGCGACGACGAGCGCACGGCCAGGGCCATTGCCTCAAGGCTTGGCATTACCGAATACCGCGCCCAGGTGCTGCCCACGGACAAGTCCGATGTGGTGAACCAGCTCCTGGCCGAAGGCCGCCATGTCCTCATGGTGGGCGACGGCATCAACGATGCCCCTGCCCTGTCCGCAGCCACCGTGGGTGTGGCCATGACGGACGGTACGGATCTTGCCCAGGGCGTTGCCAACGTGCTGCTGACCCGGTCCTCCCTGGAGGGCCTCATCACGGCCCGGCAGCTTGGCGTGCGCGCCATGCAGCGCATCAATACCAACTACCTCTACACCATGGTCTTCAACAGCCTGTTCCTCATGGGCGGCATCTTCATGATTCTGACGCCCGGTCTGTCGGCCTTCCTGCACAACATGACCACCGTGCTTCTGTCCATACGGGCCATGCGCCGCAACCTGACCGACGAGGATCTTGCCCTGGCCCTGCCCGAAAGCCAGGAAAGCGCGTAGAACGACTTCCGGGCCCTGCTGCAAATCTGCCAGGGCCCTTTCCCCGTCCCATGAGGAGACATCACTAATGGCCCAAGCCCCGACCAAACTGGAAATGCTGTCCTTTGTGCGCTATGTGCGCAGCTTTATCCCCGGCCGTGTCCGTGTGCGTCACCCTGGCCTGACGAAGGCTCATGTTGCCAGAGAGGCAAAGGAGCGCCTGGAAGTGCAGGATGGCGTGAAGTCCGTGGAAATCAACGTGGAGGCCGGCTCGGCCCTGATTCTGTACGATGCCAATGTATTGAGCCAGGACGAACTCATAGCCAGGGGCGTGGAATGGGCCCGCTGGCTCAAGACTGTTCAGTAGAATTTTTTGAAAAAAGTGTTGCGCAGAAGGCTGTGCAACCGTGGTCTTGGAAGGCAGGAAACGATCGAAGGAGATCCGACCTGCCTTCCTTTTTTTGTGCCTGTTGTTCCTGCCTGCCAGGGCGGCTGCTGCCGGGGGAATGGATGGAAAGGACGCCCCTGAGGGCGCGAACCGGGCCTGGGGTGTCTGCCCTGAGAGACAACGAAACGGACAGAAGGGACAGGTCGGAGAACGCAGGACTGAGGCTCCCTGGGGACCAGGTAGGGGACCACCCGGCACTGCGGGCCAAAGGAAACGATTCTGGAGCAGCGCAACAGGCACAGGTCCTGCCCTTTGTTGGAAGAAAGGAGGTGCACCTGGGGAAAAACGGGCCCCAGGCATGAAGGCAGGCAGGGATGATGCAGGGAGCAGGCGTGGCGCCGCAGCGGAGGATCACGATCGGATCAGAAAAAAAGGAAGGAGGGCAAGAGACTGCTGCAGGTCAGGGAACCTGGAATTGTCACTTGTGTTTTGCGCCAGGCAACAAAAATACGGTGTGGCACAGAGCTCATGAATGGCAGTTATTGTAGAGGGATGATGCATGAATGAATTTTTATGTCTGTGACCGTGAAAAATTCCCGGGAGGGCCGTCCTGTGCTGTGTTCGACTGGGGCAAACAAAAGTACGCTCCTTTACGATGATTGGGCAGACGGGTACAAGGAGAAACGATACTGCCCAAAATTTTGTCAATATTCTGCAACGTCTCGCAGTAGTACAAAAATATGTGATACTGCAGACACACTCAAAGGCAGCAGTTTTGAGAAACAGTTTGTGTATGAACTTTTGTAACTGAACATCATGTTGGCGCTGTCCCCTTCGCCCAACGTGTACCCACCCACAGGAGCTGGATCATGAAATTGACTCAAGGTGCCATAGGCAATCTGGTGAACCGCTACAGGGCTGTGCTCAGGAAATGCCACTTGCTCAACACCTTCGGCTCGCTGGCTGTGGCCGGCATGCTCATTATGGGCAGTGCCGGCATGGCGCAGGCTGCGGAGCCATCCGAAGAGACGGCAGCAGTCGAAATGGTTGTTATTGATGACGTGGATGCCCCAGGGGTGGAGAAGTATACTGGCACTTCTCAGACGACTCTGGTGTTCAATGACCCCACTCCATCCACGTTCAACAAGCTTGCCAGTGGGTTTGGAGCAGTACAGGCGAATTATGACGTGTCTGTGGCCAATCTCTGTACTGGTGTGAGCAACGGTGCCGGAACAGGCATCTTTGCAGAGACAACTGAGCCCATCACCGTCAACGTTTCCGGTGCCGGAGTGATTACGGTCGAGCATGTTGATGTGGCCAATAACCAGACCCTGGCTCTCTCTGGCACGCTCGTACTTGCCAATGTCTCTGGCGAAGGGGACAACAGTGAACTCATCATTCACGATGACGGCAGGGTGAGCGTCAAGGATGGAGGCATTCTTGATCTAAGCAATGCAACAGAGATACGAGTAGGATCAAACGAGAATATACAGATCTCTGCTGGTGGCACTCTGATCATTGATGCCGACCAGATTGACAAATTTAAAGGCGCCTATCTTGCCAGCGGTGCTGTTCTCAACATTGAATCTGAAGAAGGGACAGTGCTTGACGCAGAGACTCTCAAAAATCATTTCGGCACTGAAGCACTTATCAATACAGGCAGCGCTGCTGTTGACGGTCTCTTTGGCAACGAAAATTTAGAAGATGGAGTCATCGACTATGAATCAGTAAAAGGCACTTCTTTGTCAGTTGCCAATGAAAAAACAAAAAAGAGTACAGTGACGGATGTTGTCAATAATGGGACGCTTTCCGGTGGCTGGAAATCTGCCGAGCTTGTTCAGGACGGATCAACCCTTCAAGTAGAAAAAACGCTGCAACTGGCCGGCGATACGAGCGAAAGCATTGATGTGGTCAATGGCAGCATTGCTGTACAAGGCAATGCCACCCTGATTTTGGGAGACGCTGGGACGTCTGGCCAGGGGACGGTTGCAGGCGATGTAACCCTGGGAGCAGCGTCCACGCTCAATGTCCAGGGAAATGGCGGCAAGTTTACGGTGGAGGGCTCTATCGGCGGACAAGATGGCGCCGCAGGAACGGTTCTCGCTGATGGCAGCACGCTCTCCGCAGCCGGCACAGCCGAGGGAGCAGGAGCCATCAATGTAAGTACCCTGTCCGTAAAGAATGGTGGTACAGTGCAGGCTGGTGACAGCATAACTGTTGAGAACGCAATCTCCGAGGCAGCTGGTTCCATCGTGGCGCAAAAAGACATAACTGTCTCCAATAATGCCATCAGCAAAGCGGACAATGCCACGCTGACCCTGAACGCAGGCGGTACCATTACGGCTGGTGACATTGAAGCAACTCATGTCAGCGCTGCGACCCTGGATGCAGGGAGTGTGACGGTTGACGGGGGTGCACTGAATCTGAAAGGTACCGAGACAGACAGTACAGTCAAGAATCTGAGCCTGGGCAATGGAACACAGGCGAACATTGAAGGGACACTGAACCTGGAAAATGGAGGCGTCCTTGCCGTGGGCTCCCAGTCTGACGTGACAGGTGGGACAACCCTTGCTGCCCAGACGGTCAACCTCAACAGCGGCATGCTGCTCATTGATCCTGCCTGGGGTGAAGCCTCCAGCAATGTGGCTGTCGCGGACCTGGGTGCCGAAACCGGCGGAGCCGAGGATGTCATGACGCTGGGTGGCAAGGTCGGTGTGGGGCAGAATTCCTACCTGGCCATCGGCACCAAGGATACAGCATGGTTGCCCGGTGTCGCTGGATCGCTGTCTGAAAATGGCACCAAGGCTGCCCTGGGTCTCTACAAGCCTGTAACAATTGCTTCCGGCGAGGCTCTTGTTGTCAATGGAACCCTGACGGGAACGTCTTATGCAGATACGGGGAAGCCAAATTCTCTGTATGATGCCGTGAACGCAGCTGCCAACAAGGCCATCTTTGCCGAAAAAACCCTGCTGGTTGTCAACGGCAAGACCATCAACGGGAAGACGGCAGCCATAACGTTTGAAGCAGCAACCCCTGGCACTCTGGTAGTCGAACAGGGCGCCAAACTGCTGATCACGGACGCTGCGCATGGCCAGAAGTACACTATCGTTGCAAACGTAGACGAAGCAAAATTGCAACTTAATGGCTGGAAGAAGTCCACGTCCACGGACATGCTCTCCGTGGGTGATGCAGAGTGGAAAGACAATGCAGTTGTAGTCAGTGTCACCCGCAATGAGGCAAGTGCCATCTTTCCCGGTCTGAGCGGGGAACTGGCGGGCGCCGTTAATGCCCTCTACTCTGGCACTCCTGGCGTGAACTCCGAACATCAGGGTGTCCGCTTCCTCTCCCGTGCCACGGACAACTTCTATCTTGGCGCTGACAAGGGAGCGGCCGTCGAGCAGATGGAAAGCGCTGCCCGCATGGCCTTTGCTGCGGCTGTGCCGCAGATGACCAAGATGGCCTCCGATGCCGCCACCAACAGCGTGGTCAACCGCATGGGCTTTGCCAATCCCGAAAATGGCTCAAAAGCCATGAACGTGGAAGGCCAGCTTGTGGACGAAAAGGCCCTGGGCCTGGCCCTGTGGATTGCGCCCCTGTGGTCCAATCAGAACGGCTTTGGCATGGAAGCCGGCAATCTTGACTACGGCTACAATGCCAACCTGGGCGGTGTCTCCCTTGGTGCCGACTACACTTGGGCCAGCAACTTCCGTGCCGGTCTCATGTTCAATATCGGTGGCGGCTATGCCCAGAGCTCCGGTGATGTCTACGATACCACCAACTCCATGACCTTCTGGGGCCTTGGCGCCTACGCCGGCTGGAAGTACGAGAACTTTGCCGTCATGGGCGATGTGTCCTACACGAGCACCTGGAACTCCGTGAACCAGGATGTGGATGCCCGCATGGGCATGAGCGACCTGGAAGCCGACATTCAGGCTTCGGCCATTTCCGCCGGCCTGCGTGGCGAATACAAGTTCGAGACCAGTGCTCTCGACATCATCCCCCATGTGGGCGTCCGCTACATGAGCATCAATACCTGGGGCTATGATGTGGACAACAGTGCCGGTACGGTGCTTGAGGGCGACGGCTTCCAGCAGAACATCTGGACCTTCCCGGTGGGCGTGACCTTCAGCAAGGAACTCGAGATGAACAACGACTGGTACTTC
>DXHV01000049.1 GCA_019113165.1 Candidatus Desulfovibrio intestinipullorum
CTTACATTGGGCACCATGAGCAATCATCATGCATGTGTTAAAATAAGCATGTGATTACAAATATTTATAAAATAAGCTAAATATGTTTTCTTTTTGGCCTGACTGGTTAATAGCCTAGAATTGCAAGACAAAATCAAGCTGAGTAGTTACTATCCTTGAAGCTTTTACCTTCTATGGAGAGAATTGATTGACGAAACCTGGTTAGCTTACTGTAGGTGCAGCTCCAAGGAAAACCGCTGTCAGAATCCATCATAGAAAAATTCCAACCAATAGGTGCAGAAAAGTAATCTGGATCTGGATTCGAAATCTTGGGAATGCGGTTTACCTTGTTTAGCCGCGCAAGTTTTTTCTTTGCACTCATACCTTGATAGAGCTGTAATACTCGGCAATTGATGCGTCGGAGATAGACTTATTACAAATCTCGTAATCGGGGATACCGCCCCGGGCCTCAATCCAGGGCTTTTCAGAGTGCGTCAAAGACACAAGACCTTGTGGAGATAAGTGGGAATAAGCTTCAAGTACGGCATCAATCGTTTCCTTCTGAGCGTCTGTCAGTCTGGAAACATCGGCCTGTTCAAACTTCTCCGGACAAAAGAACTTCCCCTTGTGGACTGCGTACAATGCTGGAACTACTGGCCCGTTAGCCCATGCCTGCACTTCTTCCGGGAAAAGAGGATCCTCGTCCCACACAAGACTCCATGCCTTGCAGTAGAAAACAAGTTTTTGGAGCTTGATAGTGGAAATTGGCCCAGTCTTGTCGCGAACGTATTGGGCCACGTCAAAAACAGTAGCCATTGGCACTGACCTCCCAAACTACTGATGGGGCAGAACACGCCCACAATTTGACATTCTCCCCCCGCTTACGCAGGTGGATTCCCTACTGCGCTGACCTTGCGATCAGTCGCTTCTATGGGGTCCTGCTGCTGGACGGCCTACGCCGACTCACTTGAGCTGAAGCTGTATTCTTCAACTC
Organism: Candidatus Desulfovibrio intestinipullorum; assembly: GCA_019113165.1. Taxonomy (GTDB): domain Bacteria; phylum Desulfobacterota; class Desulfovibrionia; order Desulfovibrionales; family Desulfovibrionaceae; genus Desulfovibrio; species Desulfovibrio intestinipullorum. The sequence goes on from DXHV01000049.1 coordinate 974, forward strand.
CCCACAGGATCTGAGGCGCTGCCCACGCCCGAATATATTTTACTCTCTTAAGCAACAATCTGGAGAGAGTCAAAAGAAAATGCACGCCTTTCATCCCCCCCTTACGGATGGGGTATTTCGGCTCGTCTAATAATATAACCAGCATGATGCGCTTTTCTAGGTGCTTCCTCTGTGTGCCTAGCGGACTCATGTCAAGGAGTCGTGGAATACCGGAGCCTGGCGCAGCCAGGCGAGGATATGCCGCGAAAGCTCCTTGACGTGAGGCAGCTAGGTAATACGCTCTGCTCGTGGGAATGCAGAGGAAGGGCTAAAAGCCCTTCGTCCTGCATTCCCCGAGCCTCCTCGGCGGCGAGAGGCAGGGGTCCGGGGGCAGCGCCCCCGGAAGGATACTTGGCTTTAGCAACCAAGTTTGAAATAAAATTGGTTGTTCGTTCAATCAATGGAGCAAATTCCTAAACTTGGAAATTTTTTTATCGCCAAAACATTGACCTCATCATCCAAACGAGCAGGGCTCCTCAGGGAGCCTGAATGCCTGCCCGGACCAGCATTCCAGGCCGGATCCCCTGCCCCTTTGTCACAAAAATTTCAAATTGTGGATCTAGGAAAGGTTTCGGTGTAGACTGTGCCCCGCCCAAGGCACACTTGCCAAACGGACACAGGACATCCCCTGTCCGTCACTCTTTCCAAGGAGGTCTGCGCGTCCACATCTTCCTGTCTCGCGCAGAAATACCATGCATTCATCGGCCAGCGCCAAACCCTTTCCATACACCATACGCGAACTCACAGGCAGCGACCTGGATCAATACAATGCCCTGCTGCGCTATGCCTTTCAGGTCACCGAACAGGACCTCATGGAGGCAGGCTGGAGGGACGACGAAATCAAGCAGTCCAAGTTCCCGGTTCTGGAACGTGCCGACATTCTGGGCTGCTATGACGGCGACAACCTCATCTCGCAGTTTGCCGTCTACCCCCTCAAGATGAACATCTATGGAACCACCTTCCATATCGGCTTCATCACCAGTGTTTCCACCTATCCCGAGTATTCCGGCCAGGGCATCATGTCCCGCCTCATGCGGAAGAGCCTCGGGCGCATGCGCGACAAGAAGCAGTCCCTGGCCCTGCTCTACCCCTATTCCATCCCGCTCTACCGCAAGCACGGCTGGGAAATCATCTCCAACAAGATTTCCTATGTCGTGAAGGACCGGCAGATCCCCTCTGCCTACAGGGCGCCGGGCATCGTGCGCCGCGTGGACTGGGAAAACAGCGACTTCCGCAACCTGCACACCACTTTTGCCGCCCAGACCCACGGCTGTCTGTTCCGCAATTCCCTGGCCTGGGAAGAATTCTGGCGCTGGGAACTTGATGACACCATGGTGGCCATCTACTACAGCGCGACGAAGAAGCCCCTGGGCTACATGGTCTACCTGCTGCGCAACGACATCATGTACGTCAAGGAGATGATCTACCTGAACCTTGAGGCGCAGATGGGGCTGTGGAGCTACATTCATGCCCATGACTCCATGATCGACGAGGTGCGCGGCAATACCTACTACAACGAGCCCATTGCCTTTGACATGGACGATGCGGACATCAAGGAAACCATCCGTCCCTATATCATGGGCCGCATTGTGGACGTGAAGGAATTCTTTGCCAGCTACCCCTGCGATCCCGGTGAAAAGGATGTCTGCATCGCCTTCGACATCACGGATCCCTTCCTGGACTGGAACAGCGACACCTTCAACGTGCTCTTCCATGCCGGCGGCTGCCACGTGGGCAGGCACAGCCCGGACTTCCACGTCTCCATGTCCATTGGCACCCTGACCACCCTGCTGCTGGGCTACAAGTCCGCAGCCCAGCTCTACCGCCGGGGCCGCATCGAAACGCCCAATGCCGAGGCCATACGCCGCCTGGACGATGCCATCCTGCACGAGACCCCCTACATTTCCGACTACATATAGACCGACTGCGATACCTTTGCGGAGCTTTCTCCATGTCCCTCGGATCCCGTTTTCAGCAACTTTCATGCAACCTCACCTCTTTCCGACAGGAGCATCTGAACAGAGACGCCATCAGGAAAGCCTTCAGGGAAAAAATCCTTCCCGAAATCACCCTCTTTGCCTGCGCCATGACAGCCCTGGGCTCCATGATCCTGGCCTTCGGCCTCTACCATGTGCATGCCTACAGCGGCATTACCGAGGGCGGCGTGCTGGGCCTTGTGCTGCTCCTGCAGTACTGGCTTGACCTCTCGCCGGCCCTGTCCGGGCCCGTCATCAATACCGCCTGCTTTGTCCTGGGCTGGAAGGTGCTTGGCTGCCGGTTCGTCATCTATTCGGCCCTGGCAAGCCTGGCCTTCTCCCTTGCCTGGGCAGGCTGCGAGCTGATGGACCCGCTCTGGCCAGCCCTTGCCGATCAGCCCCTGCTGGCAGCCCTGGCCGGTGCGCTCTTCGTGGGCGTGGGCTGCGGCCTGTGCATCCGGACCGGCGGCGCCACGGGCGGCGACGATGCCCTGGCCATGGCACTCACCGAAATCACCAAAATCCGCATACAGTGGATCTACCTTCTGACCGATATCTCGGTCCTGGCCCTGTCGGCCTGCTACATTCCGCTGGAACGGCTCTTCTATTCCCTGATAACCGTGCTCCTTTCCGGCCAGATCATAGGCTTCATCTGCGAAGTGCGCCTGCCCTGGCAGCGCGAGCGCCTCTCCACGGCCAGCTGATCGAAGCGCTACGACCATTTTTCCGAACAGGACACAAGCTCCCCGGGCCTTCTGCTGCCTGGGGAGCCTTTTTCATGCCCCCTGCTCTGCCATGATCCGCCCTGATTCGCCCTGATGCGCAAGAATCCGCAAGGCCGGGGGACGCCAGAGGGGAGTCCGCGGGAGCGTCCACGAAAGAATCCACGAGAGAGGCCACGGAAGAGTCCAGAGAAGAGTCCATAGGAAGAGTCCATGGGGTGGCCGGCAGGACAGGAACCGATTCTACTGGCTCCTGGCGGCGTCTTCCCCACGGCCATGCCTTGAATTTCTTCCTGCAAAAGTTTAGGGAGAGCCCTGGCCGGGCCCGGGGCAGCGCCCCGCAGGCCCCTGTCCGGGAGCGGCACAAGGTCTTTCCTTGCCGGCCCCTTCACTCTTTCCCCTCATCAGGGGCTGGCGGGACACATGAGCAGATTTTCAAGGGATACAAGGACCTCCTCCAGGGCAGGCACACGGACAGACAGGCCGGACCGGCCAGACATGGCAGACAGGGCAGACAGGCAGCACCGGGGGCCCGGCAAGAGGCCGGGACAGCCGGCCCGCCTTCACGGGAACGAGCCCCGCAGGCACAGCGGCAGGGAGGACGACAGACGCTCCTTCCGGCCTGCAGGACAGCACATGCCGTCTGCCGGCACGGGCAGCCAGCCGGACGACGGCGCTGCAGGCATCCGTCTCAACAAGTATCTGGCCGCTGCGGGCGTCTGCTCGCGCAGAAAGGCCGACGAGCTCATCGAACAGGGCCGGGTCCTTCTGAACGGCCGCACGGCCAGGGCCGGCGACCGCGTGCTGCCCGAAGACACGGTGACCCTGGACGGCAGGGCTGTCGCCCTCTCCGAGCCCAGGGTCTGCCTGATGCTGCACAAGCCCGTGCGCGTGGTCTCCACGGTCTCGGATCCCCAGGGGCGCACCACGGTGCTGGACTTTGTGCCCGGAGAATACCGCCACCTGCGCCTCTATCCCGTCGGCCGCCTGGACTACTATTCCGAGGGCCTCATCCTGCTCACCAATGACGGCGCCCTGGCCCAGCGGCTCATGCATCCGAGCAACTGCCAGCACAAGGTCTACGAGGTCCTGGTCCGGGGGCAGGTGACAGAGCAGGTCCTGACCACCATGCGCCAGGGCATGACCCTGGCAGAAGGGGATGTCACCCGGCCTGCCAAAGTCGTGGCCAGAATGGCGGATGCGTCAGACAGGGGCGCAACCCTGCTGACCATCACCCTGCAGCAGGGCCTGAACCGCCAGATACGCCGCATGTGCAGGGACTGCGGCCTGACTGTGCTCAGACTCAGGCGCGTTGCCGAGGGCGCTCTTTCCCTGGGCAGCCTGCCTCCGGGCAGGGTGCGGGTCCTGAACGAACAGGAACTGGCCCTGCTCTGCCGGCACGGCTAGGCCCCGTGGGGGCGTGCCCCCGATGTCTTGCCCGTCTTGCCCGATGCCGTGCCCGGGGAGCCATGTCGGCTCCCCGGTGGCTCTTCCTGTCCCTGAGCGCCTCGTCCGCGATTATTCACTGCGGGATCATCAGGGCCGTCTCAAGCTTCGCTCTCCGGCGTCTTCCCCAGTGTCTGATCCAGCGCCCGGGCCGGCCTCTTCGTCTGCCTCGTCCCCGGCTCCTTCCCCGGAAACTTCAGCCGAACCCTCTTCAGCTACCGCACAGGCCGCGTCCCTGCCGGCCTCGGCAGCCTGTGCCCTGTCCTCCCCGGTCCTGTCCGTCCTGGCAGACCGTTCAGACCTGAACGCACTGCGGCCGCAGGCCCAGAGGCAGGCCTGCTTCCAGCACTGCCACACGTTGCAGCGGCACGTGGCCCTGTCGTCGCTTGCAGGAAAGACGAGCTTCTTCCAGGTCGCCACATCCGGCAGGCTGCGGGCCAGGCCTGCGGCCTCTTCCGGCGTCCCGGCCGTCGTGTCCGCTGTGTCCAGGCTGTCTGTTGCGTCCGTCGTGCCCACCTTGTCTGTTGTGGCCGGCGCTGCGCAGGAATCCCCTGCGCCTTCAGGCTTCCACAGGGGGCAGGGCTTGGTCTGATCAAAGTGTCCGCAGGCATAGGGGCAGACGGGCTGCACACTCTCGCAAGCCAGATGGTTCACAAGCCAGTCCAGCAGGGGCCTGTCGTCGGCCTGCACACGGGGACGGGCATCCTCCCTGGCACAAAGCTGCAGGCAGGCCTCGTTGTAGGTGCGCACCAGGGCATTCTGGGCAACAAGGACACGCTTCATGCTCGACCAGTCCTTCCTGAGGGCGGCAAGCTTGCGCTGGGTCTCCCGGTTTTCCCTGTTGCTGTCCATGCAGGCTGCGGACAGCCGCTCGTACAGAGTCAGGACGAGCGGCAGGACATTGCAGAGCTGCGCGGCAAAACGGGCATCCTCGGGATTTTCGAAGACGGCCAGGCGCTCGTCCTGTTCGGACAGGAGGACCGTGCCGCTCGCCTGCCAGCTGCCGCAAGGCGCAGCCCCTGTCCCTGTTCCTGTTCCTGTCCGGTCCTGCTGCCGGCGCACCTGCAGACGGGCGTCCAGGTCCTTCTTCAGCTGCATCAGGGAGGCAGGCCAGGGAATGCCCCGGGCATCCGTCACCACGCCTGAGGGATCGGCCGCCCAGGCGGCCGGTTCTTCCCTGCCGGGCTCTGCGGGCTCTGCGGACTTTGCGGGCTGGGCGGGAGCGGCAGCCTCTGCGGATGCCATCCGCTGCGCCCACTCCCAGGCATCCCGCAACAGGCCGGGGCGCATCCAGGAAGGACGCCTGGCCGGAAGCGTGGCCGGAAGCGTGGCCGGACACGTGGCCGGACGCGTCCTGCCGGGCTGCGTCGTGCCGTGTCCCGGCGGGACAGAGTTCGGCGTGTTGCCTGCGGGCCCGTGCGGCTGAATCGGCTGGACCGGCTGAGCCGCCTGGGCCGGCTGGATCGGCTGGACCGCTTCGTCTGCGCGACGGCTTGCGGGAGCAGGGGCTGCATCCTTCCCTGCATCCTCTCTGGCGTCCGAACCGGCGTCCTCTCTTGCGTCCGCAAGGGCGTCAGCGTCCGGGGCAACGACGGCACTCTCCGCCGCCCTGTCCGGCAGGCTGTCAGGGCCTGCGGGCTGTTCGCAGGGCATGGGCTCAGCCATGGCAGCCATGGGATCGATCATGGCCCCGGGCACGGTCCTGGCCATGATCCTGGCCATCATGCTCTGCTCCATGGGGGTCCTCATGACGCCGGCCGGAATGCGGGGCCTGGTCCCGGGCGCTGACCCGGGTACGAACCGGGGTTGCGGCCCGGAGCCTGCTCCAGCGTCTGCTTCGAAAGCCGGGTCTGAGCCATGACGATACGGGTGGCGATACGGGTGGCAAGACGGGATCTGTGGTCTCATGGTGTACCTCCATACGGGCAATCTATACGGGCAACCGGACACGAGTTTTCGGAGGAGACAGGGACAGCAGGACAGAAAAGACATGGTGTACGAGCAACCATCCTGCATCCTTGCGCTTTTTGTGCTTGTCTTGTCTTTGCCGTGCAGGCGTGCTAGACTGCACTTTTGCAGGCAGCAATGCCGTGCGGCAGGCTTTCCTGCAGAGGACGGTTTCGGCCGGCCGTGCAGGAGGGTGCAAACGTTTCTTGAGGGGGCAGGGTATGGCACAGGGACAAAGGGAGAAGGAACAGCGGGAGAATCTCGGCACGCGGCTGGGCTTCATTCTGGTCGCAGCGGGCTGCGCCATAGGGCTCGGCAATGTCTGGCGCTTTCCCTATATCGCGGGCGCCTACGGCGGTGCCTGGTTTGTCCTCCTCTTTGTGCTGTGCATGCTGGCCGTCATGCCCATCATGGTGGCGGAATTTGCCATAGGCAGGGCCTCGCGCAGAAATCTCGGGCGCGCCTTCAGGGTGCTTGAGCCCGCGGGCACGCACTGGCACAACCTGGGCTGGATTTCCCTGGTGGGCTGCTACCTTCTGCTCATGTTCTATACGGTCATCACGGGCTGGCTCCTCCTCTACTGCTGGCACATGGTGACAGGCACCTTTCAGGGCATGAGCCCGGAAGGGGTGCAGGCCTTCTTTGCGGCCACCCTGGCCTCGCCATGGGACATGGTGCTGGGCATGACCCTGGCCGTGGCCGTTGGCTTCACGGTCTGCTGGCTCGGGCTGCAGGCCGGCGTGGAGCGCATTGTCAAGATTCTCATGGCCGGCCTCTTCCTCATTCTGACCGCCCTGGTCCTCAAGTGCCTCACCCTGCCCGGCGCAGGTGAAGGCGTGCGCTTCTTTCTCATGCCCGACTTCGACAAGGTGCAGAAGACGGGCTTTCTGCCCATCCTCTCCGCAGCCCTGACCCAGGCCTTCTTTGCCCTGTCCGTGGGCATAGGCTCCATGGCCGTCTTCGGCAGCTACCTGAACCGCGAGCGCTCGCTCTTTGGCGAGGCCCTGATCATCACGGGCCTGGACTTCCTGGTGGCCTTCCTGGCAGGGCTTGTGATCTTTCCGGCCTGCTTTACCTACAATGTGGAGCCAGGATCCGGACCGGGCCTTGTCTTCGTGGCCCTGCCCAACATCTTTGCCAGCATGAGCGGAGGCCAGTTCTGGGGCGCCCTCTTCTTCGTGTTCCTGAGCTTTGCGGCCCTGACCACGGTCATAGGCGTCTTCGAGAACCTGGTGAGCTTCTGCATGGACATCTTCGGAGCCAGCCGCAGGACCGCCACCGTTCTCAACGGCCTGTGCCTGTGGCTGCTCTCCCTGCCCTGTGCCCTGGGCTTCAATGTCCTCTCCTCCTTCCAGCCCTTTGGCGAAGGGTCCTCGGTGCTGGATCTGGAAGACTTTGTCCTGAGCAACAATCTCCTGCCCTTTGGGTCCATCATGCTGGTCCTCTTCTGTTCCCTGCGCTGCGGCTGGGGCTGGGAGGGCTTCTCAGAGGAAGCCAATGCCGGCGCAGGCATCAAGATGCACGCAGCCCTGCGCATCTATCTGCGCTGGGTCCTGCCCTGCATCATTCTCTTTCTCTTTGTGGTGGGCTACGTGGACAAGTTCTCGCGCTAGGGGCCCCGTGCAGGGGACCAGGGGAACAGACCGGGAAGAACGCCGGAAAGGAGGCAGGAACACGCCATGGACCAGAAACTGCCGGCTCCGTCCGCCCAGGGGCTCTGGGCCATTGTGGACTGCAACAATTTCTTTGCTTCCTGCGAGGTCATCTTCCGGCCCGATTTGCGGGGGCGCCCGCTGGTGGTCCTCTCCAGCAACGACGGCTGCGTCATCGCCCGATCCGCCGAGGCCAAGGCCCTGGGCATCAGGATGGGCGTGCCGGCCTTCCAGCTGCAAAAGCTCTTTGCCGCCAATGACGTCATCGTCTTTTCCTCCAATTTCCGGCTCTACAGCACCGTGTCGCGCAGGGTCATGGACGTGCTCGCCCACTTCTGCCCCAGGGTCGAGCAGTACTCCATAGACGAGGCCTTCCTCTATCTGGACGGCGCCCTGGAAGTCTATGCCGAAGAGTTCTGCGTGCACCTCATAGACCGGGTCATGCACTACGCAAAGGTCCCCGTGTCCATAGGCGTTGCCAGAACCAGGACCCTGGCCAAGCTGGCAAGCCACGTGGCCAAGCACTACAGGTACGGCGCCTTTTCCCTGGCCCGCAGCGAGGCGGACATAGACAGGATCCTGTCCCTTGTCAGGGTGGAAGAAGTCTGGGGCGTGGGCCGCAAGCTGGCCAGGAGGCTGCCCCTCTACGGCATAGAGACCGCTGCCCAGCTGCGGGCGGCAGACCCCTGGCGCATGCAGCAGATCTTCAGCGTCACTCTGTTCAATACCATCCTGGAGCTGCGCGGCATCCCCATGATTGACGTAGGCGCAGACAGCACGAGGCGGCGCACCCTGGCCGCCTCGCGCTCCTTCGGAGAACGCGTGACCAGGATAGAGGATCTGCGCGAGGCGGTTGCCACCTTTACGGCGCAGGCCCTGCGGCGTCTGCGCAAGGAGGGCCTTGTGGCCCGCTGCATACAGGTTCGTATCCGCACCTCCTATTTTGCCAGGCAGCCCTTTGTGGAGCGCGAGGCAGAAGAATATCTCGAGCGCTACAGTTCCGATACCCTGGCCTTTACCGCGGCCGCCATGCGCTGCCTTGAGCAGATCTACCAGGAAGGGCCGCTCTACGCCAAGGCAGGCGTGCTGCTGACCGACCTGAAGCGCCCGGATCAGGTGGAAGGCAGTCTGCTCGATCTGGACAGGCCGCCCCTGGAAGAGCGCAGGGCACGGCTCATGCAGGTCATGGACCGCATCAATGCCAAGTGCGGTCCCGGAGACGCACGGCTGCGCCTGGCCAGCGAAGGCATGAACAAGGAGGCCCCCTGGCGGACCAATCAGGCCCACAAGTCGCCGGACTATGTCTTTGACTGGGAGCCCATTACCGAGGAACCGGGCTCAGGCCCGCTGCAGGCCGCGAAGGCACGCAAGGGCTTTCCGCCGCCCAATGTGTTCTGACTGGTTTTCTGGCAGCGGCTGCGCCCTGTGCCCCGTTCAGGGCACAATGAGAAGAGTAGTCACCAATTTTTGATATGTCAAGATGATTTTTTCCAAACAAGGTATAAAATTTTTCTCGTGACTTCCCGGACAGTTACCAAAAAACTCTGACAGCTTACGAAAAATTGGGCTGTTTGAGAACATGTCAGAAATTTGTCCCTGAACTGTGTCCCGGGAAAGGGGCAGCCCCTGCCCGGACCAGGCCAAAGGATCGTCCTGCAAGGATCGTTCTGAAGAATCGTCTGGAGACATCTGTCCCCCTGCTCCCCGGCCGGGGCAGGGAGAGGCAGGAGAGCAGGCCGGCACGGCCCCTGCGGCAGGAACCCTGGGATCGGCTCAATGTCTCCTGTCGTCAGACCAGGGTACGGTATCTTGCAGTGCACTTGATCTTGGCCGGCAAACGCTGTAGGAACCCCTTCGTCTCAATTTCCTTTGTGTACAGTCTGCACAAAACTACAAGGGGGGAAGCTTTACATGGCTTCGGAAAACCGTGAAAGTCTGGCTTCGCGCCTGGGCTTTCTGCTTGTCTCCGCCGGATGTGCCATAGGACTTGGAAACGTCTGGCGTTTTCCCTACATTACCGGCGAATACGGTGGTGCCTGGTTCGTCCTGCTCTTTGTCGTCTGCACCTTTGCCGTCATGCCGGTGATGATTGCCGAGTTTGCCATAGGCAGGGCCTCGCGCCGCAACCTGGGTCTGGCCTACCACGTCCTGGAACCAAAAGGGACCTCCTGGCACAAGCTCGGCTGGTGGGCCATTGTCGGATCCTACCTGCTGCTCATGTTCTACACCACGGTCACGGGCTGGCTCATCCTCTACTGCTGGTACATGATCTCCGGCACCCTCACAGGCCTCTCGCCCGAAGGCGTGCAGCAGTTCTTCGGACAGACCCTGTCCTCGCCCTCCTCCATGATCCTCGGCATGACCCTCTCCATAGCCATTGCCTTCGGCGTGTGCTGGCTCGGCCTGCAGGCCGGCGTGGAGCGCATTGTCAAGATTCTCATGGCAGGCCTGTTCCTCATCCTGATCATGCTTGTCATCAAGTCCCTGACCCTGTCCGGTGCCGACGAAGGCCTCAGGTTCTACCTCATGCCCAACTGGGAGAACATGGAGAAGACAGGCTTTCTGCCCATTTTCTCCGCGGCCCTGAACCAGGCCTTCTTTGCCCTCTCCGTGGGCATTGGCGCCATGACGGTCTTTGGCAGCTACCTGAACCGCAAGCGCAGCCTGCCCGGTGAAGTGCTCATCATCACGGGTCTGGACTTTATGGTGGCCGTGCTGGCAGGCCTCATCATCTTCCCGGTCTGCTTCACCTACGGCGTGGAGCCCACCTCCGGACCTGGCCTTGTCTTCGTGGCCCTGCCCAACATCTTCTCCAACATGAGCGGCGGACGCTTCTGGGGCTGCCTCTTCTTCGTTTTCATGAGCTTTGCCGCCCTGACCACCGTCATTGCCGTCTTCGAGAACATGGTCAACTACTTCATCGACGTCTTCGGCATGCGCAGGCGTCCGGCCACCCTGATCAACGGCATCCTGCTCTGGATCCTCTCCCTGCCCTGTGCCCTGGGCAGCAATGTCCTCTCCTGGATACAGCCCTTTGGCGAAGGGTCCTCCATTCTGGATCTGGAAGACTTCATTGTCAGCAACAACATGCTCCCCTTAGGCTCCCTCGTCATCGTGCTCTTCTGCACCCTGCGCTGCGGCTGGGGCTGGGATCCCTTTGTGAAGGAAGCCAACCAGGGCAGCGGCATCAAGGTGCATCCGGCCCTGCGCTTCTATCTGCGCTGGATCCTGCCGCCTGTCATCCTCATCCTCTTTGTCGCAGGCTACATCGACAAGTTCTGCCGCTAGATCGGCCGCCAGACACAGTCGCCTCTCTGGCAAGAAGCAAACCCGCCAGGGGCCCCCGGGAAACGTCCCGCACAAGGCCCCTGACGGGTTTTTTCGTGCCTGCCGCATGGCGCCAGCTACCCGGCAGCATGACCGGCAGACAGTATCGACAGAACGGGATCAGGGCCTGGAACTGCCCTGGCGCCTGCCCGAGGCATCGTAGAAGTCCAGGCCGCCCCTGGAATTGGCCCTGCTGGAGCCCTGAAAGCGGCCACTCTTGTCATAGTAGTCGTAGCCGCCCCTGGCATTGGGCTTCGAGCGGCCCTGGTAGCGGCCGCTCTTGTCGTAATAGCTGGACCCGCCCTGTGCATTGGGTCTGGTCCTGCCCTGATAGCGGCCCTGAGCGTCATAGTAGCTGGATCCGCCTGTGGCATTCTCCCGGCTGGAGCCCTGCCGCCTGCCCTGGCTGTCGTAAAAATCGGAACCGCCCCGGCTGTTGGCCCGGGCCTTGCCCTGGTAGCGGCCCTGGGCATCATAGTAGCCTGTCTCTGCCTGCACCGGCGCATCAGGCAGCACCAGACACAGACCGGCTGCAAGCAGCAGAGTGCAGACTGCCCTGCCCGCAAAACTCTTGTGCATTCTCTTCCTCCCCAGAACGTGAGAGCAACGGGGTTCCGGGAACCTGCCCCCGACAAAAGGAAACGGTCATACCCTTGCAGAGTAGCCCGGCAGCCACACTGGATCAAGGCCTTTTTCACAGGAAAAACAGGATACTGACGGTGCTCCCCGACGGCGCTCCGGGCAGTCCATAGAGCCGGAGAAAAAAACAGGTGTACTGTCTGGAATGCTGTCTGCAATCGCTGTACATATTTGATTTTGACAAGGCTGCACTCTCTTCTTGTATCTTCCTGTATGGACTATCTTCTCCTGGTTCGCCAGAAAGCCTCTGGCATCCCCCGCATCCCGTTTATGCAAACCCTGCATCCCCTTGCGATGCCCACAGGAGAAAGAAGTATGAGCACGCGCTATGGTTATATCCGTGTCTCCTCTTCCGATCAGAACGAAGATCGGCAAGTTCGCGCCCTTGCTGCGCAAGATATAGACAGTGCCCACATCTACATGGACAAGCTTTCCGGCAAGGATTTTCGGAGGCCGCAGTACCAGAACCTGCTTCGCTGCCTGCTTCCCGGAGATCAGCTCTATATTGTCAGCCTGGACAGGCTCGGAAGAAACTATGAAGAAGTTCTGAAGCACTGGCGCCTGCTGACAAAGATCAAGAAGGTGGACATTGTGGTTCTGGACATGCCGCTGCTCAATACCCGGCAGCACAAGGACCTGCTTGGCTCGTTCATTGTCGATATTGTCCTGCAGATCCTCTCCTTTGTAGCCCAGAACGAGAGGGAAAACATCCGCAAAAGACAGGCAGACGGCATTGCTGCCGCCAAGCTGAGAGGTGTGCGTTTCGGACAGCCCCCCAGACCGCTTCCCGAAAACTTCGAGGAGGTCTACTCCTGCTGGCAGGCCGGCCAGATCTCGACAGCAGAAGCTGCCAGACGCACGTCCATGCCCCGCTCCACCTTCCGCTACAAGGCAAAAGTCTTCTCTGTCCAGCAGGAAAAAAAACTTCTCTAATTCAACAAAAACAGTGCTGTCCAAATCCCTTTTTCGAGCAGCAGGAAGAACAATTTCTCTGCTATATGCCATGATTGTTCCCTGTCAGGACAATTGATGGCGTACCCTGGGTGCCATCCTGTCTGTCATGCTTTCTGAAGACAGGCGAAAAAGTGTACCTTCTAGCCACCTGTTCAGCATCTTTTACGTTCAAGGAGTAGTTGCGTCAAGTATCCTGAACTATCCGTTTTTCCCAAAACAGGCCAAAGGATCGGAACAGATTGCCTGACGGATTCTCTCTGGAATCCCCCGTGGCAACAAGGTACACGTATCTGCCTGCCAGACAGCAGACAGTCCACAGATAACC
>DXHV01000050.1 GCA_019113165.1 Candidatus Desulfovibrio intestinipullorum
ACTGCGTGCCCCTGTGATCGGATACAAAAATCGCATCAGCTCATCAGCCATGGGAACAAAAACAGACAGCAGGGCGCCTGCTTACCCCACTCTTACGAATGGGGCATGCGCAGGCGAGTTAGCTCGGTCAACACGCCGCTGAACGACAAGCGCCTGGACAAGGATCCCCGTGTGCGCTTCACCCGGGGCCAGACCATGCTCAACTTTCCGGGGCAGATGGGAGCGGCATTCAGGCAGCGCGCCCTGAACAGCATCATGACTGTCGCGGAACAGGGGGACACAGAGGCAATCTGCTGGCTGGCCGATGCCAGTCTGCGCGGCCTGTACGGCGTGAAGCAGAACATCAGGGCAGGCCTCGAGAGCCTGCAGGCAGGCCTTGTTGCCAGGCATCCGCGGGCCATGGCCCTGGAAGCCATCCGCCAGCTCGGCTGGATCAAGGGCATTCCCGGCAGGGACAATGTCGACAGGGCCTGGATGCGGGAACTGCTCGGCATGTCTGCCAGTGCCGACGACTGTCTCGGCTATGCCGCCCTGGTCCTTCTTGAGGCCCTGGAACCGGCACCGCTCAAAAGACAGAAGGAACTCGGCGTCCACCTTGCCAAGGCCATCATGTGGGCCCGCATGCTGGGAGATGCCTCGGCGCTCTTCCTGCTCGGCTGCGTGGGCAGCCTGCACATGGAGGATCCCAATCTGAACACGGTCTGCAAACTCTATGACACCTATCTCTGCCAGACGACAGGAAGCGTCATGGGCACGGGCGATTTTGCCGCCGCCATGGCCTGCAGCACCTTCCATTCCGCAGGCCTGCTCGGCGAGCCCAAGGGTGAGCCGCTGTCCGATCTGGTCGATCCGGAGGGCGACCTGCCAAAGACCAGGGCAGCGAGCACGGATCTGGAACAGTTCATGTAGGTCTGCAGGCAAATGCCCCCGCACGTTCAGAAGACCGGTCCCTGAACGTGCAGGCAGGCCGCAGGTCCGGCCAGGCATGTTCCTGCCCGGCATGCTGCCCTGCCAGACTTCTCCCGGCAGCCATCGCAGTACCGCAGGAGCCCCCCTGGTCCGGGCCTTGCGCAGGCGCATGAGGACAACATTCCGATTCCACGATTCCAGGGGGCCTTCCAGGGAGGACGCATGGCTAAAAGGACAACCCGTTCCAGAACGCGAAAGAAAACAGGCGCAGGCGCACCGAACGCACCGAAGATTGATGCCTCCCGCCTCTTTCCCCGGCAATACCCCCTGACACAGCTTGGCGAGCGCTGGGTGGAGGAGCTGGCAGACAGGCTGAAGACGGCCACGGAAGCCGAAGCGACCGCTGTCTCGGCAGAGCTGGCGCTGGAGCGCCAGGCCCTGGCCGTTTTCGAGAGGATGGATGCCCTGAGCGAGAACATCCAGGAGACCAGGACGACCAGCCCTGCGAACAGGGCCGGGGAAGAAAGGGACAGCCTGAAGGCGCTCAGGGAGGAGAACAAGCGCATAGTCGAGGAGCTGGAGCTTCTGTCCGGCAAAGGCTCGACGCTTGCGTGCCATGCCCTGGGCTCCGTGCTCCTGAACGCGCAGGAGGTCACCAGAAAAAAGCTGCAGAAGGCCAGAAACTTTTTCACCCGTGCCGCAGAACGCGGTTTTGCTCCGGCCTTCTGGTCCCTCTCTGAGTGTTGCAGGCTTCTGGAGGACAAGAAGGCTGCAGAAGACTGGTTTGCCAAAGCCCTGGACGCAAAGGAGCCACCGGCCCTGGTGGCGGCAGAATGGCAGAAGCTGCTCGCGATTCAGCCCCTGCCTCCCGAAGAGCTGCAGGCCAGCCTGGAGCGGCTCTACAACCTGGCCCTCGCACACTGCTGGGAAGCCCTGTCACTGCTCACCAGCGTCTGCAAGCTGCGCAGGGAAAACGAGATTGTCAGCGCCTTTGCCCCCAGGCCGCTGCAGCTCCTGCAGGAGCTGGCCCGACAGGGCTTTGCGCCAGCCATGTGTGTGATCGGCAACTATTACGACACCATCCTGCTTGCTCCCGACATCTCGTGCAGGGACAAGAGAGTGCAGTACTGGTTTGACAAGGCTGCGGAGCAGAACAGCCTCACCGGCCTCGTCAGCTCCCTCCGGGCAGGCTTTTTCGGACCAGCCTACAGGGGCCCCGTGCATACGGCCATAGCCAGGATCACGGCAATGGCACCTGACACCCCCAGGGAGGCCGCAGAGCTCAAGGGGCTGCTCGGCCGCATGCTCCGTCAGCCCGGCATGCCCGCAGACTCCAGGGACAGAAGCGATGCTCTGCTGCTCGAGGCAGCAGAACAGGGCAACACGCTCGATCTCTGCACGGCCATCCGCTTCGAACTCATCTGGGATGACGCCTCCACGAGCAGTGGCTATCCTGCCGGCACACTGCTGGACGACAAGCGCCTGAACAAGGATCCCCGTGTGCTCTTCACAAGGGGCCAGACCATGCTCAACTGTATAGGCGAACACGACGAGGCCTTTGGGCAGCGTGCCGTGAAATACATCAAAACGGCCGCAAAACAGGGGGATGCAAAAGCCGTCTGCTGGCTGGCCGATGCTGCTCTGCGCGGCCTGTACGGCATCGTGCAAAACATCGGGAAAGGCCTTGAGGAGCTGCAGGCAGGCCTCTCCGGCAGGCATCCGCGGGCCATGGCCCTGGAAGCCATCCGCCAGCTCGGCTGGATCAGGGGCATTCCGGGCACCGACCATGTCGACCGGGCCTGGATGCGGGAACTGCTCGGCATGGCTGCCAGTGAAGACGACTGTCTCGGCTTTGCCGCCCTGGTCCTTCTTGAGGCCCTGGAGCCTGCTCCCCTGAAGAGACAGAAGGAGCTCGGAGTCCTGCTGGACAAGGCCATCATGTGGGCCCGCATACAGGCAGATGCCTCGGCGCTCTACCTGATCGGCTGCGTGGCCACCCTGAACATGGAGAATCCCGACCTGAACGCGGTCTGCAAATTCTATGACGCCCATGTCAGCCGCAAGACAGGGAATCCTCTGCACACGGGCGATTTTGCCGCCTATGTGGCCAGGGACACCTTCCATTCCGCAGGCCTTGTCGGTGAACCCAAGGGCATGCTGCTGTGCACTCTTGTTGATCCCGATCTGGGCAATCTGCAAAAGATCAGGGAACAGGGAACCTCCCTGGAACAGTTCATGTAGGTCCGCAAAAAAACGTGCCCTGAAAGCCGTCTGACAGCCGTTGTGCCCTGCAGATCCCCGGACGTCCGGGAACGCAGGGCACAGGCTTTTTGCAGGGCCGGACAGCCAGTAGCGTCAGCGGAAGCTCTCCATGAAATGCTCCCTGCCTGCCGTGCCTGCTCCTTTTTTTGGACAGCACGAACCAATATTCCAGAATCTGGAATCAACATGTCCTATGGTCCTTCCCTGAAGGAGGCAGGCGCACGTCTTGTTGCGAGCCAGCTCCGAAAAGGGCTTTTTCTGGTGATTTCCCGGGCGAGTTCCCGATCATGCCCGCTCTTCAAGGCACAGGCTCCCCTGCAAGGACAAGCCCCTGACTGTTGCATCAGATTTCCTGCTGCCACCTGCAGCGAACCGGAACTCATGGCCTGGGTACGGAGTTTTGGAGACTGCGCCGAACTGGCAGACCCGACACATAAGGAGGAAAATCATGAGCAGAATGCCCAGACTGAGCTGCAGCCACTGCGGCTCAGCAAATATCGAAGTGCAGCCCAGTCCCCGGGATGTCCCCTTTCTGCCTGGAAAGGTGCAGAAGCTGTTGCGGCAGCTGCTGCCAGGAAAGCTCTGCCTGCAGGGCGGACTGCACGTGGTCGTCTGCAGGGACTGCGGGCACACATCCTGCATTCAGGTGCGCTAAGGAATTGTCCAAAAATAACTTGGTCACATTTAGAATTGTTCATCCGCTTTTGACGCGGATCTCTGGGCTGATATGGATGTGAAAGAGATTGAATAATTTTTGGACGGGTCCTAAAGCGCGAAACGCCCCCTGCACCCCCTCATCAGGCAGCACAGGAACAAGGCCATCGATCTTGCCTGTCCTGGAAAAGCCTCTTTTTCCTTGTGCATGCCTACGACAGGGGGTACATACATTTACCAGTTCGGAGAAATTGGCATGAAAAAGTCACTGTTTTCAGCCATCCTTGTCATCTTCGTCCTTCTGACCGCCCTTCTGCCGACGAGCCCCTGCCTTGCCGCACCGAAGAGCATGAGCGAACTGCGCCAGCTTTGTGCCAGCGGTGCATCCCTCGTTCTGGATATGAGCAGTCATCGCTATTCGGTCAGCGAACTGCGCATGCTTGCCCAGGCCCTGCGCGGCAACGCCACCCTGACCATCAGGATGGACAGGGGCGGCGCACTCTCCACTGCGGAATGCCTGCAACTGAGCAGGACCCGTCCGGGACAGATCCGCTTCTGGTTCTAGTCCCATTCTCCGGCAGGCAAACGGAAAGAGGGGCCTGGGCTCGGATCAGGCATCAGTTCCGGCAATCTTTCCCCCTTCACTCGGCACATATCGAAACTTTCCAGAGGCTCTCATGAATCTGCTCGAATCGCTGCAAGAACGTCAGGACCTTCTTTCCCAGGGCATTCAGCTTGTCCACGACACGAGGACTATGTACGACGCCTACGGCAAGGATGTCCTCTCGGCATCCTATGATCGCTTTGACGCCCTCGAAAAAGGCCTGACAGCCAAGGATGTCCGCATGGTTGTCATCGGCGAATTCTCGCGAGGCAAATCGTCCCTGCTGAACGCACTGCTGGGCACTTCCCAGCTTCCCTGCGCCAATGAGGCGACCACGGCCATCAACACCTTCATGTACGGTCTTCCGGAAAACGAAACTGTGCCGTACCTTGTCATTGTCTTTCGCGACGGACACAAGGAACGGGTCGACATGGTCAGCGAACGCCAGGACGAACTGCGCAAATGGGGGACAGAGCTCGACACGACAAACCGCGACCTGCGCACGACCGTCGACTATATCGAACTCTACATCAATCATCCCCTGCTCAATCTTGGCCTGGTGCTGATTGACACTCCCGGACTGGAATCCATACAGAAGCACCATGAGGAGATCACCCGTCGTGCCATCGACACGGCCCACATAGCCATCTGGGTACTAAGCGCGGTTCAGCTCGGCGGCAACAACCGCGAATGGCAGTTTCTGAGAACAACCATACGCAAGAGTTTTCGCAAGTTTCTGACGGTCGTGAACTGGTGGGATTGCGTGATGGATCCGCAGGACGAGCTGGACAAGGCCCTGCCTGCTGCCACTCGCGAAAAAAGGAAGATGGATATTGTGCGGGGCCAGTTCCACACGAATCTGTCCGACGTGCCACAGGAAGAACTCGATACCATGACAAGCGATCGCAATCTCTTCGGTGTCAGTGCACGCTGGGCCCTGTATGGCACTCCCGAACAGAAGGCACGTTCCGGTCTGGACAAGCTGTCCGCACGCATTCAGGAAATCTGTTCCGGGGACGAGGCTCGTGCCGAAATATTCTACAAGCCCATGAAGCAGCTTATCGAGCTGCAGAAGACACTGGAAGTGCATCTCAGCAATTCGCTGCACGCCCTGGAGACGGAAACCTCCCTGGAGCAGCAGAAAAGGGAATGCGACCTCCTCGATATGGAAATCTCCAATCTCGAGCAGAACATCAAATTTTCCATCAGCGAAGCAAAGGCTGATCATGACAGGGTACGCGACGATAGCATCCGTGCGATCAGGGAAGACATTGCGGAGCCGCTGCGCGATATCAAGCAGGAAATAGAGTACCAGATCACGCCGGACTATGTGCGCGAGCGCATCCTGGCCAAGGACGACGCCATCAACCTGCCCGACGACCTTCTGGAAGCCTACAAGGCAACCTTGAAGGAAGCCGACGAAAGGTGGAGCACACTGCGCCAGCGTGTCACAGATGCGCTGCAGGAACTGCGCCTGGACTATGCCCGCCAAATGGACAAGCATGCCGGCGAGCTTGCGTCCAACCTGAACAGTCTCGACATTTCCCTGCCGGACATGGACGTGCAATGCGATCTCGACCTCAGCACGCTTGAAACCTATTACGAGGAGAAAATGCGCATTGAGGGAAGCATTTCCGACTGCGAACAGGAAATTGATTCCTATAACGAGCGCATAGAGCAGGAAGCCCCCAACGAAATCCTGTTGCAAAATGCCAGGGAAGCCCTCAGCAGGGCGGAGCGCCGGCTTGCTGCCTTAGGCCCGCAGCCCAGTCCCACCATAAGGCAGGAATCGCGGCAGGTATCCAGCGGCGGTTGGTTCAGTAAACCGAGCTATTCGACGGTTGAGGTGCCGGATTACACGCCTGTCAACGAGTGGAAGGATCAGCGGGACAAGCTTGAATCTATCCTGAGCAACAAGGAACAGGCGCTCGAAGAGATTGCCCGTGCCGAAGAGGAAAAAACCGGACGTCGTCTGAGTCTGCAGGCCGCCAAGCGTCGTCTGGAGCAGAAGATGGAGAAAATGCGCGCTCAGCAGGCCGCAGCCGAACAGCAGCAGCGGCAGGAGCTCGATACACTGGTTGCCCGCATTCATCGCCAGCTTGTTCATGCCACATCGGGTCAGCTCGACAGCTTTATCCGCATTCTGGAAAAGAATGCCGTGGAAGGGCTGACAAAAGTCTTCGACCATCAGCTTCAGTACCTGAAGACCTGCGTGGAAGAACAGTTCATGGATCCCCTGCACAGCAAGCAGGCAAGCCGCGAGGAAGCCGTCAGACTTTTCGAGCAGGGCAAGGAGAAAATCGAAAAGCGCAAGACGCAACTTGCAGGAGCCCTGCAGGAACTGCATTCTCTGCAGCAAAAGACAGCCGCCTGCTGCACCGTGGAATAATGGGAGGAACACATGGACTATGCCCGACTGCGCGAATGTGTACCCCAGGCAGAGTGCGAACGCCTTGATGCCCTCTGGGAGCAGACCGGGGGCAATCTCTCTCCACTGCATGTCTGCATTGCCGGCGCCTTTTCCACCGGCAAGACAACCCTGCTCAACACGCTGCTCGGCAGTGCCCTGCTCCCTGTTGCCCTGGAGGAGACCACAGCCCTGCCCACCTTTGTGGAATATGCAGCTGCTCCGCGCTACGAACTGGTCAGCACGAGCAGCGTGACGCCCGTTCTTCCGGAACAGCTCCGGGCCGTCATCACCAACCCTCCGCAGGAGGCAAGACTGCTCAGCATCGGCCTGCCCATCCCCTGGCTGCAGGGACTCTGCCTTGTCGATCTGCCAGGGGGCGGCAGTCTTGACGAACGCAATCTCGAATACGGTCGCGAACAGCTCAGGCAGGCCGACGCCGTCATCTATCTGCTGGCACCTCGCGGCGCCACCCGCGACGACATCAGCAATCTGACCCTGCTGCATACCCGCAGCAAGAAGGTCCTTCTTGGTGTTGCCCAGTGGGATCTGGTAGAGGAAGCGGTCGCCCGCGGAGAAAAGGAACCAGACCTTGCCGCCTGGGCAGCGTATATCCTCTACCAGACCGGTCTTGACTGTACGCTCTGCCCGGTAAGCCGGACAGGCCTGGGACAGGATCGGGTCATTGACTTTCTGCAGCAGGCAGCACGGGAGCTGCGCGATCTGCGCCTGCGGCGCTTTGTCGCAGAAGCCCGCCCTCTGCTGACCGGCATGCTGGAACAGCGCAAGGAAGCAGCCAACATGCTGGCTGCCGAGACCGAGGAAGCCCTGCGGCAAAACCATGAGGTGCTCCTGCAGCAAAAGAAGGAACTGCTTGAACTCCGACGGCAGGTAGAAGGCCGCAAGCAGGAAGAGACGCAGGCCATTCTGCAGCGCTGGGACAGTGGCTGCGAGGAACTCTCCCTGCAGCTGGAAGAGGGCCTGCGTGCTTCCGCGGAGCAGTGGACAGACAAGGAGGGAGAAGAGGCCTTTCTGGATCGGGGCGAAACCCTGCTGCGGGAAACACTCGCCCAGGCGGCTGCACTGGGACAGTCGCTCTCCCAACGCTACGGACAGATGGACATTCCCGAGGTGGAACTGCAGCGGCAGCATCTGTATCTCGCTCCCCCGGCTCCCGTCTCGGCAGCAGATTTTCTGGACGTGGGCCGCCTGGAGCTGCTGGAACAACGCATGAAGACCTTGCAGCAGCAACGGCTTGCGGCGGAAGAGAATCAGACGACTCCCGATCTCCTCAGGCAGGAAATCAGGGAACAGGAACAGCTTGCCGACGACCTGCAAAGGCAGCGTCAGGAGATTCTGTCCATGCCACTGCCTCGCATTCAGGTCACCGAGGGAACGGGCAACGGCAGAGCATTGGGCCGCATTATCGGGGAAGTTGCCGACGTGGCCCTTCTCTTCCTGCTGCCCGCAACGGCAGCCACCAAGGTCGGCAGCCTCGCCGGCAGGGCCGGCAAGATGCTTGGCATGTCGGCCAGGGCGGCTGGTACGGCGGCAAAAGTGGCCAAAACTGGGGCCTCGGTGGCTCTGAATCTGAACCGGGCTGCCCAGGGAGCACAGGTACTCCAGACACAAAGAGGTGTACAGCTTCCTCCCGAAGTACTGGACAAGATCGGCAAGCTGGAAATGCTCTCTCTGGGCTACTGGGGCGAACGCATCGGCAGTGCCATTGATGGCACCCCCGTCACCAGCTCTCACACGGACCCCGAGGCCCTGCGCGAGCAGCAGGAGGCACTCCAGAAAATCGATAATGCACTGCGGACATGCCAGCTGCGCCTGTTCGATCTTGAACACGAGCTTTCAGCCCCTCACGCCAATACTGCCGCCATAGAGTCAGAAATGAAGTCTCTGCGCGACGAAATGGAAGCTCTTGCTGCGCAAGCTGAACAGAGAAAAGCTGACGAGGAAAGCAGCCGGCAGCGTGAATTCCAGTCCATGCTGGCCTACGAAAAGAAGCGTTGCGGCAAGACATGGCTGCATGTTTTCACGCAGCAGTGCCAGTCCATGCGCCGGCTTCTGCAAACCATGCTGCGCAACTGGTGGGAAGGCTACCTGCCGGAAGTGCTCGGCGGCAGGGAACGCAGTGTGCAGGCGCTGATCGAACAAATGAAGGAGTTGCCGGCCCAGCGTCAGCAGCGTGAAGCGGCGCTGCATGCCGAGACGGAACATCTCTGTCAGGCCCTGCGAGCTCTCGAAGAATGAACGAGATAGGTACTGCACTGCGACACATGCTTCTGCGTGAGGCCAATGTGCTCTATCCCCGCCCGCGTCCCCGCACTCTTCAGAGGGCGGGGGCGCGGCTCGATGCCCTGGCAGACGCCGCACCTGCGCTCCTCTGCATGCTGGCCGAACCCTGGCAGGAGACCATAGCCAGACAGCCGCATGCCAGGGAAGTCCTCCACTGCTGCGCGCTCGTTCACCTCTATGCGCGCATTCTCGACGATGCCGTGGACGAGAACCTGCCCTGCCACCGGCTGGCGCTGCTCAGGGCACAGCCGCTCTACTGGCGGGCAGTTGCTCGTCTGGGGCAGCTCTCTTCCCTGACGGCAGGCGCGGGAGAGCAGCTTGTTCAGGAAACCATAGAGGCTGTGCTGGAAGACGACAGCGCATCCTCGCCCAAATACTGGGGTGCAAAGAATCATCATCTTTTGCTCGTCCCCCTGCTGCTCTCTGGAGATGCTGCGGCCTTTTCCGAGGCAAGGGACTTCCTGTCCCATGCCCTGTGCCTCCTTCAGGCCGCGGACGAGCTGGATCAGGGCGACACAACCGATGCGAACATTATCCCCAGGCTGGCACTGGAAACAGAACGCAGGGATGTGATACTCCATCTTGCGGAACGGGGCTGGAAAAGCCTTGCCTGGCATCTCTGCACCATTACCAGGGAGCTGCTGAACAGACTCTGATCTTCTGGAACATTTTATGAAAAGCTTCTTTGAAACTGTCCGCGATACCGTCGAAAGCCTGGGAAAGGAGTTTTCCCGTACCCCGGAACTGGGCGATGCCGGCATGGCCATTCGCATCATCGGAGAATACTCCGCCGGCAAGACCCGTCTTGTCCGGGAACTCCTGGGAAATCTCGCTCCTGCAGCGCTGCTGCCCATCAGTTCGCAGGAAGTGCAGACTCGACTGCCTCTGGAAGTCACCTATGGGGAAACGCCCTCTCTCCAGCTTGTACGCCGCGTCTACGATACGGAGGAGGCGCAGGTTCTGCGGGAACTAGACGTCTTTCCGCAACGTCAGGATGTGGCCAGCGAAGATCCGGGGGAAATTCGCCTGCGCCTTGCCGTGCCCGAGCCACGACTGACCCTTGCCGAAGGCGACGGCCTGTATGAGGACGACACACAGCCCAAGCGCCTCTTTCTCATCGACATGCCTGGCTGGAATTCCGAGGATGACACTTCTGGAGCGGATGGTCTGGAGTTGAGCGAGGACTGGGAGAATCTTGCGATCGTCTATGTCTCTCATGTCACACGCCTTGATTCGGCGCTCAATCTGCGTCAGTTCAAACATTTCCTGCACGCCCTGCTCGACGGAGAACTGCTCCGTGCTCGCGACAGGCTTCCTCTTTTCTTCCTCATCACGGCATGTCCTGCAGAGGAACGCGCTGCCGTGGAAAAGAAGCAGCTGGAGCGCATTCAGGCTCTTTTGCACGACAATGACAAGTTTATTGTCCGGGTCATGGCCGTGGACTTCGCGTCCATGTCGACGAAGGAACTGGCGTATTTTCGCAAGGTATTCTGGGATCATGTGCTGCTGGAAAGTCCCTCGCCGGCCCTTGAGCAGAATTCCGTTGCCAAGAGAATCGAGAACTGGCCCACGGCATATGCCCTGCGTCCCTATCTTGCCCGGTGCCTGGCCCATATTGCCTGCCTTGATGCCCTCTTCGCCAGAGTGTGTGCCAATGGTCTCTATATGGGCGGACGCAGCATGCGCTTCTTCGCCGGGCTGGACACACCAGGACTGGTCAGCAGGGCCAAGGCCCTGTGGTACAAGCAGCTTGAAATCCCCAAGGGGCTGGAGGCGATTACCAGCCTTGTCCTGCCGACGCTGCCAGACGAACACCCGCTTGCGCCATGGCTGGAGGCCTACTGGTATCCGCGCCTCCGGCTCTTTCATGAACACATGCTGGCCTTTTTTACCCTGGCCGACCAGACGCTTTCCCTGCTGACCCCGGACATTGACGATCTGGAAGCCTGGCTTGCCGAAAGCCTTGACGCCAGCCGGCGTGCCGCAGGAGAGGCATTGCCCGCTTCCTTTCGCCGCATGTGCGAGGTCATTGCGAACATGCCCGAAAACATGCCGGAAATGCAGCGCATGGCAACCGTGGTGACGCTCTCCCTGCTTGAAGCCCGCTATGACGACTCCTACCAAGGATGGCACTGGTTTTTGAGCACTGTCACGAAAAAAAACAGAGAGACAGAGAGCACTCTGTGAGGACTTGACATGCAGGATGCAGAATTGTTTTTTCAGGCTGCTGACCATCGCCATCTTGGTCTCTACCTTGACGCCCTTGCCGCAGGTGCAGCACGCGAGCAGGCCACTGTCAGCATATGTGCCCAGCGAAACCGGGATGAGCACAGGAACCTGACTCAGAGAATAGAGAAGCTCGAATGCGAACTGCAGAGCGAAAAGGACGAGAATGCCCTCCTGCAGCAGCTAATCAGCCAGAAACAGGACAAGACCGACTCCATAGACACGCTGTTTGCGCATATTCAAGGAGATCTTGCCGATGCATTCCCGCGACACCCCATCCCCCCCAGCTTTGTCTCCGTCTGCTCGTCTCTATACAGGGATATGAAATTTCTTCGCGAACAATTCCAAAAATCACAGACATTTCCACTGTTTCGAAAAAAAGATATCTTTATTGCACAGACAGATCCCGGCAGAGCCAAAAACAAGCTCTGGAAAAACTACCTTGAGCTCCTGAACATACGAGATATGCAGGAGATTCTTCATTGCTGTCAGAAGCCCGGTGGCCCTCTGAAAACTCTGCCAGCTTCCGCCGCACGCCTTTTTTCGCCACTTCCCGAACTCCAGCTGTACTTTGTCATGGTGACGAGCTGCCTTGATGCAGTCGGCAACATGGCAAGTCCCAGGGGATTTGACGATTTCATGACCCTGCTCAGCGATGTCCTGGTGCAGGAAAAGAAGGTCGAAGACAGCATTCAGGAGCAGGAAGAGGAACTGGCCGGACTTTTCGTCGCCCTGTGTCCCTTTCTCATGGAACCAGAAGACGACAACAGGTCCTGACAGTGTGCCCACTGATGTCAACGGGGTGAATGACTGAACAGATTGCCCACAGGCAGCACAAGACCAATAACAACAAAACGACAAGCGGGGACTTTTCCATGCAGAATGCGGATTTTTTCTTTCAGAATGCGGATTATCGACATCTTTTTCTGTACATTGACGGCCTTGCCGAAACAGAGGCACGCAGACAGAACGATGTCAGCGAATATGCCAGCAAGAGACTTGAAGACATCGATGTACTGCAAAAAAGAATTGCCTTTCTGGAACAGCAACTGACACAGGAAAGGGAGGCCAATACCCTCCTCCAGGCGCAGATAGGTCAGGAGTGCCGCAAAGCAGCACTCCTTGACAGTCTGCTTGCAGACAAGGATGACACAAAGGCTGCTGCAAAAGCCGATCTGTGCGGGAAGATGGCCTTTCTCTATCAAAAATTTCAGGAAACACTGACATTTCCGATGCTGCAGAACCCCTCTTCCTTTTTGTCGTCCGCCAAACAAGCAAGAGAGGCCCGGAAGCTCTACCTTCAGCATGTGAAGACAGAAAGCATGAATCAGATTCTGCTTTGCGCACAGAACGCCTCTATCCGTCTGCAGTCACTGGATGCTTTCACTGCACAGTGTTTTTCTCCAATTACTCTTCTGCAGCAGTACTTTGAGCAAGTTTCCAACTTCCTTGACGCAGCCAGCAACATGACAGACAAAAAGGATCTCACCAATGTTCTGGATATTATCAAGTACATAAAAACGCTCAAACACAGGATCGAGAAAAAAATCATAGAGCAGAAACGTGACCTGGAAAAAATTTTTTCCATTGCCTGGGCATTTTATTCAAATGGCGCAGAGCTTGCTGCAACCGCAACAGACAGCGAACTGAAAGATTTTACCAGCATGATAAAATCGAACATCATTGCCCAGGAGCCCTCTAAATCCCGGGAAACCTCAAAACCCAGAACAGCGAAGTCTGATCAAAACAGGAGGAAAAGAAGAGCAGCTCAAAAACGTCGTGCATTGCAGGCTGTTCGATCTAGGTCGTGTTGACAAATTCATGGGAGTGTTCCAGAAGGTGCACCCCCTACACGACCTTTGCCCACATTAACGTATTGAAAATATTAAAATAAGAGGCGAATGACAGCGTGGTCTTCACATATCGTGTTGCAAGGCCACGCCATCTTT
>DXHV01000051.1 GCA_019113165.1 Candidatus Desulfovibrio intestinipullorum
ATTTCAATTATGGGTATAAAAAATTCTTTAGTGAGGATAAAGCGGGTACAAAAATCTGTATCAGGGAAGAGACCAAGCATACACAGATACCGTTGCTGCCGGAACAGACATCACGCCCGAACGCCGAAACAGTCATATTGAAATGCCAGTTGTTCCATGGCGCACGACAGTATCTTTGCAAGGACACCCAGGGCTGCTTTTTGAAGCACGCAGGTTTTCCCTGCCTCTCACACATAACCACACAAGGAGAACCAATGCTGCCGCGCAAATCACAAAGGGGGCGCAGAGCCAGAAGAAGGAGACTGTCACTCGTCAGAAAGGGAACGCTTTCGCTTGTCCTTTCCCTGCTGCTGGCTGCTCCGGCCCTTGCCGCAGACGATCCTGCCGCTTCGGATGATGTGTATCAGCTGCCCACCGTGACCGTGACTGCGGACAAGAGAACGACGGACGTGCAGAAAACGCCTTCGTCCATCACGGTCATGTCCCGCACAAAGCTTGAGGATGCCAATATCGACACCATTGAAAAGGTGCTGCAGCGCATCCCCAACATGAACTTCAGCCAGTTCTCCGGTGGCGCAAACTTCATGTCCATACGCGGCATCACCACCTCGGCCGGTACCTCCACAAGCCCCATTGTCATGTACCTGGACGGCGTGCCCGTGGACACCTTCTTCAACCTGGATGCGCCGCTCATGGACATAGAGCGCATTGAAGTGCTGCGCGGCCCCCAGAGCGCCATCTACGGCAAGAACGCCATGGGCGGCGTCATCAACGTCATTTCCCGCAAGCCCACCAACGAATGGCATGGCACCCTGCAGGCAGACTACGGCTCCTTCAATACCCAGCGCTACGCGGCAGCCATCAGCGGTCCCCTCATCGAAGACAAGCTCTATATAGCCCTTTCCGGCTCCCATTACTCCACAGATGGCTACATGAACCATGACGACACCTGGTACGGCAATCAGGAGCGCACCGAGCGCTTCAAGGGCATGCTGCGCTTCACGCCCACGGACGACATAGACATCAGCTTCCATCTCAACTACACGGCCCGCAGGGACGGCTACTCCAATCTCATCTGGGGCGACGAGCCCACCCTGGACTCCATTGCCAACAAGGACGACTACCTGCACTCCGACATCTGGAACATGGCCCTGCACATGTCCTTTGACTTCGATCCGGTCACCTTCGAGTCCATTACCACCTACCGCGCGGAGAATCTGGACTACGCCATTGATATGCTGCCATCATATCAATATATGTATAATATCCAGGCACCGGGGACGCAGCTTGATTACGTCGATACTGGCAGAAACAATACCCGCAAGGAATTTACCCAGGAATTTCGCCTGCGCTCCCCGGATGACAAGAAGGACGGCATCAAGTGGCTGCTCGGTGTCTTTGGCGGGTATACGGACATGAACATCCGTGAATCCTATTCCGACATGCCAGGGATATTCCCTAGTGATGCCCTGGGACTTCCAGCCGGCATGTTTATACCCGCGCGGATGTGGACCAACCAGCCGAGCCGGGAATATACACAGGATTACGCAGCCTTTGGCGAGATCACCATTCCCATTGTGGACAAGCTGAAGGTCACCCTGGGCCTGCGTGCCCAGCAGACCTACAAGAAAATCTCCGGGGACTATATAATGGGGATGGAGGCGATGGGAACAGCCGCAGACAGGGGGCTCGGGTATCAAGAGTCCGACTCCTGGTTCGAGCTTCTGCCCAAGTTCAACATAAGCTGGCAGCTGACGGATGACATCATGCTCTATGGCGGCGTCAACCGCAGCTTCATTCCCGGCGGCTTCAACAATGCCACGAAAACCGGCGTGGACATGACCTACGAAGCCCAGACAGCCTGGAACTACGAGATCGGCGCCAAGACCGAATGGTTCGACAAGCGCTTCCTCTTGAATCTTGCCCTCTTCCATTCCAGGGTAGAAGACCTGCAGCTCATGAAGTTTGATATAGGTTCCCAATCCTATCTGAGCGACAACGCAGGCTCGGCCCGCATCTACGGCGTGGAAGTCGATGCCATGGCCAGGCTTTTGCCCGGCCTTGATGCCGAGTTCAGCTTTGGCTACCTGTGGACCCGCTTCGATGACTACACGCACATGGATGTGGACTACACCGGCAACAAGCTCCCCTATACCCCGGACTATACGGCCAGCTTTGCCCTGCAGTACCGCCACGAAAAGGGCTTCTTTGCCAGAGGCGAGGTTCTGCACTACGGCCAGCTCTACTGGAGCGAGGCCAACGACTACAAGCGGGATCCCGTTACCCTGCTCAATGCCCGCATAGGCTACGAGTTCGATCCCTTTGCCGTCTATGTCTACGGCAACAACCTGACCGACGCAAAGTACCTCAACTACTATACCGACACCTCCAAATACGGCATGATGGCCCGTCCTCGCGAGATCGGCGTACAGCTCAAGTACACCTTCTAACGACACTCTTCTCCTCATTGTGCCCCGGCTGTTCCCTGGTCTCAGGGAACAGCCGGGGAGGCAGTGGGGCTTTTTTTTTTCAGGCAGGCTCTATGGCACACAAGGCACACACAAGCCCCTTCATCAAGGTCTCTCCACAGGCACAGCTCATGCTGGCAGGAGCACTTGTCTTCGGAGCACTGGACACCATCCTCCTTCCAGTTCCCTACCTTATGGCCTGGCTCATGCTCGAGCATCTGGCAGGAACACCCCCCGGTTCCATGCCCATTGCCCTGTCCATGGACCAGGTTTTTTTCTGGGTGGTTGTGGCCATGGCCGCACGCTGGCTCGCAGGCCTCCTCTCCACAACCCTCTCGCATCTCTCCGCCATGGTGGTCACCACGGATCTGCGCACACGGCTGCTTGAGCATCTCGGCCGGCTGCCCATGCACTGGCACGCAGGCCAGACAAAGGGCGGCCTCAAGAAAGTCTTTACAAGCGACATTGGCGAGGTGGAGGGCTTTCTGGCCCACCACATTCCGGACACGGTCTCGGCCCTGCTTCTTCCCATCCTCTCCCTGGCCTGTCTTGTCTGGGTGAACTGGATCCTCGGCCTGCTCCTTGTGCTCCTCTTTGTGGCCTGCCTTCTGGTACAGGCCGCAAGCCTTGCCGAGATGAGCAAAAACAGCATCATGGGACGCTACAACAGGGCCCTTGAGGATCTGAACTCGGCCGTGGTGGAATTTGTCCGTGGCATGCCCGTCATCAAGCTCTTCAACAGGGAGCTCTCCTCCTTCTCCAAGATGCGCCGCTGCGTGGACGAGTTCAGGGACATTCAGACTCAGGGAGCGGCCACCTTTGCCCCCCGCTGGGCGCTCTTTTCCACCCTCACGGTCATGCCCTTCACCCTGGCTGCCGTGGCAGGCGCGCCCCTGTTTCTTGCAGGCCAGGCCACGCTCTCCGAAGTGACCCTCTTTCTCATGATGGGCTGCGTGTGCCTGGCGCCCCTGACCAGGCTTGTGCGCCTTGCGGCCATTGTCTCGGAGCTGACCCAGAGCCTGAACAGGCTGCGGGCCCTGTTCGCGGAACCGGTGGAAGAGACAGGCACCTTTTCCGCCTCCCTTGTCCGCACGCCCAGGGTCGAGGTCCGCAACCTCTGTGTGCGCTTTGGAGAAAAGACCATCCTCAGGAACATCAGCTTTGTGGCCGAGCCTGGCACCACCACGGCCATTGTGGGTGCGTCGGGCTCCGGCAAGAGCACCCTTGCGGCCACACTGGCAGGTCTGGAAGGCATTCATTCCGGCACCGTGAGTCTGGACGGCTATCCCTTGTCCGCCTTCCCGGCCAGCGAGCTTGCCAGGCTTATCACGCCGGTCTTTCAGGCTCCGCACATCTTTTCCGGCACCATTGCTTCCAACATTGCCCTGGGCGTGTCCGACCCCGCAAGGGAAGACCTTGCCGAAGCTGCGCGCCTCGCCCGCTGTGACCAGTTTGTCGAGGCTCTGCCTGGCCAGTACGAAACCCGCATTGGCGAGGGCGGCGACGTTTTTTTAAGCGGCGGCCAGAAGCAGCGCCTGGCCCTGGCCAGAATGGCGTACAGACAAACGCCCATTGTCGTTCTGGACGAGGCCACCTCCTATGCCGACGCCGAGAGCGAGGCCGAAATCCAGGCAGCCCTCTCCGGCCTTCTTCAGGGGTGCACGGTCCTTGTCGTGGCCCACAGGCTGCACACCATTGCAAAGGCCCAGCAAATCCTTGTCCTGAAAGAGGGCGAAATCGTCGAGCGGGGCACCCATGAAAGCCTTCTTGCCGCTCATGGTGTCTATGCCGCGCTGTGGGAGGCTCACCACAAGGCCCGCTCCTGGAGCATTCGCACCCGGGCCAGGGCGGAGACAAAGAATGAAGAGAAGGGGAACAACGAGACGGTGAAGGAGGAGACCTGCCCATGCTGAACACACCGAGCACCCTGATCACGCTGGCCCAAGGGTCCACGGCCTCCCTGTACCGGGCACTCATTCTCAGCCTCTGCGTCATGGGCGCGCAGCAGGCCTCCTATGTGGCGGCCTTCTTCCTTTTGCAGACGCTCTGGCTCGCTCACGAGGGCACAGGCGCCCACTGGATTGCGTGGGTGTGCGTCCTCCTGGCCCTTGCTCTGGTCCATGCCCTTTTCAACCGCTCCTCCCTTGTGGCTGCCTATGGGGGCAGCTACGCCCTTGGCGGCAGCCTGCGCCTGCGTCTGTGCGATCATGTGCGCAGGCTCTGGCTCTCCTTCTTTCAGAAAAACGACTCAGGGATCCTCTGCGGCGTGCTCATAGACGACATCAAGAGCATGGAAGTCTTCTTTGGCATGCATCTTTTTGATCTGGCCTCGGGCCTGGTCTTTCCCTTCCTTCTGTGCCTCCTCATGCTCTTTTTCAGCTGGCAGATCACGGGCGTCCTTGTGCTCTCCGCAGCCCTGGCCTTTCCCCTGATTCTCTGGGCCTGCCGCACAGCCTCGCGTTTCGGGCCTGCCTGCGCCGCTGCCAGGGATGCCGCCTATTCGGCGCTTCTGGACTATGTGGGCGGCATCCGCGAACTCAAGGCAGCCAATCTCACGGGCCTTGCCTGCACCCCGCTCATTGCCAGCTGGACCCGCTACGGCCGCCTGAGCGTCCGCATGGAAGGGCAGTACGGCCTGCTTGCCCTGGCCTATTCCCTTGTGCTCGACCTGGGCTTTCTGGGAACGCTCATGCTGGGCTACTCCCTGGTGGAAGCAGGTACGGCCGGCGTGACGAGCCTCATGTTCTTTCTTGTGGTCGGCAGCCGCTTTGTGGAGCCCATGCGCAGCTTTGGCATGGTCCTGCCCGAAGTGCGCCGCTCCCTTCTGGCCGGGCAGAAGATTGCCGGCCTGCTGGCCGTGCCCGAACCGCCGACCCTGCCTGCCCGGCAACGGGTCGGCCACGAGATACGCTTCGAAAGCGTCTCCTTTGCCTACGAGCCGAGGACCGAGACCGAACATGCCAAGGCCGGGGGACGGGATGTTCTGCACAACATCTCCCTTGTCCTGCCCGAAGGAAGCGTCACGGCCCTGGTCGGACCTTCAGGTGCCGGCAAGAGCACCCTGGCCCATCTTCTGCTGCGCTTCCATGACCCGAGGGAAGGGAAGATCACCATCGGCGGAGCGGACCTGCGCTCCTTCTCCCAGGAAGAACTCTACAAGTTCTTCAGTGTGGTCTTCCAGGACGTCTATCTCTTTGACGACACCGTCTTCAACAATATCCGCATGGCCAGACCCGATGCGAGTCCGGAAGACGTGTACAGGGCAGCCCGACTGGCCCGCTGCGACGACTTCATAGCCAGTCTGGAGCAGGGGTACGAGACACGGGTCGGGGAAGGGGGCGCCAGGCTCTCCGGCGGCGAAAAGCAGCGCCTCTCCATTGCCAGGGCCATTTTGAAGGATGCGCCCGTCATCATCCTGGACGAGGCCACGGCCTCCCTGGATCCGGAAAACGAGCTCAGCATTCAGGAAGGCCTCAATACCCTCCTTGCCGGCAAAACCCTGCTGGTCATTGCCCACAGGCTGGAAACCATACGCGACGCGGACAACATAGTGGTGCTGCGGGAGGGCCGCGTAGCAGAAAGCGGCACCCATGAAAGCCTTCTGGCACAACAGGGGCTGTACGCACGATTGTGGTCTTTGCAGCAGACCATCAAATCCTGGCAGCTCTAAGCCTCTGACAGCTTCAAGCTTGCCGCAAGGCGCCCGGGCTCTGGAAAAAGCGGCAGGCTTTTGGCCCTGCCTGCCACCAAAAGCCCGTTCCAGAGACAATTGAAGGGGTGTCCCGCAGATCCTTCATGAAGGATTGTTGCGGGACACCCCTGTCCTGTCTTGACCTGCTGTCAGACCGTATCGTTTGTCCTGCTCACAAAGCCTCGGGCTTTGGTGAAAGGACTATTCGCTGAAGTTGAAGTTGTCCTGATAGTAGCGCGTCACGGGGAAGCGGTATTCTGCCAGCGGCACGGGCACGCGGTAGAATTCGGGATCCGTGTCCGATCCGTTGCGCTTGAGACAGAGCCAGGCCAGATCGTTCTCGTTCCTGGTGGGGTAGTCTTCGCGGTAGTGGCCGGCACGCGTTTCCCGGCGCTCCAGGGAGGCGGTCACATACATGAGGCTCACAAAGGCCACGGCTCTTGTCTCGATGAGCTTGAGCAGATAGTGCGGGTCGGCAGCTGCCATGGCCGGCACCTCGTTCTCGATGATGTGCAGCAGTTCCTTCCTGGCCCTGGCCAGGCTCTCCTCGGTCTTGATGATGGAGACATCATAGGGGAAGACCACGGACTGGATGTGGTGCAAGACGTCCTTGTAGAAGAGACCCGTGCGGCCCATGGGCTCGAAAAGGCGGGCCATTTCTGCGTCCACGTCCGTGTCGGGCCTTGCTGCCTGCGTCTCGTCCAGGAGCCTCGCCGCATTTTCGCCGGCCATGTGGCCGAGCACGGAGGTGGTCATGAGGGCAAAGCCGCCGGCATAGACGCCGGGCTCCGTGGCCCTGGCCGTGCCTGCGGCCAGAAGGCCGGGCACGCCGGTATTGCCCCAGGCGTCCGCACGCAGGCCGCCGTAGGCCACGGTCATCTGCGGCACCCATTCCGTGGAATCGCGGAAGAGGTCCATGCCAAGGTCGGAGAGCTTGTCGTAGTTGAGCTTCTGCCAGCCGTTCTGGGGACGCAGCAGGATGAGGTTTTCCTGCTGAATGCGGCTCAGATCAAAGGTGATGGGTCCGCGGCCGGCACGGACCTCCATGGCCATGGCAATGGTCGTGTAGTGGGGATCGGTGTTGGGTCCAAGGACAGGCGAGTAGCGGTCCATGAAGGACTCGCCGTTGCGGTTCACAAAGCGGGCGCCCAGGGGCATGAGCACGGTCTGGCCTTCCCAGCCAAAGTACCTGGGCATGTTCCAGACCCGGGCAAATTCCATGTTCTGCAAAATCGCGCCTGCTTCCCAGGCCATCTGCATGGTTTCGCCAGTGGGCGTGTTCTTGCCGTAGGAGGTCTTCCAGCCGCCCATGCCGGAGGCGGCAATGACCACCTTCGCATCAAAGCGGTACTGTTCGCCGGTGATGGTGTCAAAGCCCAGGGCGCCGCACACGCGATCCCCCTGGCGCAAAAAGGTGCCAAGCAGGATGCGCCCGAGGCGCTGCACCTTGCATTCCTGCAGCTGACGGACCAGGTTCTTCACCATGAGCTCGCCGCCGCGGCCCTTGAGCTGGGCCGGGTAGAGCTTCACGTGATCAAGGCCCCTCTGGCGCACGAACTTGCGCTTGCCGTCCTCCATGCGGAAGAACTCGCAGCCAAAGCGCTCGTAGTCGGCCAGACGATCGCGGGAGCGGGTGAGGATCTCCTCCATGAGCTTCTGATCGCAGAGGCCGTCAAAGTAGTAGACAAAGTCCTGTATCCACTGATCCACGGTGTCGGGATCGAGCACGGCCTCGAAATCGCCGCCTGCCATGGTCATGAGACCGCCCCAGTCCTTAGGGCCCTTGTCCACAATCACAATCTGTGCGTCAGGGCGGGCCTGGGCACAGCTGTAGGCAGCCCACAGGCCTGCGGAGCCGCCGCCAAGAATCAGGACATCACAGCTGATGGTCTTCATGGCTTACGCACCTCCTCCCAGTTCCCTGGGCACACTGGGAAAGACCGGGGGCAGTTCTTCCCTGAAGGGATGCACATAGATGGCTCCCGACGGACAGAAGCGCTCGCACAGATAACAGGTCATGCAGTCATCAGGATAGGCAATGAAGGCCTTGCCGTCCTCGTCGAGGCGCAGGGCGTCCAGGGGACAGTGGGACACGCAGGTGCCGCAGCCCACACACTTTTCTGCATCAATACGTTCTATCACAGGCTTCTCCTTGGCAGGGACTCTGGCCCTGAACCGGGGATGCGAAGGAACACAGGCGGCTTTTTCGAAAAAGCACCTCAGGCCTGACAGGTGAGACGCTGACTCTCTGAGCATGGCGAGCTGACCACAGCCTGCCGACCACTTTGCCCAAACCACAGCTGAAGGCTTGTCCTTACTGCTCGCCGCCTGCCCGTCTGACAGGTTCTGCTGTCTTCGTCTTCTTCAGACCTGCTTCCTTGTGTCCTTTGTGTTCAGGACCTCGGTCTTGCTTGCGCGGATCGTCTTGCTTCCCTTCGCAGAGCATCTTCGCAGAGCATCTTTGCAAAGACCCTTTGCAAAGACCCTTTGCAGCGTCCGTCTCAAGGACAAAAGTTCTTTCGGGACAGGGCAGGGGCAGGTCCTGGAGTGTGGGACCTGCCCCTGTCCGTTCTGTCTGAAGCTCCTCTGCCCTGTCTGCCAGCATATGAACAATACCGGCTGGTTGCGCAGTGCTCCTTGAAGGGAAACTTGCAAAAAACTTAAAGTACTGCTTTAAGTTTTTTTCCTATCTGAAAAAGGCCAGGGCTGCCGAGGAGGCCGCCATGACCATGATGAAGGTGGATGCCATCCGCAAGGGGGCCGATGCCATCTACTGCGTGCGGGTGAATCTTGCCGAGGCAACAAGCGGCAACGGCATGATCATGGTTTCGGTGCAGGGCGCGGCCACACTCAGCGCTGTCCCTGATCAGAAGATTCTGGAGGTGGCCAAACTCCTGCCCCAGTAAGGCCCTGCCTATGCTGTCTGTCCCCGCTTCTTTCTTGTCCGGAGCCGGCTCACCACCACAAGGAAGAAGGGCGTGAAGAAGGGTCCCAGGACCGTGGCCGTGATCATGCCTGTCAGCACGGCTGTGCCCAGGGCATTCTGGGCCCCGGATCCCGCGCCCGGGCAGGGAGGCGGTCAGGTGCACATCCGTCTCTTCCAGGGTCACATAGCCGACAGCGGCAGGCTGTGCGGGCCCTGCGGCCTCGTCCGTGCAGGCGGCAAGCAGACAGGCCCAGCCGCACAGGAAGAGACAGGGCAGAAGGACGCGGAGGAAGCGGCTTCCAGGGAAGCCGGGAAAGCCGGGGAAGCGGAGCCGGGGAAAGGGGGACAGGGCGTGACGTGCAGGCAGGCCAGACAAGCCAGGGAAGATCGTCATGCGTTCCTCGTGACGTCCGGCAAAAATCCCGGGCATCCCCGAAATCCCGAAATCCCGGGACACCAGGATCTCAAGGCCAGGGGACCCGCCGGGGCTTGAGCCGGACAGGGTTTTGTGCCAAAGCATAAAGTATTGGGCAACCCAACAGTCAAGAGGCCAGCACCATGTCACAAAAACTGCTCACCACCGGCGCCTTTGCCAAACTGTGCAGGACCACCAAGGAAACCCTCTTCCACTACGACAGGGAGAACCTTCTGAAGCCAAAGTACACGGCAGGCAACGGCTACCGCTACTATGCCCTGGATCAGCTCTGGGACTACGAGATCATCGCCACCCTCAAGGACATAGGCAGCTCCCTCCGGGAAATCCGCTACTATCTGCAGGACACGGATCCGGACCGCATCCTCTCCTTTCTGCAGGAAAAGGACCGGGCCCTGGACGAGGAGATTGCCAGGCTCCTGCGCCGCAGGCTCTTTCTTGGCGACATGCTCAAGTCCCTGCAGGAACTTTCCTCCAGCACGCCAGGCACCGTCACCCTGGTCCGCCAGGAAGAGGCGCTTCTGGAAGTGTGGCCCATTGCCCCGGCCGATGCCCGCAACGCCTGTGCGGTCTGGGAAACCTTCTACACCTATCTTGAGTACTACAGGGAACGGAGCCGCGTGGTCCGCTGGCCCTTCGGCATGATCCTGAACAGACTGGACGAGGAGGACGGCCAGCCCGGGGCCGCGCCGCGTCCTGGCCGGTATGTGTGGCGCTGCTTCTTTGGCCTGGCAGCCGGTCAGACAGGCAAAGCCGTGCAGGCGCCCGACCGGATGCCCGCCCAGATGCCCGACCAGGCGGCTGAACAGGCAGCTGAGCTGCCCGGCACCCCCGACCCCCTCGGCCTGGCTGTCCGCAGGGAAGGCCTCTATGCCGTCTGCCTCCACAAGGGCAACTATCTGGAGCAGGAAGAGGCGCTCACAGCCTTTCTGGATGTGCTTGAGCGCCGGGGCCTGCGCCACGACGGCCAGATCTTTTGCAGCGACATGCTGGTCTACTCCAGGCACAAGGACAAGACGAGCTATGTGAACAGGTACAGCGTGCGCCTGGAGGAGGACGAAAGCGCTGCCCGTCGTGCAGGAACAAGCTTCCCGCTCGACGGATGAACAGAGCGTCTTTCGTCCGCAGCGAGCTGCCAGGCAGGCGGCCAAGCAGAGAGGCCGGCCCCGGAGCCCCGGCGTTCGCACCCCACAAGGCGACAGGGGGCCCGTCGCTGCTGCGACGAGCCCCCTGTTGTGTGGTCAGTGCGCATCTTGTGGGTGCGCTGCCGTGCGGATGCCCATCTTTTGGACGCGCATCCCTGATGGAAGCCGCTCTTTGTGGAGACGCTTCCCTGCCTTGTGTCTAGTCGTCGTTCTTCAGGGCCTCGGGCAGTTCGCCATAGAAGGCCTTGCGGTAGAGATCC
Source organism: Candidatus Desulfovibrio intestinipullorum (assembly GCA_019113165.1). Lineage (GTDB taxonomy): Bacteria > Desulfobacterota > Desulfovibrionia > Desulfovibrionales > Desulfovibrionaceae > Desulfovibrio > Desulfovibrio intestinipullorum. The sequence continues at coordinate 10,924 of DXHV01000051.1, forward strand.
TTCAGCTCGTTCACCAGGGGATAGCGCGGATTGGCGCCCGTGCACTGGTCATCAAAGGCGCGCAGGGCCATGTCGTCCAGGCGTGCCAGGAAGTCGCTTTCCGTGACTCCGGCCTCGCGCAGGGAGCAGGGCAGGCCCACGTCCTTTTTCAGCTGCTCTATGGCCCGCACCAGGCGCCTTGTCTTGCGGGCGCGATCCTCGGACGTGTCGCCATGGATGTCGTCGGCCAGATGGAGCATGTCGGCAATGCGGGCGTAGCGGCCCTTGACCCAGGGATACTTGTACTGGGACAGCATGCCCTGCTTGGTGGGATTGTCCGTGGCATTGTACTCGATGACATAGGAAAGCATGAGGGCATTGGCCATGCCATGGGGCAGATGGAAGGTGGAGCCCAGGGCATGGGCCAGGGAATGGCAGACGCCAAGGAAGGCATTGGCAAAGGCCATGCCGGCAATGGTGGCCGCATAGTGCATCTTTTCCCTGGCCTGCAGCCAGTTGTCTTCCCTGTTCACGGACTTCTTCAGGTACTTGAAGACCAGGCGGATGGCTTCCATGGCCTGGCCGTCGGCATAGTTGCTGGCCATGACCGAGGTATAGGCCTCTATGGCATGGGTGAGCACGTCCAGGCCTGCCGAGGCGGCCAGACCGCGGGGCTGGTTGAGGACAAATTCCGGATCCACGATGGCCATGTCCGGGGTCAGGGCATAGTCGGCCACGGGGTATTTCACGCCGGTCTTTTCGTCGGTGATGACGGCAAAGGGCGTCACTTCCGAGCCTGTGCCCGAGGTGGTGGGAATGCAGACCATCTCCGCCTTGCGGCCGAGTTCGGGGAAGGAGACAATGCGCTTTCGGATGTCCATGAAGCGCAGGGCAATGTCGTCGAGCTGCATGGCGGGCACTTCGTACATGAGCCAGACGATCTTGGCCGCATCCATGGGCGAGCCGCCGCCAAGGGCCACAATGAGATCCGGCTCGAAGCCCCTGGCAAGCTCCAGGATGCGCCGGGCCGTGGCCATGTCCGGATCCGGATGGACGTCGCTGAAGATGCGCACATCCTGTCCCAGGCCTTCCAGAATCTCCGTGACCCTGCTCGCAAAGCCTAAGGTCACCATGGACTCGTCCGTGACAATAAGGCAGCGCTTCTTGTGGCTGTATTCCTCAAGGGCGGGACGCAGGCAGCCCAGCTTGAAATAGATTTTGCGGGGCACGCGGAACCAGAGCATGTTTTCCCTGCGGCAGGCCACTGTCTTGATGTTCATGAGATGCTTGACCCCGATGTTTTCGCTCACGGAATTGCCGCCCCAGCTGCCGCAGCCAAGGGTCAGCGAGGGCGCCACGCGGAAATTGTAGACGTCGCCAATGGCGCCCTGGGAGGCCGGCATGTTGATGAGGGTGCGGCCTGTGGGCAGGCGCTGCTGGAAGAGGGCCACCCTGTCCTGGCAGGTCTCGTCCGTGTACAGGGCCGAGGTATGGCCGGCGCCGCCAAGGAGAATGAGCTCGCGGGCCAGCTCCACGGCGGCGGCAAAGTCCGGGGCGCGGTAGAAGCCAAGCACAGGGGAGAGCTTTTCGTGGGCAAAGGGATCGGCCGGATCAAGGCTGGCACGCTCGGCAATGAGCACCTTGGTAAGCTCGGGCACCTCTATGCCGGCCATGGCCGCAATCTTTGCTGCCGGCTGGCCCACGATGCCGGCGTTGAGGCGGCCCTTCACAAAGAGCACGGAAGCAAGCCGTGCCGCCTCTTCCTCGCTGGCAAACCAGGCGCCATGGCGCAGAAATTCCTCGCGCACGGCCTCTGCCACGCTCTCCACCACGACCACGGTCTGCTCGGAGGCGCAGATCATGCCATTGTCGAAGGTCTTGCTGAGCAGGATGGAGTTCACGGCCATGCGGATGTCGGCCTTTTCGTCAATGATGACCGGCGTGTTGCCGGCGCCGACACCAATGGCCGGGGTGCCGGAGCTGTAGGCCGAGTGCACCATGCCGGGACCGCCCGTGGCCAGGATGAGGGCTATGCCCCTGTGGCACATGAGCTGGCGCGAGGCCTCCATGGTGGGCTGCTCTATGCAGCCCAGGATATGCTCCGGGGCGCCTGCTTCCACGGCAGCCTTCAGAATGAGATCCACGGCGGCCTTTGTTGATTTGGTGGCACGGGGATGAGGCGAGAAGACCGCGCCGTTGCGGGTCTTGAGGCAGATGAGGGCCTTGAAGATGGCCGTGGAAGTGGGATTGGTGGTGGGCACAATGCAGGCCACCACGCCCAAAGGTTCGGCAATCTCGCGGTGGCCGTCCACGACATCGTCCGTGATCACGCCGCAGGTGCGCACATCCCTGTACTTGTTGTACACGTATTCTGCGGCAAAGTGGTTCTTGATGACCTTGTCTTCCATGACGCCCATGCCGGTCTCCTCGACGGCCATGCGGGCGAGATCAATGCGGTGGGCCGTGGCTGCGGCCGCGGCATGCTGGAAAATGGCGTCCACCTGCTCCTGGGAATAGGTGGCATAGACCTTCTGGGCCTCCACCACGCGCTCGATGAGGGCATCAAGCTGTTCTGCTTCTGTTTGTGCCTGTTCCATGTGTGCTGTGTTCTCCTTATATATGGTGCCGAAAACGGGCGTATGCGACTGGGCAGAGAAAGGATCGCCTGTCATGCGCTTCTCTCGCAAGGCATGGGGAAGACCGGGGCATTGTCCCGGAAAACGTCCGGAAAACGTCTGCAAAAGGCCCCGGCGGGGCGCTTGCCTTGCGCTGGACGGCCGGAAGCGGACGTCTGAACTGGACATACCGGAAGAAGTGGTCCTGGCCGAACCCATGCGGCTGTCCGGGTATGCTTGCCAGGCTATGGCTGTCCAGCCTCATGATGGCACACGGGCAGAAGACATCTTCCTGTCCTTTTGCGACAGATACGTCGCATTCATTGCGCAGAACAATGACAGCTGTGCTGCAAAATTGCAAGGACAGGCCGCAGTTTTCCTGAACAAGCACAGCTCCTGGAATGTTTTGTCACTTTTTTCCATGCAGAAAATACCCCTGATCGCCGCCATACTGTCAAATACAAGCCTGTTCATGGAACAGACGGGCTTCGCATGGCCCGATGGCCAGATGAACCGATGAGCGGACGGCCAGACGAGAAGACAGCCCATTGAGCAGATAAGCCGGGAGTCCGGGAGCCGGCGGGCGCACAACAAAAGGGCGCACAACAAAAAATCCCTCCCGGCATGGCAGGGGAGGGATTTCGTGTCCGGGCCGCAAGGGGCAGCCCGGGTGGGCCAGTTTGTGCAGGAGAAAAGAGGGTATTTGGGGTGTTAGAAGGTATAGGCGAAGATGAGCTGGGCCTTCCAGGCGTCCTGCTTGGTATAGGTGTCGCCCAGTGTGCCGCCTATGGACCTTTCCCAGGTTCCCTGATCGATGAAGTTCACAAGGTAGCTCAGTTCCAGGTTGATCTGGAAGTTCTCGTAGAGCTGGTAGACGTTGACCAGGTTGAATTCCAGAATGCCGTCGTTGGTGGTCAGGTAGTGTTCCAGATCTCCATATCTTGCATCGTCCACGAAGGAGCCCCAGCCCCAGGGCGAGTTGGCATACTTGGCCATAGACGGCGAATTGGTGCCGCCCCAGTAGGCGGCACGGAAGGTGTGCTTCAGATCCTCCACAAAGCTCATGTCCTTAAGCTGCAGGCCGATACCCCAGGTGCCCGAATAGGAGAGGTTGCGGTCATAGAGCTCCCGGGCGCTCGCCCAGGCCAGGTTGCCGTCGCCAAGGAAGGAGGTGAAGTTGCCGGCAGCCGACACTGTGGGCATGCGCTCGGATCCGTTGCCGGGATTGCCGTCGTCACCGGAGGAGTACCAGCCGAAAATGCCCGGAGTACCCCAGTCCATCTTGTATTCAATCAGGGCCTTGGCAAGCCAGCCCTCGCGCCGCGTGTCGTAGCGCTCCGACCCGTACCGGCTGGTAATGGTGCCGCGGCCCATGCTCTGCACATAGCCGTAGTTGATGTCGAATTCTATGTTCAGCGGATCCCACAGGGTCAGCTTCACGGGCAGGCCGGCCCAGAAGGCCGAGGTGGTGGCCCGCTCGCGGTCAAACGCGGTACTGTTCCAGCGGCCGTTGTCGTTCTCGTAACCGCTCATGGTGAACCAGCGGCGCACATTGTCGTTGTCCCTGAAGGTATTCTGGCCAATGGAGCCGTACATGACCCAGGGCGTGAGCTCTATGCCCTCGAAGGTCAGGGGCAGGGCCAGGGAGAAGAGGTCCATGTTGTCCAGATAGTAGTCTTTGTCGTTGCCGTGACCGGTGCCTGCAGTTCTGTAGTTATCATTGTAGGGACGGGCCCAGAAGAAGGTCAGGCCCACGTTTTCAGTAAACTTGTAGCTGGCCACCACGGCGGCCACGTCATCGTTCAGGATGGCGGAGCCACCGGCCACAAAGGGCAGGGGAAGGCCCTGCAGGCCCATGCGGACCTTCAGGTCGGTATTGGGCACGGCCCAGTCCAGATAGGCGCGCTTGAGCCTGATGATTTCGGTGCTGTCCGCCCCGAGGGCGCCACCCGTGGAGGACTGGCCCCAGGTCGTATCGCCTATTTCGAAGAAGACGGTTCCGGAGAGCTGTTCCGAGGCCACGGCATCCAGCTGGATGCGCAGACGCTGACCTGCGGAAAAGATATCCTTGTTGTCGGCCTTGGTACGTGTGCCGTTTGTGCGCTTGTGGCTGACAAGACTGCCCTGGGCAGCATTGAAACCCATGAGCCATTCGCCGGCAACCTTGAATTCAATGGCTTGAGATCCGCTGGCTGCAGAAAAAACCAGACCTGCTGCCAGAACAAGAGTGACAAGTCGTTTCATGGAACGCTCTCCCTGGTTAGAAGGTTCTATGCTCCAACCGGGTCAGGACACAAACCGGCCGGTCTCCCGGACCATGGTGGGGATGCCGGCCGGGTCAAAACCCATATCTTGCGCATGTGACAAGAGGCCCGGACCATGCAGGCCATACATGCATGATCCGGTCTTCGGGGCGGACAGGTCTCTAGGACAAGGGGGCGCGCAAGCCCTCAGTGGACCTTCAAAGAACGCTTTGAAAAACGCTTCGAAAAACGCTTTCGGGCGGGCGTCGCACCTTGTGCCGTGGCCCTGTGCCAGACCCCGGCTTTATTCCGCTTTTTGGTTGTTCTTTTTCTGGCCCCTGCTGCCTGAAGGGCCGCATGCTGTTCCCGGACCGTCTGCCTGGTCGAGCTTTCGCCTGTCTGCCTGCAGCATGCCCGAAGAGCATGCTGCAGGGGCACTCGTTCAGCTGCTTGTGTCGGAGAATCCGGCTCTCGCGGACACGCTCCCGTGCTCATGACCAGACAAATGACCAGTCAGAAAATCAGTCTGATGGCCGGTCGTCAGGGGTGCACAAGAATCTTGATGTTCTCGTCCTTGTTGTTGATGAGTTCCAGGAAGCCCTTTTCCACGATGTCGGTCAGAGCGATGCGGCCGGTGATGAGGGGCTCGGCCTTGATGATGCCCTTGGCCATGAGCCGTGCCAGGCCCTTGAAGTCCTCGATGGTGTAGGTGAGGGAGCCGATGACCTTCTTGTCCGTGCCGCTCAGGGAGAAGAAGTTGAAGGCGCTGGGCTCTTCAAAGATGCCCACGATGATGGCCGTGCCCGTATTGCGGATCACATCGATGGCCAGGGGG
>DXHV01000052.1 GCA_019113165.1 Candidatus Desulfovibrio intestinipullorum
AAAATCAAAATATTCCTTGGGAAGGTTTTGATAAAACTGATCTTTTTGGGGAATATAAGTATGAAGAGAACGACTGGCACTCTGGAACAAATTACGCTGAGGCCTTCAAGGCAGCAAACTCATGGTTTGATGCCAACAAAAATGGAGACAATCTCCTTTATTTCCTGACCGATGGTTGCCCGAACAAGGGTTATGAAAAAGAAGACGACAAAGGAGAGTATACCAACGGCTTCCACGCTGTACCTGATGCTCTTGAGGCATTCAAGGAGCTTCTTAATACCCATGATGATCTCAAGGTGCATGCCATTGGCATTGGTGGTGGAGAGGATGGTGAAAAATTAACACCTGAACAGATGGCAGGCCTTGCCATGTTCGACAATACGGGTAAGCCCAACCAGGAGGATCTTGGTGAAAATGAGTTTGGCCCGACTGGTGTCATCTATGGCAACACCAAGGGGGATATTGCTTATCTCATCGAACCTATCCCAGCTGGTAATAAAATCACCGATCTTGATAAAGATGAAAAATATTTTGTCCATGTACAGGTTGGCAAGGAGACTGACACTGGCTACTTCCGTCTTGAATATGATGATGGAAAACAAGAATGGGGATTCATATATTATGAATCGTCAGAAAAACCAAACATATGGATATCAATTAATCAAAATGGAACTATAGATACAAATGGAGCTAACAAAAATATAAAATTTGTGAGTGACGAAAATTATTTTTATACTGCCGGTTCCAATCTCGATGATTGTCCTCATGGTGTCAGCCAGATTGTCTCCACAAAAGATGAGCTGACTGCTGCCCTGGGAACCATTGCTACCAATACCGTATCTGATGACTTCATTGATGCCTCCCAGTCGGATACTCTGGTCAACATCATTTACGGTGATGTCATGAATACTGATGGTATAAGGGAGGACGCACAACCAGGTTCGGGCTATCAGGTCTTCGAGAATAAACACTGGTCTGATGAACAGATCACTAGTTACGTCCACGACAACGCTGTTGCCCTTGGCAGTGAGACACTGCTGGCCAAAAACGAATCAGACAGTTACGACACCTACTACCGTGACGTCTATGGCGACATCTACCAACTTAGCGATGATGGCACACCTACCAAGGTAGGCGGCTCAGATTCCATGAAGTTCATTTCCCGCGAAGGTGGCAATGACACCATCTTCGGCACGAAGACTGGGGACAGCATCTTCGGCCAGGAAGGGAACGACATCCTCTTTGGCGATGGCAGTTCCGAGACCCTGAGAGATCTCAATGATCAATTGAACTTCGATGAGGACGCCTCTGCCACTGATATAGCCAGTGCTATCAACGCCTCTGAGAACAAGGATGACCTTATCTCCAAGATCAACAATGCTCTTGCGAACGAGGACAGTACCGGCGACGACCAGCTCTACGGCGGCTCCGGCGATGACCTGCTCTTCGGCATGGGTGGTGACGACTACCTGGTCGGCGGTGAAGGAGAGGACATCCTCTTTGGTGGCGCCGGCAACGACATCGTGGTTTATGACAAAAATGATGTCATGGTCAGCGGCGGTTCCGGCATCGACTTCATGGTGACGACAGATGAAAATCTGACCATGGCAGAGCTCGAAAAAGGTGATGGATCGCCTGGTCTCGGCCCCATCGTCGAGGGCATCAATGTCCTCCTCAAGGGCGAGGACGCACTCAGCCTGACCAATATGGATCAACTGGCCAGCAAGTACGGCATCACCGTGGAAGGCAACGAGATACATCTGGGTGAAGGCTGGACCAAGGACACTTCCACAGGCTCCGAAAACACCTATACCTTCCAGGGAGACAATGACACCCCGTCACTTACCATGGAGGTCAATCTGAGCTCTGACGATCAGCAGCTGCAAGTCACCATGCATAATGTGGAAAACGGCAACGGCTAGTCCCTGACACGACCAGCCGCATAACCCAGGGGAGTGCCCCATACAGAGGGGCACTCCCTGTCTTCACTCTTTTCCCGGAGCCTGTATGCGCATCCTGTTCATCAACCACACCTTTCCAGGGCTTTTTTCCTCCCTTGTGGCCGCCTTTGGAGCAGAGAGCCGGCATGAAGTGCTCTTTGCGTCGAGCTACGGCAGACGCCAGGAAGTGACCCTGCCCGGTGTGCGCAAGATCCGCCTGGGTCCCCATGCCCTGCGGGCCAGGACGGCTGCCGAAGAACTGGACAACATGATGGCAGCAGGCCGCCAGGCACTCCATTCCTTCGAGGTCCTGAGAGGATCCGGCTTTGTGCCGGACATGGTGCTCTCTTCCTCCAGGGGAGGCTATGCCCTGTTCTGGGAATCAGCTTTCCCCGACTCCTTCAGAGTCTGCTGGACCGAGAGTTGTACGAGCCTGCCGGATGCGGAGGCTGCCACGGATCCCCTCTTTGCCAGGCAGCTTGTCCTCTGCCGCCAGGTCATGGACTGCGATCTTGCGGTGACCCTGTCTGCAGGACAGCCAGGATACCTGCAGGACAAACTTAAGCACGCCGTGGAACTCCCCTATGCCGTCAACACAAGGCAGTTTGCCCCTGGCCATTTCGAGGCCCTGGAACAGGACGGTCTCGACCTGACCGCTCTCCCGGAACTCCTGGTTCTTGCCGTCAGCAGGACGCTGGCACAGAGTTCAACACTGCCCCTTCTTCTGGAACATCTGTGCACCCTGCGGCCCCGGTGCCATGTGCTCCTCTTCTGCGACACCCTGGCAACGCAAGGGAGCATGCGCACCCTTTGTCCCACTCTTGCCGCAGGCAGGGCAGGGCGTCTTCATGTCTCGGGCATGCTCTCCTTGAACAAATACAAGACCCTTTTGTCCCAGGCTGCTGCCTGGGTCTATCCACCTGACTCCAGGGTACAGGCCGTCTCCCTGCTCGAAGCAATGAGCTGCGGCGCAGCCCTCATTCTCTCAAAAGGCAGCTTTGCTTCGTCTCTCCTGCAGGATAGGGACAATGTCCTCTTCCTGGAAGAGAGGGAACCTAGGGAATTTGCTGAAAGTCTTGATGCCCTCCTCAATCAAAAGGAGCTCCTGCAGAAAGTCCGTCTCAGGGCCAGGGCAACGGTGGTGGAGCATTGTGCCCAGGACCGCGTGCTGCCCCTGCAGACGCACTTTCTGGAGCAGATGTACCAGATCTGGAAGGAACAGGGCTCTTCAGGGATCACAGCCCATCTGGAAGGACTGCAGTCCCTGGTCTGATCGGGCGCACAAGGGAAGGGGGAACCCTCCGACCCAGGCGTTCGGGATGTGCCCCCGACTCCAGACTGGACGACTGTCTGCAAGTTCCAACCAGGATTGCAAAGTGTCTGGTATCATCAAGACAGCCTCAAGACTTCCCCAGTTCCGGACAGACGATCTCGCCAGTGAGGGAGAATCTGGGCAGTCCACTCCAGGGACCTGTACAAGGACCTTCTTGCCCCTTCTCTTTTCCCCAGGCTTCCGGTCACAGGGACCTCTTTCAGATTCCTGCACAAGATACGCACGTCGCAAGCAGATCCCCCCAAAGTGACTCTCTGCCTGCCAAAACCTCCTGCACAGTCCCAGGCATCCAGACAAGGGACACATCCTGCCAGCACCAGAGCACAATACACAACCAGGGATACGGGCAGACACGACGCGGGACGTCTGCCGTACAACAGACCAGCGCACAGCTCCGGTGGCGACTTTGCATCGTGAACAAGGCGATCCGCCCTTTCCCCTGAGAGAAAAGGGGCAGGGGAGAAGCCACAAGGAAAGACGCCGTCTCCACCCCAAAGGATCTCAACAACTGTCTGCGACACTGTTGTCTGGCATCGTGTCCTTCAGTCCCGGAACCCGCTTCGATGGAAACCAGCGTTCCTGCGGTCCTGCAGTCTCTGCTGCACTCCGTGAGGCCGATGCCATGCCGTGTGGCGAGAAGCTTGCTGCTGGTCCTTGCAACGGGACGCACCACCGGTGCGTCCCTTCCCTCAAACCTGCACCTTGCCTGACGCCCCTGCCGGTGCTGCCAGTCTGTATCCAAAGTCTGTTCTCCAGGAGCCCATACTCCCTGGCAACTCCTCAGGGGCCCAGGGTACTGGCCCCTATGGTCCCCTTTTCCCGGTTGTCTCGCCCTGTCCCGCCCTTTCCCGGGTGTCCCGATTGATCCGGCTATCCAGATTGTGCAGTTGTCCGGTTGTGTCCGTGCCGGGGGCATGCCCGGCTCTCCGCCCCCGGGCACAAGGCCGTCCGGACAGACGGACGAAAACAGACCTCTTGCGACAAACCTGGCCATGGCAGGGACAAGGCCCTTCGAGAAGCCCAGGAAGGCTCCTTTCGGGAAACCCTCTTCCGGGAAGATTCCTTCCGGCCCGGGGTCCTGCGGAGCACAGGGCCCCGGGCACGAGCCCCTGTGCTCTCTGTCCCATGACAGGGGGCTCAAGTTAAGGCCAAAAACGCTGTATTTCCCTGAGCAGAGCCGATTGGAACATATTGTCTTTCGCTTTCTTGCGTCGTACAAGCAGGACTCCAGTTTGTCTGATTCCATCTCCGATTCACGAGGTATCTATGCTTTTGCAGGACGCACAAAAAGGAAAGACCTATGTGGTGGAGTCGTTTCACCTGCCCCAGGTGCTTGAGCGCCGGCTCGAGGCCCTGGGCATGACGCGACAAAGCCCTGTGTCTGTGATCAACAGAAAAGGGAAGGGCATTCTCATTGTGAAAATTCGCGGGGCCCGCTTTGCCCTGGGCGAGAACATCACGGCCAGTATTGCCGTGCAGGATGCGGAGGCCCGGGCATGACCATACCGACCACTATGACCAGTGCGGCCAGTACGGCCAGTCTGGCAGAACATGAAATGACCATCGGCTTCATCGGCAATCCCAACTGCGGCAAGACCACGCTCTTCAATGCCTATACCGGCGCCCGTCTCAAGGTGGCCAACTGGCCCGGCGTCACCGTGGAGAAGGTGGAAGGGGTCATGAAGGAGCACGGCCACGTCTTTCATCTGGTGGACCTGCCCGGGACCTACAGCCTGACCTCCTATACCATGGAGGAGATCGTTGCCCGCCAGTACATTTTGAGCGGCGACGTGGACGTCATCATCAACGTGGTGGATGCCTCGGCCCTGGAGCGCAGCCTCTATCTCACCCTGCAGCTTCTGGAACTGGGCCGGCCCGTGGTCCTGGCCCTCAACATGATGGACATCGTGGTCAAGCGCGGCATGGAAATCGATTTGCACAGACTGCCGGAGATGCTGGGCATCCCCGTCATTCCCATTTCCGCCCGCAAGCGCCGGGGCCTTGATGTCCTGCTCCATGCCGCAGCCCATCACAAGGATCACTTCCACCCCGATCGCCTCATTCACAACCACAAGGCAACCTCCGGCCATCAGCACAACCACCATGCCGAATTTGCCATGGTCTATTCGGATGCCATAGAGGACAAGCTCGATCAGATCATGGCCGAGCTGAAGGTGCGCTACCCGGACCTTGCCAACTACCGCTGGCATGCCCTCAAGCTTCTGGAGGGCGACCGGGAAATCAGCGAAAAGTATCCGGTGGATCTGCCAGAAGTGCTGGACCGCAGCTACGAGACCGAGATCATCAACGAAAAGTATGCCTTCATCGAAGAAGTCGTGAACGAGGTCCTGCTCTACAAGGAGCGCCAGGACGTCTTCACCGAGCGCACGGACCGCGTGCTTGTCAGCAAGACCTGGGGCATTCCGGTCTTTCTCGGCATCATGGCCGTCATCTTCTTTCTCACCTTCACCATTGGCGACTGGATCAAGGGCTACTTCGAGGCAGGCCTCGACTGGTTCTCCGGGGTGGTGGAGGCAGGCCTTGCCTCCATGCAGGCAGGCGATCTTGTCTCCTCCCTCATTGTGGACGGCGTCATCAGCGGTGTGGGCACCATTCTCACCTTTTTGCCCAACATTCTCATCCTCTTCCTCTGCCTGGCCCTGCTTGAGGACAGCGGCTACATGGCCAGAGTGGCCTATGTCATGGAAGGCATCATGAGCCGGCTCGGCCTCTCGGGCCGGGCCTTCATTCCCATGCTGCTCGGCTTCGGCTGCACGGTGCCGGCCATCATGGCCTCACGGGTGCTGGAAAACCGCAGGGACCGCTTCAAGATCATGCTGGTCACGCCCTTCATGAGCTGCAATGCCCGCCTGACCATCTACATTCTCTTTGCGGAGATGTTCTTTGCGGACAAGGCCATGTACGTGGCCTATTCCATGTACCTCATAGGCATTGTGGTGGCCATTGGCGTGGCAGCCCTCATCCACCTTGTGGATCGCAGGCATGATGTCAACTATCTGCTCATCGAGCTTCCGGACTACAAGCTGCCCGACGGCCGCACCGTGGCCATCTACGTGTGGGAAAAGGTGAAGGATTACCTGGAAAAGGCCGGTACCACCATCTTCCTGGCCACCCTCATCATCTGGTTCCTCCTCAACTTTGGGCCTCAAGGCTATTCCTCGAACATGGACGCAAGCTTTGGCGCCCTGTTCGGCCAGTGGCTTGTGCCCGTGCTCGCCCCTGTGGGCCTTGGCTTCTGGCAGATAGGCGTGGCCCTCATTGCCGGCATTTCCGCCAAGGAAGTGGTGGTTTCAAGCTGCGCCATCCTCTTTGGGGTGGTCAACGCAAGCTCCCCTGACGGCATGCAGGCCTTTGCCCAGGCCCTTGCAGCCATCGGCTTTGGCCCCCTCAATGCCTTCTGCCTCATGGTCTTCTGCCTGCTCTACATTCCCTGTGCCGCAGCGCTCATGACCATACGCAAGGAAGCGGACAGCTGGGCCTGGATGGGCTTTACGGCCTTCTTCCAGCTGGCCGTGGCCTGGCTTGTCACCCTTGGCGTGTACCGCATTGGGCTTGCCCTGTTCGCCTAGGCTCGGGAGGACAGCAAGCGTCGGGACACAGTGTCCTGTCCTGGCGATCGCTGCGACGCACCATCCGGGCAGGAGCGCGCAGTGTGCGTCGCAGCAAGGCAGGAGAATGCTGCGGCTGTTCTTCCAGCAAGTCTTCCTGCTGTCAGTCTTCCAGCCAATGGTCGGGCCTGTCCGTCGTGCTCCATACACAAGGAGCGGCTGCCCCTCCTGCGGGCAGCCCAATGATCCCAAAGAGCGGGCTCGGGTACGTCTTGCGGACAGGCCCTGCCTGCGGACCGCACTGGTCTGCCCTGGCGGCTGCCGCCAGGAAGGCCGGGCGGCTCAGGCCGCAGAGATGGGCCCTGCAGGGCAAATCTTCGTGCAATGTCTTGCCTTTTTCGTGCAAATCCATACAGAGAGAGAACACAAGGGGGTGATGCCATGACCGGGAAGACCACAAATCTCAGTCTCCGCATGGACGCCGATTTGAAAGCGCAGGCCGACGCTCTTTTCAATGAGCTGGGCATGAGCCTGACGACGGCGATCAACATTTTTGTGCGCCAGTCGCTTCGCCAGGGTGGCATCCCCTTCGAGGTGAAGCTGGACAAGCCCGGCAAGGAAACCGTTGCCGCCATGCTGGAAGCGCAAAGGATTGCCAGGGACCCGGCCGTCAAGGGGTATCATGACCTCGACGAGATGTTTGCCGAACTGAAAAAATGAGGGAACACCGTCATCCAGGGAGAAGAGCCGGGAAAGCCCGGTGGCATGGCCGAGAGGAAGGGAAAGACGTTTCTTTCCCTGAACACTCTGCCTGAATGCTCTGCCTGAACACTCCGGCTGTTCCGCTCCGGTCCTGGCCCGCTGCCCGGGCCAGAGGTCTTTTTTCCCGGGGGACAGTCTCCCGCTTTTGCGCACTTGCGCACAGTCCCGCCCTGTCTTCTTCCGACTTTCTGCCGGCCCCGACATTCCGGCCAGTCTTTTATCCTGTTCGGAGGTTTTGCATGAATGCCACCGACCTTGTCCTGATCCTTCTTCTTGTCGCCTGCGCCGTCCTGGCCTTCAGGCGCATTGTGCGTCGCAAGGGCACAGGCTGCTGCAGCGGCAGTGCGGGCACGGGAGGGTGTTCCGGCAGCTGTACCTGCGGCAGCAGCAGCAGCGGCTGCGCCGGATCGTGTTCTGCAGGCCTGACCGCACCCCTGGTCCGGCAGTCCGGCGATGCAGACGCTTCGGATGCTTCGGAGACATCGGCTACGACTGGTACGACTGACTCGGCTGGCACATCGGGCTCATCGGGCACAGCAGATGCCTCGGGCTCGTCGGCTTCCTCCGGGGTATCTGCTTCGTCCGGCGGTTCCGACTCCTTCTGAACGCAGGGCAGGCAGCCGCAAAGCCGGACGCTGCCAGCCTCGCGCTGTGCCAGAGCGCCTCTTTTTCGTCCTGCCTGTTTTCCCGGCCGTCCTTTCCTGTATACGACCATGAGGTGCGAGCCGTTGCGACCGACAGGGAAGCCTGTGCAGCGCTGGCACGGCCCGGGGCAGAGGCAGTAGCCGGAACGGACTCCGGCCTCTGGAAGCGGTTTTCTGTTCACCCCTGGCGCAGGAGACGACGCCCCCCGGACCAGCCGCAGCGTGCCTGTGGGAAAGCCGGACGTTCAGGAAACGTTCAGGGAACAGGGAGACCGCGCACAGGGATCCTGCCTGGATGCCTGGCCCCCTGTCAGCGCCGATCCGGCACCCCCGGATCCGGCCGGACTTTCCAGCTGCATGATCCTGTTGCATGATCCAGCCGGACAATCCAAACGCTGCACAATCCAGACGCTGCACAATCCAGTTCCAGTTGCATGAAGCGCCCTGTCTCTTCCACTCCCTGCCTGTGGAAGAGAAGGGCGCCTTTCTGTCTGCTGTCGTCTGTCCTCTCTTGCAGTCCCTGCCATTCCCTGACAGTCCCTGCCGATGTACAGGGACAGGCAGACCCCCTGTTCCGGGGCCCGTTCCCTGGTCCGCGATCCCAAAACACGCCTGTCCTTTGCCAGGCAAACGGTCCCGGGGTCCGCGGCAGAGGACAGGCAGACCAGGTGCTAGCGCAGCCTGAAGGCAAAGGGGATCATGACAACCGTATTGACCACCTGCCCCTTGAGCTTGCCCGGAGTAAAGCGCATGCGCTTGACGGCCCTGAGGGCTGCGTCCTCGAAGTAGCCGCTCGGAGTGGCGCGCACGACCTGACCGTTGCGAGGCATGCCCTTCTTGTCCACCACGACCTGCACCATGACCTGGCCTTCCACATTCAGGCGCCTGGCCCGATCCGGATAGTCGGGCAGGGCCCTCCTGGTTATGCCCGGCCGCTGATCGAGCGTGTCGCTGTCATAGGCACTTAATCCCCCGATGGTGCGGGCCTGCGGCCCAGCGGCCACAGGAGGCGGGGGCGGAGGAGCCGGTTGCACAGGTTTGGGTTTGGCCGGTTTCCTGTTGCTCTTCCTGGGACTTATTTTCTTTGTCTGCTCCTTTGCAGGCTCGATGTTCTTTTGAGGTTCGGGCTTCGGAGGCTCTGGTTTGGGCGGTTCGGGTGGCTTCGGCGTCTCGGGCCTGGGCGGTTCGGGGGCGGGTGGAAGTGGCGGCTGCTCCCTGACCGGCCGGGCAAAATCCGCCAGTGCCACGCGATAGACCCGCTCGGTCTGTTTGACTTCTTCGCGGGCCATGAACAGGCTGCCGCCAAAAATCAGGCCATGCACGGCCACAGAGAAGAGAAGGGCCTGGGTGCATCGTGAAAACGCCATGTCACGCCCCTCTGCCGGATTCTGCCGGTTGTGGTGCCGAAGCGCCTGCAGGGCCTGCTGTCGGTCCTGCAGACGGCTGCGCCGAAGGCCCCGGTGCACTCTCGTCCTCGGCGTCAAAGGCCGAAGTGGTCACGAGGCCCACATCCGTGATGCCTGCGCCGCGCAGGCGATCCATGACACTCATCACAATGCCGTAAGAAACGGACTTGTCTGCCCGCACAAAGAGCTGCTTGCCCTGTTCTTTGACCTGTTTGGTCACGACATGGACCAGATCGTCCAGGCCGGTTTCGTATTCGTCCAGAAAGAGCACCCCCTCTGCCTTGATGGTGAGGATGGCGTGATCGTCTTCGGTGGGCAGGACTTCGGAGGTCTCGACTTTTGGCAAGGCCACGTCCAGGCCCTCGGTCATCATGGGCGCCGTCACCATGAAGATGACCAGAAGCACGAGCATGACATCCACAAAGGGCGTGACATTGATGTCGGCCACAAAATCGTCATCTGAAGCGGCCATGAGTTATTCCCCCTGCGCAAAGTTCAGTCCTTCGGGATGCCTGCCGCCTTCCTGCTGCAGGCGGTTGAGCAGATGTCCGCCAAAGCTTATGCACAGGCCCTCTATTTCCGAGAGCCGGGCCTTGAAGATGTTGTAGCCGCACACGGCCGGGATGGCGACAAAGAGGCCCACGGCCGTGGCCACCAGGGCCTCGGCGATGCCTGGCGCCACGGTGGCCAGGGAGACGCTCTTCATCTGGGCTATGGCCGTAAAGGACTGCATGATGCCCCAGACCGTGCCAAAGAGCCCGATGAAGGGGGCCGTGTTGGCTGCCGTGGCAAGGAGTGCGAGCGAGGACTTCAGTCTGGCTATTTCTCCGGCAATGCCAAAATGCAGCGCGCGGCGCACGTTTTCGCTGGCAAGACGCTCGACATCCCCTGTTCTGCACAGACGGTTGAATTCTTGAACGGCACCGCCGGTAATGGAGTACAGGGGGGACGTTCTGTCTCTGGCCATGCACTGCAGGATAGCCTCGAGATTGTGTGCCCTGTGCGCGCTGTCCAGCCCGGACAGGACACGATTCTTTGCCGACCTGAGCGCCAGATGCCTGGCGAACATGAAGGCCCAGCTGGCAAGGGACATGAACAAGAGCAGCACAAGGACACATTTGGAGACAATTGTGGCCTGCAAGACGGCATGTATCAGGGTATCCATCCTTCTCTTCTCCTCGGCTCAAAAAAGGAAATTCAATTCCGAAAAAAACGACAGACAGAATGTCTGGCACCTGGCAAAAGAAAGGGGAGCGCACTTGCAACGACAGTGACAGCGTCTTGGGCCGGCAGGGGCAGTCTTGTGCCTGCCGGCCAGAGACGGTCGGCCGGGAGTGCTGGCCAAAACTTACCTGGCCAGGCGTTCGTGGGCTGCCGCAAAGTGATCGGCTGCAAGCGCGCCCATGATGGACAGTTCGCCGGCAAGGCAGAGGGCAGCGCAGACTTCCGCCAGGGCAAAGGCCGCCCCCTGCCTTGGCAGCTGCAGCATCTTGAGGCCTATGGACTGCGTGGGGAGCCTTGTGCCGCCGCCAACGGCCCCCACGATGATATTGGGCAGGGTCAGGGCCGTATAGAGAGCGCCGTTGTCCTCAAGCTCCATGCGCAGGAGGCCTGCGCTCGACTCGGAAACGCAGGCGGCATCCTGTCCGGTGGCAAGATAGAGGGCGGCAAGACCGTTGGCGCAGTGGGCCTGCGAGCCCACACAACCGCTCATGAGGCCGCCCATGGTGACCATCAGCCACAACTTGTACATTTTCTCGGGTTCGACGTGCAGGTATTTGCGGACAAGTTCTTTCGAGAGCTCGACTTCTGCCGTCACCTTCTTGCCGCGAACAGAGGTGAAGGAAAGAAAGGTGGCCTTCTTGTCCCCGGAGAGATTGGCTTCCACAAAGACATGGGCAGGCGGCACCGGGCTATGGACTTCAATCCACTCCACAATGGCCTTGGTGGCCAGGGTGACCATGTTCTGGCCTGCCGCTTCGCCCGTATAGTAGTCCATGTTCAGGTAGACATGATTGCCTTCCACCGTAATCCGCATGTCCACAAGCTCTCCGTGCCGCGTCTTTGTGGAGGCCTGGGCCCTGAAGTTGTCGAAGTTCTGGCTGGCCCACTGCACAAAGGCACGGGCCTCGTTGAGAGTGCGGAAGGCAAAGCCCGGAGCCCGCGAGACCGCGTTGTCGCACAGCATGGCCCTGCAGCCGCCGGCTGCCGTGATGAGCCGCGATCCCCTGTGATAGGAGGCCACGAGGGCTGCCTCTGTCGTAGCCAGCGGCACATAGTACTCGCCCCTGGCAAAGAGGCCTTCCACGCGCAGGGGACCTGCCACGCCCACAGGCAGCTTGAGGGTGCCCACGCAGTTTTCGATGTTCTTGCGGTAGGCTCCAATGGAAGCACGCGTCTCAACGTCCGCAAGGCAGGCCTCGTCCTGCTCGTCCAGGGTAGTGTGGCGTCTGAGAATTTCCCAGTTCCGGGCAAGGGCCCTGTCGTCCAGGGGCCGTCTGTCTCTTAGGGGTCTGGGCGAGGAGGCTTTGGCCTCGTCTTCGCCGGGAGCAGGGACAAGTCCGTCCAGAAGGGTCTCAAGACGCAGGAATCGGTTGAGCGCAATGGGCATGTGGTTCCTCCATTTGGGGGGCTTGGGATGGGAGCGTGGCAAAAAAGTGTCGGGTGCAGCAGTGTTTTTTTGCTGCTGCATGGTGCCTTGAGAAGGGCTTTGGGCGTCAGCTCTCGCGCAGGGCCTGCAAGACATCCGTGTGGGCCGCCTTCCAGGCCGGATAGGATCCGGCCAGAATGCCGCACAGGATGGAGAGGATGAGCACGCCCAGGGTGATGGACGCACTGAAAAAGCCTGGCAGAAGGCCCGAAAGGGCAATGAGCGCGCACAAAAGCAATGCCGTGGTCACCCCGATGAGACCTCCGGCCGTCGAGAGAAAGGCCGCCTCGGCCACAAATTGCAGCAGTATCTTCTTCCTGGTGGCGCCCACGACGCGGCGCATGCCGATTTCCAGCCTGCGGGAGCGCACAAGCAGGGTCATGATGGACAAAATGCCCAGGGTGCCTATGGCAAAGGAGAGGCCTGAGCCTATGAGGCCCAGGGTGCGGATGAGCTTCAGGGCATTGGTGACCATCTCGTCCACCTGTTCGGCAAAGGCCAGGGTGCAGTCCTGCCGGCCTTCGGGCAGGTGGTGACGTTTCCCAAGAATCTCCAGGATATCCTCTTCAAGTGCTGCCAGATTGTCGCGGCTTGAAAGACCGAGCCAGGCGCCGGAGACATGATCCTGCTTGCCCAGGCGCTGGCAGTAGGTGGTGACGGGCAGGATGAGCATTTCGTCCAGGCGCAGCCCGCTCGGATCCATGCCCTTTTCCTCCATGACACCGATGACGGTCAGGGTGCACTTGTCCACGGTCACGGTCCGGCCCAGGGCCTTTTTTTCGGAACCAAAGAGCCTTTTGGCGAGGCTTGCCCCGAGCAGGCAGACTCTGGCGCGAGCTTCCAGCTCCTCTTGTGTAAAAAAGCGTCCCTGTGCAGGGAAGAAGTGGCGCAGTGCGGGAAAGTCCGTCGTTGTGCCGAGAAGCTGGCAGTTGCCAAGCAAAATGCCGTTGGCCGCCTGGCCGCTCACAAGGACAAAGGGGGCTGCCGTGTCTATCTGGGGCAGCAGCTTTTCCAGGGCCCGAATGTCCTCCACTGTCAGGGCGGCGCTTTTCGGGGCCTGTTGCGTGCGCCAGGCCTCGTCGTCCTCCAGGCCGAGGCTCTCCAGCAGGCGTTCCTCTTCCGTGGGCTCCTCTGCGGATCGGGCCGTTTCGGAGAGCCCTGTGTCCGTTGCCGCAGGCTGTTCTGCCAGGACGGAGCTGTTGCGCACAAAGTCCACGGGCGTGGTGGTCAGGGTGGCCACATGGGAGCCCAGCCTGCGGGCCTCGGCCTCGAGCATGATGTTGACGGACTCCAGAACGTGCAAAATGAGCGTGAGCAGCAGGGCGCCCAGAAAGACACCCAGGGTCGCCAGCACCGAGCGCAGGCGGTTGCGGGCAAGCATAGTGCACAGCATGTGCAGGGATCGGGCTGCACGGGCAAGGCTGGGCAGCCCGAAGAGGCCGGAAAGGCCGTTGAATCGGCTGAGCCTTTGCGTCATGAGAGCCCCCTGAGCGCCGAAACGGGCGCAAGTCCCGCTGCCTTCCGGGCTGGCCGCACGCCAAAGGCGCAGCCAATGGCGCAGGCCATGAGGACGGCCAGGAGGAAGACTGTGGGCGAGAGGCTGATGGAGAGCAGATCAAAACTGCTCAGAAGGGCTCCAAAGGCTGCGCCTATGGCAAGGCCTGCCAGGGCGCCTAAGCAGGCGAGCAGCACGGCTTCCAGGAGAAATTGCACGAAGATGGCCTGTGATGAGGCGCCAAGGGCCTTTTTGAGTCCTATTTCCACACTGCGGTCCGTAACGGCCAGATAGAAGAGATTGGCCTGGGTAAAGCCGCCGGTGAGCATGGTCACCACGGCCACAAGCCCGAGAAAGATCACAATGCTCCCCTTGACCACGTCCACAAAGTCCATGATGTCCTGCATGGTGACCAGAAGAAAGTCGTCCGCTGCCCCATCCTGTATGCCGTGCAGGGAGCGCAGGAGCCCGCGCAGCTGCCGGCTGTACTCGGCCATGTGCTGCGGCGTGCTCGATTTGGCAAAGGTCACGCGCACCTGGGAGAGGTAGTGCCTGGAGAGATTGAAGCGGCGTATCATGGTCGTGATGGGCACAGTGACTCTGTCATCGAAGTCCATGTCGCCTGAGGAGAGGCCCTGGCGGGTCAGAACGCCGATCACGACCAGGGGAACCCTGTCGACAACCACGATGCGGCCCAGGGGGTCGGCGCTGCCGAAGAGGACCTGCGCTGTGGCAGCGCCAATAAGGCAGACGCTGCGGGCAAGCTCAAGGTCTTCCCTCGTAAAGTCGCGCCCTGTTTCCGGGTACCACCCCCAGGAGGGGCCGTGTTCGGCCCCTGTGCCGACCAGGGAGTCGGTCGTGTGGCGCCGGCCGCCACTCTGGACCTGGACTGCGGCCTTGAGCAGCAGGGGGGACACACGCTCTGCACCGGGCATGCAGTCGCCTATGCGGCGCACGTCGTTCCAGGTGAGCGTCATGGGGCGGCTCGCCATGGCCTGCTCGACCAGATTGCCGCCAATGATGTTGATGGAGGTGGGCCCGAACTTGGCGGCAAGCTCCTCGGCCTTGCGGCTCGCCCCTTCCATGGAGGCCAGAATGACCGTAAGCGCGGCAATGCCCAGGCTGATGGCGCAGACAATGAACACGCTGTTGGTCCAGTAGGCTCTGATGGCCCTCTGGGCCTGCACAAGGATGCGAAGGAACTGGCGCAGAGTCATGGGTCCGCCTGGGTTGCCGGGTTGAAGGAGAAAAAAGGCGTCTGCCGGGCCTTGCGGCTCGGGCGTCCTCAGACCAGGGCCTCAGCCCTGGTCAGTCAGGGCCTGGTCCTCAGCTGCGTTCGTCCGGTCTGTCCGGTTGTTCTGCTTCGTCAGGGATATCAGGGTGGATGCGGCCGTCTCTCATGACAATGCGCTTCCTTGCGCAGGCCGCGGTTTCCGGGCTGTGGGTGACCATGATGATGGTTGTGCCGCCTTCATTGATCTTCTGAAAGAGCTCCAGAATGGAGCGGCTCGTGGCCGTGTCGAGCTGGCCTGTGGGTTCGTCTGCCAGAAGCAGGGCCGGCTCCTGGAGCAGGGCCCGCGCCAGGGCCACGCGCTGCTGCTGGCCGCCCGAGAGCTGATTGGGCTTGTGGTGCATGCGATCGCCCAAGCCCACCCGGACCAGCAGTTCCTCGGCCCGTGCGCGCAGCTCCCTGTCGGGCACCTGGCTGTACACTCCGGGCAGAAGCACGTTGTCCAGGGCCGAGGCATAGGGGATGAGGAAAAAGCTCTGGAAGACAAAGCCTGTGACGGCATTGCGAAAGGCGCTGGCCGCAGCATCGTCCAGGGTGGACACATCCTGTCCCTGAAGATGGTAGCTGCCGCTGCTTGCCTGATCGAGCAGGCCCATGATGTAGAGCAGGGTGGATTTGCCCGAACCGGAACTTCCGGTCAGGGCCAGAAAGTCCCCGGGCCACACCCTGAGGCTGATGTCGTGCAGGACGCGGGTTTCCATGTCCGCCTGCACAAAGGTCTTGCCTATGTGGCGCATGTCGATGAGGGGCGTGTCAGTGAGTTGCGTGTCTTTCTGCTGCCTGTCTGCAGGCTGCGCGTCTGTCAACTGCATGCCAGTCTGCTGAGCGTCTGGGCCTGGGCGTGTCATGCTAGCCCTCCCTGGGTGCTTCTTCGGCCAGAAGCTGCATCCAGTCCTCGGGCAGGGGCGTCGGCAGCTCCAGGCTGGTGGCAACCCTCTGTCCCTCTTCAAGCCCGGAGAGGACCTCGGTATGGGTCAGCCCTTCCATGCCCGTGCGCACAAGCACAGGATGCACGCCGGCACCGTCCTCGACAAAGACGACCTTCCTGTCCTGTATCCACTTGAAGGCCGCATTGGGCACGCAGAGCACGTTCTCCTTTTCTCCCGCAATCACGGTGCAGCGGGCGGTCATTTCCGGACGCAGGGAGAGGGCCGTTTCCGGGGAGAGGCGCACAAGGGCGCGGTAGTAGACGATATTGTTGCGAATTTCCGGGCCTGGATGGATAAGGTCCACGTGCCCCTCGAACACGCGATCCCGGAAGGATTCCACGGTGAAGGCCACCCTGGTGCCGGGCTGCACCCGGCCTATGTCGTTTTCGTCCACAAACATCTGCAGCTCGAGCCTGCTCGGATCGAGCACGGTGACAAGATAGGCCACCTGGAGTCCTGCCACCAGGGTTTCGCCTTCCTGGGCCGTGATCTCGCTCACAACGCCGTCCATGGGACTGACAATGGTTGCGTAGGAGCGGCGGATATTGGCTGTGGCAAGCTCGGCCTCGGCCTCGGCAATGGCCTCGGCAAGATAGATGGTGCGCAGGGTGAATTCTTCCTCAAGACGCTCCCGGGCCGTCCTCTGCTGCTGCGCTGCCGCTGCGGCCACATCGGCTTCCTGGCGCACACGCTCGGCCTCGTCCCTGGAGACGGCGGAGGCCTTGTGGAGGGAGCTTACCCTGCGCAGCTTCTTCTGGGCGTACACATGTTCTGCTCTCGCCGAATCGAGCAGGGCCTCTGTTTCGCGGATCTGCAAGGGATAGGTCTTTTTTGCCATGTCAAGCTCTGCCTTGAGCTTGCGTATGGTCGCATTGAGACGGTTGCACTCGGCCTCCTGCTCGCGGTTGTCGAGTTCGGCTATGACCTGTCCCTTTGTGACCGCGTCGCCCAGGCGCACGTGCAGCCTGTCTATGACACCGGTAAAGCGGCTGCCTGTCTTGACCTCGGCGCCTTCCTCGGGCTTGATGATGCCGGTGACAGGAAATTCCTGGCGCAGGGTCGATCGCGCAACAAGGTCTGTGCTGTGCACACGCACCGTGCCGCTTTCTTCCGACGAGGAGGAAAAAAGGATCAGGACAAGAAGGACGGCGAAGGCTATGCCTTTCTTGGGATGCCTGCGCAGGGTGCCGCCCATGCGTGCGAACAGGCCGCGCAGACGGCCGCGCCCCCTGGCCTGTGCCCTGGCATCCAAAACGGTTTCGGAAGCGCTTTCGGCCAAAGTTGTTTCGGCGTGCTCTGTGCCTGTGTCCGTGGCGCTGGCAGCCAGGGCACTGTCCGTGCTGCCGTCAGCCCTGGCCTTGTCTTCTTCCCGGCCTTCTTCTTCGCAGTCTTCGAGCGGACCCGTGAAGAAGAGCTTGCGCACGCGCACGGCCAGAGCCAGGGCGACCAGGGAAATGCCCAGAACCAGGGCTGTCCACCAGCCGGCCACGCCATAGCCTGGGAAGGACTCGCGCAGTCCGAAGGGCAGGGGCATGTCCGAGAGCACGTAGCCCAGGGGCAGGGCAACAAGCCAGTAGATGCCGCTGGTGATGAGGAAGGGCACAACCGTGTCCTCTATGCCCCTGAGGGATCCGTTGAGGCAGATCTGCACGGCATCGACCAGCTGGAAGAAGGCCGCAATGAGCAAAAGCCGGCTGGCAAGCACGATGACGGCCCTGTCATGGGAATAGAGCTCTGCCACGGGCCCTGCGCCGACCCACATGAGCACGGTAAGCAGACCGCCAACCACAAAGCCTGTGCAGACGGAGGTGATCACGACGCCCCGCTCGGCCCGTTTGCTGCCGCTGCCGCGGGCATTGCCGACCATGATGCTCGTTGCCATGGCCAGGCTTGTGGGGATGGCAAAGAGGATCATCATGAAGTTGTAGGCAATCTGATGGGCGGCAATGGCAGTGGCGCCCGAGGTACTGATGCACAGGGCAATGACGGAGAGCACCAGGAATTCCGAGACCATGGCTATGCCAATGGGCAGGCCCACCCTGACCAGTTCCCCTATCTGGCGGCCTGCCGGGGCGGCAAGCCTGGCAAGGAGCCTTAGGCCCGCATAGCGCGGGGTCTTGTGCACATAGACCACGAAGAGCACGAAGGAGAGCGCCATGCTGATGCCGGTGGCCAGGCCGCAGCCGGTCACATCCATGGCCGGAAGCCCAAAGTGTCCGAACATGAGGCCGTAGTTGAGGACAATGTTGACAAGGACTACCAGAATGGCAATGACCGTTGCAGGGACCACGTTTTTCTGCCCGTCGCAATAGAAGCGGATGCTGATGGCCATGCTGGAGAAGGGCAGGCCCCAGGCCAGGGCCTGCAGATAGTCTTCGGCCTTTTGGGCCACGTCCTCTGTCACCCCGAAGAGGGTCAGATGGGGAGCCAGAAGATAGAGCAGGCCGCTTGCCGCAGCGCCAAGCCCCAGGGCAA
This sequence comes from Candidatus Desulfovibrio intestinipullorum, assembly GCA_019113165.1. Classification (GTDB taxonomy): domain Bacteria; phylum Desulfobacterota; class Desulfovibrionia; order Desulfovibrionales; family Desulfovibrionaceae; genus Desulfovibrio; species Desulfovibrio intestinipullorum. The sequence continues at coordinate 18,495 of DXHV01000052.1, forward strand.
GCCACAGTCCCTGCCGGGCCGCCCCGGCAATGTCGTCCTGCCTGTCTGCGCCAAAATGCTGGGACACAAGGATCATGACGCCGTAGAGCACGCCGGTCACAAACATCTGGACCGGTACCCAGACTGCGGCGCCGACGGCTACGCCTGCCTGAAAGACCGTGCCAAGCATGCCGGACATGACCGTGTCGGCCATGCCCGAAGCAAGGTAGGCATACTGCGAGACGAGTATGGGGCCGGCAAGCAGGAGCATGGAACCAAGATGGCGGCGAAGAACGGTGGAAAGCTGCATGAAGGGCTCCGGAAGAGGCGTTTTTTTCGATTTCGCGCTGCGTGGTGTCTGCGGCCAGGGCATAAGGCTTGCGATCAGCCCCTTTTCGGGGGCCGGGGCTGCTCTGTGTCCGTGCGCTGATGGCTGCTCAGACCTTCCTTGTGATTGCGCAGGCATTCGCCCGGCGTAAAGCCGAACTGCCTGCGAAAGGCTGCAATAAAGTGACTGACATTGGTATAGCCCACGGTCCACGCGCACTCGCTGACATTGGTATCTCCCTTGAGAAAGCGGTTGTAGGCGTAGTTGAGGCGGTAGTACTGGATATACCCGGAAATGGTCATGCCATAGACCTGCTTGAAACCCTTCTTCAGCTTGAAGCTGTTGAGAGCGAACTTCCTGCACAGCATGTCGAGCGAAGGCGGGCTGGCAATGTTGCTTTCTATATAGTCCCGGACCCTGGCCAGCGTTGAGAGGTCCCTCTTTTCCAGACGTATCATGTGACCGTGTTCGAGGAACCTGTACAGGCTGTCCACGGCAAGGGCGAGAAATTCGAGGGCCGCGCCGCACAAGAAGAGCGAACGGGTGCTGGGCGAGGAGGAGGGGGCAAGGAGCTGGTTGGCTGCGACGATGAGCCCTGTGGTGGCCGCAATGGTACGCAGGACATAGCCGTCCTGCTCGTCGAACTTGAGGAAGTTGTGGATGGACGAGGCGCACCCGGGCATGAGCTGCCGGATCGCGGCCCGCGTGGCCAGGACATTGACAAGGGTGGTGGTGTCCGGCTGAAAGGTCACTGTTCCCCTGCAGCTCGGAAAATAGCCGACCGTCAGCTGCCTTGAGGTCTGGGGCAGTATCTGGGTGCGATTGTGCAGGCATATGCTGCCTGTTCCGGCAAGGCGCAGCGAAAAGACCACCGGCATGTCCTGTTCTGCAAAGGAAAGCTGGCTTCTCTGGGCCAGGGTGCAGTTCACGATTTCCACGCAGATGCCCTGCAGGGGATCGCACACGCACAGGGCCGGAGGCGCCTCCGACTGCCCGGCAGGGCCGGGCGGGACTTCCCTTGTGGCCAGCCTGTAGTACGGGGAAAACCAGGTCCGGGAGAGACGTTCCCTGTCCCGGACCTGGATGTGGGGCGAAGATGCGTAAAAAGTTCCTGAAGATACGGCCTGAGGGTTCTTTTCAAGAATTTTTTCCATGTCCCGGTTTTCCCCGCAGCAACAGGCGACAGCCTCTGTTGCTCAAAAAACAGGTTTTGAAGAGACGAAGAACAGCGGTTCCATGACACATTTCGAAAAAGCGACCCTCTTGAGACGTGCGGACGTGTCTTCCAGAGGAATTCGTGCTCGTCCGGGGCGTGCTCCGTGCGTTCTGTGCAGATGCTTTTTCAATGCGCCCGGGAAAACTGTTCTTTCATGCCTGCCAAGATCGATTCCTGTTACTGTACATTCATTGTTACAGATGTACTTGCAGATTTTCTTAGCAATATGCTCATATAAGTTTGTACATAAAAGAGGTTTTGATGGCAATCGAAAAAGACATTTTTTGCAGAAATTTTTATAAACAAGTTGAAAACATGTACTAATCTCTGTAACATGATAACAGGAACCATTCTTTTGGCACACGGAGTATTGCACAATTTTCGCAAAATCCCCGGCACTGCAAAAGGCACATCCTGCTTCTGCAAGAGACAGCCCTGTTGTGCGGGCCGCTCCCCTCCTGTTCGCGGTCTGGAACGTCTGCTTTTTTTGTTTTCCCTGTCCTCCTCCTTCTCCCTGTTCAGGGAAGATCCTTGTTGTGCTCGCACTCCCACCCTGTGGCGAAAAGGCCGCAAGCCCATCCGTTTCGGCAGGGCCTTCAGGCAAGCCCCTGTCTGGCAGGGTCCTCTCGGGCAGGGTCCTCTCGGGCAAGGGCTGTCCCCTGGTCCAGTGCAGCAACTATGGGCTGCAAAAGGAGCGCAGGATCGGAAGCAAAGAAGACGTGTTCGCCCTCGCACTCAATGAAGGTGCAGCCGGCCGTGCTGTATCCGTCCCATTGCCGTGCCAGTTCTTCGGGAATGATGGCGTCACGGCTGCCGTGCACAACCAGGATGGGGCAGGAGAGGACAGGCCGCTCCCCTGTGCAGACAAGCGCCTCGTCCAGGGTGAAGTCCGCACGCAGGCTCGGCAAAAAGAGGGCAAGCAGCTCGGGAATGTCGAGCACGGTTTTGGGGGTGAGTCCGAAGCGGCGCAGGGCCGCCACAAAGTCCTCCTGCGGCAGGGCTGCGATATGGAAGGGCGGCTCGCAGTGGGGCGCCCTGCTGCCCGACACGGCAAGAAGCCGCGGGATGAGACCCTGCCCTTGCAGGGAAAGCGCCAGCCTGAAGGCCAGGCTTGCGCCAAAGCAGTGCCCGTAGAGCGCAAAGGGCCCGTGGGCGTGGGGCGCAATCAGGGCAGAGAGTGTGTCCACAAGTTCGTCCAGGTTGTCCAGCGGGGGCTCGGCCAGGCGCTTTTCGCGCCCCGGCAGGGCCACTGGGCAGATCTGCACAGAGGGTGGCACATGACCTGGCCAGTCCCGGAACAGCGAGATGCCCCCTCCGGCATAGGAGAGGCAGAAAAGGGGCATGGTTCCTTCCTTGGGCTCGTTTGGCAGCCATCTTGCACGCTCGTCCTTGTTCATGAAAAGACCTCCTTTTGGGCAGGCTCAGATGCGGCCGCTCTGGCCGCTTTTCCTGATGAGCCTGCGCAGGCGGCGCAGGAGCTGATCGCGGCTTTCGTTGATGTAGAAATGGCCGCCGTCGAAAAAGTCGATGGAGCAGGGGGTGTCCGTGACCTCCTGCCACTGCGCCAGAAGCTCCAGGGGCGAGTCCGTGTCCTCGCGGCCGCAAAAGACATGGAGCGGCAGGTGCAGGCAGGGTGTTGCCAGTGCCCTGTGCGTTTCGAGCAGGCGAAAATCGGCACGCACAATGGGCAGCATCATGTCGAGCAGGGCGCGCTCGCTCAGCAGCTCTTCCGGTGTGCCTCCAAGGCGCCGCATCTCGTCTATCAGGGCCTCGTCCGGCATGTCGTGCAGGTTTTTGCGCCTGTTTGGCAGGTGGGGCGGGTAGCGCCCGGAGACAATGAGTCCCAGGGGAAGAGTTGCTCCGCCTTCCTGCAGGGCCCGGGCCGTTTCCAGGGCCAGGACGCTGCCAAGACTGTGGCCAAAGAGGTAGTAGGGCGCGTCCGTGTACGGGAGGATGGCGCAGGCGGCCTCCTGTGCCGCCTGGGCGAGCGTGGGCGCAAAGGGTTCGTCCATGCGCGATCCCCTGCCCGGCAGCTCGACCGGGCAGATGAGGCAGATGTCCGCAAGAGCGGCCTGCCACTGTCTGAAGAGCTCGCTTGTGCCCCCTGCATAGGAAAAGCAGAAAAGCCTTGGCAGAATGCCGCGACGGCTCTCGGGCTGTGTCGGCAGGCCGGGCAGCCAGGCCGAGGCGGCCATCTTATGGAACGAACCTTGAATGGTGTACGGCACGGCTTGTGTTCTCCCCTTGTTTGTTTGTGCCGGGCGGAAAGCAAAGGATCCCTTGTCCGCCCGGCCGATGAAGACGTCTGCGGCTTGCGTCCGGCGAACAGCCGCGAACAGCAGTGAACAGCAGGGCATGAGCGAACCTGCGCTCGGTCAGCCGGAATCGGGCTGTTCAAGCCAGACGTTCCCCAGACCAGGCGCTGACCTGGCCAGGTGTTCTTCAGATCAGGTGTGCTTCTGGCCAGGCTGTTCCTCAGGCACCCTGTTCCCTCGCGGTCAGGTGTTCCTCGTCGAGCAGGGCCAGGGCGCTGACCTCGTCCAGGCTGAGCCCCGGATTGGCGGCCAGAGCCTTCAGTGTCGCGCGCAGGCGCTCGGTAAAGGCCAGGATACCGTCCTCGCTGAAGTAGTCGCTGCTGTAGATGATGGCCACGCGCAGGGATGGCCCCGGAAAGACCATCATGGACAGGGGGAAGCTCAGGTTCGAGTTCATGTAGGCTGCGGTCAGGCTGAAGGCCGCGTCCTCCTTTTCGCCCTCGCCGGTCGCGTGGTTTTCGAAGATGAGGTAGGAGTTGAAGGGAATGGTCCCGGGCTCGCGGCCCATCTGTATCCAGGTCTGTATGGGCGTGTACTGATGCTCCAGGCTTTCCAGCTGCAGGGTGCGCAGTGCCCCGAGCCAGGCTTCGACCTGCAGGTCTCCGGGGCAGTGCAGGTTGTAGGGCACACCGTCTATGAGCACTCCGAAGACCTGATCGATGTGTTCCAGTTCCATGGGCCTGGAGGCGGCCACGGTGAGCATGAGCGCCCGCCGCTCGGGCGACAGGCGGGAGAGGATGAGGGCCCAGGCCGCCTGGTAGAGGACATTGAGGGTCAGGCCCATGGACTTTGCGCCCTGTTCGAGCACGGCCGTCTCCTCGGCATCGAGGACCATGTGGTGGATCTGATCGGCCTCCACGGGCCCTGTGTGCTCGTGGACCCGCATGAAGGGCAGGCGGGGCAGGACAGCGTCCCTGAGGCGCTCCTGCCACCAGGCCGTGTCTTCTGCCGTCTCCCTTTGGCGGTACCAGGTGACATAGCTGTGCATGGAGGGGAAGGGCGTCCTGTCGGGCTCCTCGCCCCTGGCAAGGCTTGCGTAGGTCTGGGCAAAGAGGTTGAAGGAGGCACCCAGGGACCAGCCGTCGAAGATGAGGTGACTCATGGTCAGAGTGAGCACAAAGAGCCTGTCTTCAAGCCTTGTGAGCGCCAGGCGCATGAGCGGGGGGACCAGGAGATCAAAGGGCTTCTTGGCATCCTCCATGAGCCAGGCAAAGACGGCTGCCGTGCGCTCGTTCTCCTCAAGGTCGCGCAGATCGCGGTAGAGGAAGGGAAGAGCGGCCCTGTCGTGCACCACCTGAAAGGACTGGCTTGTGCCCTCGCAATGGAAGGACGTGCGCAGGGAAGGATGGCGTGCCACGATGCATTCCCAGGATTCTTGCACGAGCTGCGGATCCACATCGCCCGTCAGGTAGTAGGTGTACTGCTGCTGGAAGGCCAGGCCGCTCGGCGTCAGCCTGGAAATGTCCAGGATGAAGTTTTGCACCGGCGTCAGGGGAAAGATCTCTTCTATTGTGCAGGGAAGGGACAAGGACGCTCTCATTGGCTCGCTCCGCAAAGTTGGCTGAGAATGATGTCAAGGTCGGCCTGAGTCAGTTCGGAATCCGGGAATTCCTCAACGATATAGCGCTGTGCCGCGGGGCTTGTCCGGCCCGCTTCGGCAATGCGTGCGGCCCTGTCCGGGAAGGCGGCCTGCAGGGCAGCGATCCGTTCCCTGACACCGGGGGCAGCGTGCACGACAAGCTGCAGGCCCTGTGCACCGGAACAAAGGCGGATGCTTGCAAGACTGTCGCAAGGCCTCTCCCCCGGGCTCACAAGCAAGGACCCAAGGCAGCGGCCGGCAGACCGTTCTTTAGCAGGGCCGGCCCCGGCAGCGGCAGCGGCAGCGCCCGCGCTTCCATGGCCCTCAGGCCCTGCAAAGGTCACGACCGGCACCGTTTCCTCCTGGCCGGCCCAGGCGAGCCAGGGGGCCGTCCCCTGCTGCACAAGGCTGCGCCTGTACTTCTTCACATGGACAATGGCCGAGGCCGCGTCCCCTTCTTCTGGCAGGGGCAGGGGAAGGTAGAGGGCCAGAGAGCCCACAAGGCCCGCGCCTCGGGCCCCGGGCAGCTTCAGATGGCGCCCGTCGTTTCGGCAGAAGAGGGCCCTGTCTGATCTGTCAGGCCAGCCCGGCCATTTTTGGCCGTCCTCTGCCAGGCACAGGCTCACTGCGGCCAGCGCCAGTTCCTCCACTGTTGTGCGGCATCTCCTGGCCGCTTCGGCCAGTGCTGCCGCCGTCTCCGGAGGCAGGGTGCACTGCAGCGTCTCGCATTCTGCCTGCGTGCACGGTGCGGCCCAGGCCAGATCGGTCTGGCCTGCCTGTACGGCCTGACCTGCCTGTTCGGGCTGGCCAGTCTGGGCAGGCTGATCAGGCTGGGCGTCTGCGGACCCGTCTGCCAGATCCTCAAGCCAGAGCTTCCACGACGGACCTTCCTCAAGCGCCTCCCGTCCCTGAAGGAAGGCCGCAACGTCGCCCTGCAAAAGCTCCATGGATCGCTCGTCGCAGATCCCCGTGTGCACAAGCAGGGCCAGCAGGGGCGGCTCGCTTTCCTGACTCAACCCCAGAGACCAGGCCTTCAGCCGTTCCGGCTGCAGGCCCTGGGCCAGGCGCAGGCATTCCTGTTCAAGCAGGGCCCTGTCCGGCTGCCCGTCCACCATGGGAATGGGCCCCATGCTCTCCACGTTGTTCTGGCCCCAGTCGCTCTCGCTTGCGCCGGCAAGGCGCAGGGCGGTCCCGCTCCAGGCCATGCGCAGGGCGTCGTGGGCCCTGGCAAGGGCTCTGGCAAGGCGGCCCGCGTCTGCCATGTCAAATCCCTTCGGGCAGGCAAGGACGCAGCAGCGGGCAAGGCCGTCCTGCCCCCTGGCAAGGCGCCCTTCCAGATAGGGCGGCACAGGGACGGGGCCAGGGCTCGCGGTTCTGGCCGCGGCACCCGAGCGGGCGCGCAGGGCCAGCTTTCTGATGGTGCCGGCCTCGAAGACATCCTTGGAGGTGAAGGAGAGCCCCAGGCCCGCCGCAGCCCGGACCATCTGCATGACCTGGATGGAATTGCCGCCCAGCTCCACAAAATCGTCGCACACGCCAATGTGATCCACAAAGAGCAGCTCTTCCCACAGGCCGACAAGCAGGCGTTCCACCTCGCCTTCGGGCGCCTCGTAGGCTGTGCGGCAGGTGCGGGCGTACTTTTCCATGCCGGAGTCTGCGCCCGTCTTCTCGTGGTGGTCCGCAAGCAGGGAGCCCTGGGCGCCACCGGCCACCTGCACGGCCTGCACGGCTCCGGGGGCTATCCAGTAGCGCCTCGGCGTGAAAGCCGTCTCGGGCATGGGGCAGCGGTACGGTTCATAGGGCGCAAAATAGGCCTCCCAGTCGATGGCAGCCCCGTTTTGCCAGCATTCCGCGGCAATGTCGGCCAGACCGCGCTCTGCCTGCCCGCTGCCCGTCTTCAGGGCATCCAGGCCTGGGATGACGCGCAGCTTGTCGCCCGGGACCTGGGTTGCAAGCGATCGCAGCACGTTGCCAGGACCTGCCTCAAGCCCCAGGGCTGCGCGCGTGCGCAGGGTGGCAAGGCCCTTTGCAAACTGCACGGTGCTGCGCAGATGCCGCACCCAGTAGTCCGGCTGCGCCATTTCCGCACCTGCCCAGGTGCCCGTGAGGTTGCTCACTATGGGAAGCTTTGGCTCATGCAGCGTGAAGGAGGAGACAAGGGTGCCGAAGTCGTCCATGATGCCTTCCATGCTCGCGGAATGGAAGGCATGGGAGGTCTTGAGAAAGGTGGCCCTCTGTCCGTGCTCGGCAACGGCCTGGGCGCAGCGCTCCAGGGCCTCCTCGTCGCCTGTGAGGACGCAGTTGGCGGCACTGTTCACAAGGGAGATTTCCACGCCGGCAAAGGCGGATCCTAAGACCTCGCGCACGCGGGAGTGGTGCAGGGAGACCACAAGCATCCTGCCCCTGGGCGCCTTTTGCATGAGCGCGCCGCGCAGGGTGACAAGGCGCATGCCGTCTTCGGGGGAGAAGACGCCCGCAAGGCAGGCTGCCGTGTATTCGCCAAGGCTGTGGCCCATCAGGCAGTCCGGACGCACGCCGCGCTCAACGAGCGTTGTGGCCAGGGCCAGCTCCAGGGCAAAGAGCAGGGGCTGGGCCGTTTGCGTCTCGCACAGGGCACAAAGCGCCTTCTTTTCGCCAGCCCAGCAGCCGCGCAAAAGCGCCTCGAGATCAGGTCCCTGGGCCTGCCGGCACAGGGCGGCCAGCTTTTGAAAACGAAGGCGGAAGTCCTTTTCGTTTTCCAGGAAGGAGCGGGCCATGGTCGGGTGCAGATTGCCCTGTCCGGGGAAGAGGAAGGCAAGACCAGGATCCTTTTCCTGCACGTACTGCGGGACCAGGTCTTCCTGCAGTCCTTCGGCAGCCTCGGCTGCGGACAGGGCCGTCACGCAGCCGCGAAAAGGCTGCGCCTTGCGGCCCAGGGCCATGGTGGCCGCGGCGTCGGCAAAATGAAAGCCTGTCTCAGCGTGTCCTGCGTCCGTGTCCCTCGCGTCCCTTTTGTCCGTCTGCTTCAGGAAATAGGCACGCAGCGCTTGCCTTGTCTTCTCGAAGGCCTCCTCGTTGTGGGCCGAGAAGACGAGCGGAAGCCGCTCGGGCGCAAGCGTTCCGTCAGGGCGTTTCGGGCGTTCGGGGGCGCTTTGCACAAGGACATGCACATTGGTGCCGCCAATGCCGAAGGCACTCACCCCGCCAAGGACGCTGCCTTCCTCTGGCAGATCGACGTTTGTGCTGCTTATCCTGAAGGGGGCCAGGCCGCCAAAGGTCGGATTGGGGCGCTCGAAATTGGCCGTGCCGGGCACAAGGCGGTGGTGCAGGCACAGGCTTGCCTTGGCAAAGCTTGCCAGGCCCGCGGCCGCATCAAGATGGCCTATGTTGCCCTTGAGGGAGCCAAGCACAATATGATCGTCCCCGGCAGGGGCGTCGGGGCCGTAGGCCTGCCTGAGCGCGGCTATCTCTATGGGGTCGCCAAGCGGGGTCGCCGTGCCGTGGCCTTCCACAAAGTCCACGTCCGCAGGATCGACGCCTGCCAGATCCAGGGCAGAGGTGATGGCCAGGGCCTGGCCGCTGATGCTCGGCGCCGTGTAGCCCACCTTGTCCCAGCCGTCGTTGGTGGCCGCCGTGGCGCGCACGACGGCCAGGATGTTGTCCCTGTCGCGCAGGGCGTCGTCAAGGCGCTTCAGGAGCACGGCCAGCACGCCGTTGCCGAAGATGGTGCCGTTGGCGGCAGCGTCGTAGGGCCGGCAGCGGCCGTCGGGCGAGCGCATGCCGCCCGGCAGGTAGATGTAGCCCAGGTTTTCCGGCAGCATGACCGTGCAGGCCGTGACCAGGGCGCGGTCGCAGTCTCCGGCCAGCAGGGACTGGCAGGCCACGTGGACGCTGAGCAGCGAGGACGAGCACGAGGACTGCACGGCCATGGCCGGTCCGTGGAAGTTGCACTTGTAGGCGATGCGGGTGGCCAGATAGTCCTTGTCGCAGCCAATGACGGCTTCGGTCACGTCCAGGGCGCCGGAGAGGATGTGGTAGTAGAGATAGCCCGTGAGGTAGCCGCTCATGTCCGAGCTCGCAAAGACGCCGGTGCGCGTGTCGCCCGTGTCCTCGGGCACGTAGCCCGCGTTTTCGAAGGCCCTCCAGGCGTATTCCAGCACAAGCCTGTGCTGGGGATCCATGATGCTCGCATCCCTGGGCGAAAAGCCGAAGAACTCCGCGTCAAAGAGATCGAAATCCCTGAGCGTGCTGCGCATGGCCACGTAGTCCGGCTCGTGGCGCAGCTGCGCATGCAGGCCCGCAGCCAGGATCTCGTCGGGTATGGGCTCCATGCTCTGCCGGCCTGCCACCAGATTCTCCCAGAATTCCTGGATGGTGTCCGCGCCGGGCAGTCGGGCGGCCATGCCTGTGACAGCAATGCAGTTCTCGTCATACGGGTAGGTCTTGCTCACGGTTGGGTACTCCTTGGGCTGGGGGACTGGCGCACACTGCGCCGGCTGCGCCTGTGAGAGCGGTCCGCCGCCCGGCTGTTCCGGCCGGCCAGGCCGGCCTGGCCAGTGGCTCCGGCAGCTCCGGCGAAAGCCGCCTGTTCCTGTCCGGCAAGATGGACCGACAGGGCGTGAATGGTGGGGTACTGGAAGAGAACGGACAGGGGGAAGGTTCTTTTGAGCCGTGTCTGGATCATCTGGTGCACCTGGGTGAGCAAAAGCGAGGTGCCGCCGACCTCGAAGAAGTTGTCGTGCACGCTCACTTCATCCAGGCCTATGACCAGTTTCCAGATGTCGGCAATGCTCCTTTCGTCGGCCGTGCCCGGCAGCTGCATGCCGCTCGCACTGGCCGCAAGCCGTGTATTGGGACTGGGCAAGCGTTTCCAGTCAATCTTGCCCGAGGGCGTGCGCGGCCACGAGGGCACGGTCACAAGGACATCCGGCAGCATGTTCTGTGGCAGTTCGGCCGCAAGGAAGTCGCGCAGCCTGGCGCGCAGGGTACTTTCGTCGCGGCTTGTGGCAGGCACATTGGCGCAGTCGGACACCTCCGGCAGGGGGGCCTTGGCAGACGGCCAGGGCACGTCGAGGGCCGGCGGCTGCGCGCCCTTGCGGTAAAAGAGGGCGTTGAGGGCAAGGCCGTCCCGGGCATCCAGGCTCACGCAGGCCTCAAGGCCATGGCTTTGGGCCAGGGTGTACAGATCCTCCGGCGTCAGGCCAGGGGTATGGCCCCTGTCCTGCCCCTGAACCTCCCTTTCCACCACCTCCAGCATCTCGGCAAGGCTCAGGTTTGTGGCGGCAAGCACGCTTTCCTCGGCACGCTCCTGCAGTGCCCTGTATCCGGCCAGACGGGACTGCGGCATGCCTGCCACGGCCAGGGAACGCTCTTCGCCCTTGGCAAAATCGGAGAGCAGGGCCTGCAGATCCTGGAAGGAAGCGCATGCTTCGCTTCCCCACACATGCATGGTGCCCGCAAAGGGCGCAAAGGGCGCCGTATCGCACCAGAGCACCACTTCGTAGCGGAATTCGGTGAGCTCGTTGGCGCTTGCTCCCCTCTTTGGCGCCACCTGCACATGGGTTATGCGGGGCAGGCGGCGCTTGAGCGCGTGCCAGAAGGCCGGGGCGAGCAGAAGCTCGCTTTCCATGCGCTTTCTTGTGCGGGCCCGGTCCAGGAATTCCTGCGCCCGGACGTTTTTGGGGCAGCGGTGGGCCTGGATGGCGATGTGCAGAAGGTCCAGGCCCGCCAGGTTGCGCACGTCGCCAAGAAAGACTTTGCCTCCGAAGGCAAGCCTGTCCACGGCCTGGCGCACGGCCTCCATGCAGTAGGCCGCGTCCGGAAAGTACTGCACAACGGAGTTGAAGAGGGCCGTGTCAAAGAGTTCGGTGCCAAGTTCCTCGAGGCTGGCAACATCCGTGGCTCCTGCCACAAGCAGGGTCACGTCGGCCCGGCAGCGCTCCCTCATTTCGCCCGAGAGATCCTTGAGGCAGGCCAGGGCCTCGGCCGAGATGTCCAGGCCTGCGTATCTGTCGCAGGTGCGGACAAGATCCATAAGCAGAAAGCCCTGGCCGCAGCCTATTTCCAGCACGCTGTGCGGCTCGAGCGCATGGATGGAGGCAAGGCTTTGCGCGAGCCATTCGCGCATTTCCTCTGCAGGCAGGTGTTTTCCCGTGTAGCTGCTCTCCCAGATGAGGAAGTTGTCCAGGATGTGGCCCTCGCGACGGACACTGGCGTACATGCTGTCGTAGAGGCTTGCCCACTGGGCAAGGCAGTCTGCGCGACTCGTTTCGAGCGCGCCGTCCTCATCCCCTGCCTTGCCGTCTGACCCCTGGCCTGTCTCCTGGCCTGTCTCCTGCGCAAGGGCTGGGATGACGTAGGCCACAAGCCGCGGCTCCGAACGCACGGTCCCTGCGGCGTCGGCCGGAGGCACGACGGCCAGGACCCGGGCCTCGCGCACCTGCGGGTGCCGCTCCAGGACATGCTGGATCTGATCGGGCTCTATGCGCACGCCGCGGCGCTTGATCTGGCGATCCGCGCGGCCAAGATGGTGGATGAGCCCCTGTTCGTCCACCCGGGCCAGATCGCCTGTGCAAAACCAGCGCGACTGGCCTGTCTGCCCGACAAGGGCGGCAAAGGCCTGATCCGTGCAGCGGGCGTGGTGGTCCGGGTCAAGCCAGGCGTCATTTGCAGACGAGCTGGAGGCCCCTGCCGAGGCACTGGCGGCGCCGGCATACCCCAGGGCCAGGCAGGCGCCGGCCACATGGAGGAGGCCCGTGGCGCCCCTGGGCACAAGGCTTCCGTCCCTGTCCAGGACGGCTGCCACGCAGTTGTGAATGGGGCTGCCAATGGGCACGCTGCCGCTTTGCCTGTGGACCACCTCGTACATGGTGGCATCGGCCATGACTTCCGTGGACCCGTAGAGATTGAGCAGGCGCACGGAGGGCAGTGCCTCGAGGGTGGCCGTGGCCAGATCGCCTGGCAGGGTCTCGCCGCTGGCCGTGAGCAGGCGCAGGGAGGTGAGCCTGCCTTCCAGGCCGCCTTCCAGGCGGTGCATCTGGGCGAGCAGGGAGGGCACAAGCACAAGGCGGGTCACCTTGTGGCGCTCCAGGGTCTGCACAAACCAGGGGATGTCGGCAGCCTTCCTGTCCTGCAGGCAGACAAGGACCACACCGCCCAGCAAGGGCCCCAGGGCCTCCCAGAGAAAGTCCACAAAGACCGGCGAGGTCTTCTGGCAGCAGACCTCGTTTTCGCCCCAGGGAAACTGTTCCCACATCCAGTGCAGGCGGTTGGAGAGGGCGCCAGGGCTCAGGCGCACGGCCTTGGGCTTGCCGGTGGAGCCGGAGGTGTAGAGGATGCAGGCGCACTCCTCCGCAGCCATGGGTGCTGCCGGCGCGCCGCACTCGGCCTCTTCCTGCGCGCTCAAAGGCTCCTCGGGCAGCGTGTCCACATCCAGGAGCAGGGACGAATCGCCCTGCCAGTGGCCCCTGCGGCCCACGACGCAGGCCACCTGGGCGTCCTGGCACAGCCAGCGGGCAAGGCTTGCCGGATGATCGCAAGAGAGGGTCGTGAAGACGGCCCCCTCGCGCCAGACGGCCAGCAGGGCTGCCAGAAGATCCCTGCCCTGCGCAAGGCAGATCAGGACAACGCTGCCTTTGCCAATGCCGCGCCTGCGCAAATGCAGGGCCATCTGTTCGGCCCGGAAAAGCACTTCGGCCCTTGTATGGGAGACCGTCTTTTCGCCGCGTGCGTCAAAGGAAATGGTGCGCACGCATTCTGCGCCAGGGTTTTCCCTGCACAGGGCGGCAAAGTCCTGCCAGGGGGCAAGAAGGGGATGATCGCGTCTTGTGCCGCTGACAAGGGAGGGTCTGCCGCGCTCAAGGCCAAGGCACAGGACACGAGTCCGGCCAGCGGCAGGATTGGCTGCCACACTTTTGGCCAGGGCGTGGAACTCTTCGGCAAAGGCCTGTATGGTCTTTGGCTGGAAGAGATCCGTGGCATAGAGGAACTGGCAGTCCATGCCCTCGTCTGTGGGCCAGGCCAGAAGCTCCAGATCCATGTGCGTGGTGAGGCCGGGCACGGGCAGGGGCACAAGGACAAGCCCTTCTTCTTCCTGCGCATCCGCCTTGTCTGCCTTGAGCGACTGCATGTTCTGATAGGTGAAGGCGACCTGGTAGACGGGATTGCGGCTCAGGTCCCGTTCGCGGCCGAGGGCCTCGGCGAGCTTCTGGAAGGGCAGGGTCGCGTGCTCCATGGTGGCCAGGCTCTCGTCGCGCATCCGGCGGATGAGATCGCTCAAGTGTTCCTGCGGGTCTATGGTGGCGCGCAGGCTCAGGTTTTCCACGAAGAAGCCTGCCAGATCCTCGGTGGCCGCAAGCGTGCGTCCGGCAAAGGAGGATCCTATGGCAAAGTCGTTCTGTGCGGCAAAGCGCGCCACGGCCAGGGCAAAGAGGGCCAGCCAGACCGCGTAGGGCGTTGCCTGCTCTTCTCTGGCCAGAGCCTCGACGGCTGCAAGCACGGCCTTTTCGATGTGCAGGCTGTGCACGGCGCCCTTGAAGGTCTGGGCCGCAGGCCGTGGAAAATCCGTGGCCGGCTCGAAGCTGGGGAGATTGGCCAGGTGCTCCTGCCACCAGGTGGTCTGCTCCGCAGCCTCTGCCTCCACAAGGGCCCTGTGCCAGGCCGCGTACTGGAAGTAGCTCACGCCAAGGGGCGTGTAGTCCGGCGCCTGGCCCTGGCTTCGGGCGGCATGGGCAATGTGCAGGTCTTTCAGGAAGATGCCTATGGACCAGCCGTCAAAGACAATGTGGTGGGCCGTGAAGAGCAGGACCTGGGTTCCGTCGTCCATGTGGCACAGAAACCCGCGCACAAGGGGATCCTGTGCAAGGCTGAAGCCTGTATCCGCCTCGTGGCGCATGAGCGCCTCCAGGCGTGCCCTGGAGACCTGCCTGTGCACGGTCAGGGCAAAGTCCGCAACAGGCCGGCAAAAGACGGAAGGCGCCCCCTGGTCCGTGGAGGCAATGCCGATGCGCAGGCTTTCGTGGCGCTCCAGGGTGTCCAGCCAGGCCCGGCACAGAATTGCCTCGTCAGCAGGCTTCTCCAGTCTGAAGGCAAAGGGAATGTTGTAGAAGGCCGAGTTCGGGACAAGCCTGTCCATGAACCACAGACGTTCCTGGGCCAGGGAGAGGCAGGGCGCCTGCCCGGCAAAATCCCGTATGTCCGGGGCGGCCGCGGCCGAGCCTTCGCAGGCCTGCTCACGGACGAGGCTGGCCAGCGCGGCTATGTCCAGGGAAGCCAGGTCGGCCCTGTTCATGGAGGGCTCTCCGGATGTCATGCCATGGGGCCCGTCGTTTTTCTGGGCGGCTGTTCTCATGCGTTCTCCTGCTGTTGCTTGTGCATCCTTGCGCTGATGCGGTCGATAAGGGTCCCTGCCAGGCCCTCAATGGTCGGGGTGGCAAAGAAGGCCTGCAGGGGCAGGGACAGGGGCAGCTGCTCTTTCAGCCGTGTCAGGATCTGCACGGCCTTCAGGGAGTCGCCCCCGAGCCGGAAGAAGTTGGTCCGTGCGCCTGGCACGGGGCAGCCCAGCACTTCCTCCCACAGGGAGCACAAAAGCCTTTCGAGCGGGGTCTCGGGCTGGCGATCCGCGTCCTCTGCCCTGGGTGCGACAAGGCTTTCGGCCGCCTTCACAAGGGCCTTTCTGTCCACCTTGCCGTTGGCCGTAAGCGGCAGATCCGCCACAAGGCGCCAGACTCTCGGGATCATCTGGGCCGGCAGACGCTCTTCGAGAAAGCGTGTCAGCTCTTCTTCAAGGGCCTGTTCTGCCTGACTGGCCTGATGTACCTGACGTGCAGGTCGCCCTGCGCCCGACCCCGTGCCGCGCGGCAGGATGAAGGCGCCAAGCACGCGGCCCGAAGAGCCCAGCCCCTGTCCCACAGGGACCACCACGGCGCGTTCCACGGCCCGGTGCCGCTGCAGCGCGGTCTCGATTTCTGCCGGATCCAGGCGGTAGCCGCCAATGTTTATCTGAAAGTCCGCCCGGCCCGTGATTTCGATGAGGCCGTCCGGATGAAAGCGGCCCATGTCGCCCGTGCGGTAGAGGCGCTCGCCTGTCCCAGGATGAACAAAAAAGCGCTGCACGTCGTCCCGGGCCCGGATGTCCAGGCAGACATTGACGCCCGCGCAGTACATCTCCCCTGTGACCCAGTCCGGCACCTCGCGCAACTGGCTGTCCAGAAGGTAGTAGCTGTTGTTTTCCGTGGCCGCACCGTAGGGGATGACGCTCCATCCTGCGGGCAGCTTTTCTTCCACCCTGTACATGATGTTCCAGACCGTGGTCTCCGTGGGGCCGCCCACGGAATAAAAGGCGCATCCGGGCGCAAGGGCAGAGAGGCGCCGGGGCAGGCCTGTCTCCACCCAGTCCCCGCCCGTGAGAACAACACGCAGGGGCAGGCGGACCCTGCGTTCCTCGCAGCGTGTGGCCAGGGCCTTGAGAAAGGCCGGCACACTGTTCCACAGCGTGACCTTGTGGCGCAGGATGCATTCTGTCCAGACATCGGGATCCTGGGCCTGTTCATGGGGCAGAAGGACCAGGCAGGCGCCGCCTGTCAGGGTTCCGAAGACATCGTAGACGCTGAGATCGTGGTGCAGGGCCGTGACGCCCAGGACCCTGTCCCCCCTGCCAAGGCCCAGGAGGCTGTTTGTGCCCGTGCAGACATTGAGCAGGCCCTGCTGGCCGACCACCACGGCCTTGGGCGTGCCCGTGGTGCCGGAGGTGAGAATGATGTAGGCCGCGTCTTCCGGCCCCGGGGCCGTGGCGGCCAGATCCTGTGCAAGCCTCGTGGTCAGCTCTTCTCTGGCAAGCTCTTCCCTGGCAAGGCCCGCCGCCCCCGGGCTGCCGCACAGATCCTCTGCCGCCACAAGCCCTATGCCGTCGGCAGCCAGGGTGTCCGTGCACAACTTTGCCCTGCCGGCCGCATCCGCGAGGACCAGGGCGGCCCTGCCTGCACGCAGCATGCCGTGCAGCCGCTCGCCGGGATTTGCGCAGTCCAGGGGCAGATAGGGCAGGCCCGCAAGCTGTATGCCCATGATGCAGGCTATGGCCTGCCAGCCCCGCTCGAGCACCAGGGCCACGGAACGGGATCCCGGGCGCAGGTGCTCCTGACGCTCCCCGCTCTCCTGTCTTGCCAGCCTCGCAAGAAGGCCTGTGCGCACGGTCAGGGCATGGCCAAGCAGCGCGCCGTAGCTCAGCGTAAGGTCGCCATCTACAAGAGCCGGCGCGTCCGGGTCTTCCAGCGCCCGTTCCACGAAAAGCTGGCAGGGCATCTTGTCCGGCAGGGCCAGGGGACGGGCGTTGCGCTCTTTGCGAACAGCCATCTGATCAGCCGGCACGGCGGCCAGGGCAGGAGCGCTCCAGGCCGCCATATCGCTGGCAGCCAGACGCACCACGCGCATGAATTCGGAAAACATGGCGTCGGTCATGCCGGAGGGAAAGGCTTTTGTCCTTGCGTCCCAGTAGATGTGGAGGCAGTCGTTGAAGAGGGTGTACTGGCAGTCCAGGGTGGTCTGCGGCGTGGAACCGTGGGTTGCACGCACGCTGCCAAAGGCCCTGAGCACCTGTTCCACGCCCCGGTCCGATCCCTTGCGCGCCGGCATGGCCGTGAAGACCACGGGCATGGCCTCGGCGGCAAGCTCGCCCCGCAGGCGTGCAAGCTCGCGCAGCAGGCGGACGCCGGAGACGTCCCCGTGCTCCAGGGCACTCCACAGCGTCTTCTGCAGAACTTGTGCCCGTTCGGCCAGGTTGCTGCCCGCCTCCAGATCGACCGGCACCAGGGTAAAGGTGGCAAACTCGCCCATGACATGGTTGAGGGCCTCGTGCCAGTGCAGATTGCGGTTGAAGCGCGGCATGTTCAGGGTAAAGGATCGCGTGGCGCTCCACAGGCCCACGACCTCGCTGTAGAGACTGGCCAGCACCGCCGTGAGCGAGAGGCCGCGCGTCCGGCATTCCTGCTCGAGAACAGCTGTCTCCTCTCTTGTCAGCACATCGGCGTAGCGTTTGGTGCCAGAGTCGTCCTGCCTGTACCTTGCGTCCTGCTCATGATCTGACTGTTCTGCCTGTTCCCCCGGGCCTGCGGCAGGGGGCGTGGGGAAGATCGGGGCAGCCGGAAGGTGCGCGAGTTCCTTTCGCCAGTACGCAAGGCTTTTTTGGTACGCATCCGAGTTCTCAAGCTCCTGCAGGGCCAGCACGCAGTCGCGAAAGGTCACGGGCAGGGGCGGCAGCTTGGCGTCCGGGTCGAGATAGAGTGCCGCCAGGTCCTCGTACAGAATCTGAAAGCTGCGCCCGTCCGTGGCCCACATGTCCCAGCGAAAATGGAGCACGCCGCGCTTGCTGCCGTCCGCATTGTGGCCAAGCAGGAAAAAATGCACTTCGGACTGCGGCCAGGTGCCAAGATCACTCACCTTTTGGGCCTGGCATGCCGCATACTCTGCCAGCCTTTGTTCCTGTTCGGCAGGATCGAGATCGGAGAGATCGCTGATGGTCAGGGGAAAGTGGACAGGCAGGGGGAGCACGCGCTGCCTGCCGTCCTCCGTGACCACGGCGTGCAGCATGTCGTGGCGTGCAACCAGGGCGTTGAGCGCCTTTTCGAAGCGATCCGGAAAGAGGGCCGGGCAGTCCAGCTCGACGCAGCTTTGCATGGCCACGCCTCCGCCCTGCAGATCGCCTGACCGGCCAATCCAGTAGGCCTGCTGCATGTCGCTCAGGGGAAAGGGCTGGTAGCGATCCTCCGGGTGGGGAACAAGCAGGGGTGTGCCGTGCGCTTTTCTGCGGGCCGCGGCTCGGGCCGCAAGGGCCCCGTGTCGTTGGGGTGGCTGAAGCATGTCTTTGTCTCGCTCTGGCTTGGGGGTGTAGGGGCGAAGGGGACAGGCCGGGCCTGTACCTGGTCTGGCCTGGCCTGGCCTGGCGGGGGCTTTCTGGTTTCTTGTCTGGTTTCAGTGTATTCAGGCGTCTTCGGCCAGGGCCATCTCGTTCAGAAGGTCGAGGAGCTCGCGGGGGGTGCGCAGGCTGTTGAAGCGGTTCATGGAGACGCGCAGCCCGAACACGCTTTCCACCTCGGTCAGTATTTCCACGGCTGTCATGGAACTGCCGCCCAGGGCGTAGAAATCGTCGTCCAGGCCAAGCTCCGGAAGCTCGAAGGCAGCCCTCCAGATGCCGAGCACAAGATCCTCAGGGCTCTCTTCCCGGGAACGCTCTTCTTCGTTTCCGCCGCCTCCCTGAGCCTGTCCGTCGCCAGCTTTCGCATCGCATCCTGTTTCCTGCTGCAGGGGCAGCCAGTAGGAGATCCGGGCAAAGGGGTAGAGAGGCAGGGCGAGCCTGCGGGCCTGGTTGCGTTCAAGGACGGGATTGAGGCCTGCGGCAAAGAGCGCTGCCGCAAGCTCTGCCAGGGGCAGGGGCGCGCCTTCTTTCGCGTGCAGCACGAGTGCTGTCCGCAAAGGTCCGAAGAGATCCCCGAGGCCTTCAGGCAGACGCGTGCCTTTGCCTGTGCCGGTGTACTCTTCTGCAAGCAGACGGACGGCCGTCTCCTGTGCAGCCTTCACCCTGCACAAGACAGGCTCCGCTCCCTGAAAGAGCCCTGGCAGGGAGGGAAGGCCTTCGCAAGCGGAGACGACAGGGCAGGTCTTTGGCAGCCTGTCTTCAAGCGCGCGCACAAGGGGCTGGCCCGCCTCTTCTTCGGTCAGGACAAGCCCCGGTGCAACGCGGCCTGTGTCAAGGAAGGAGACAAGTTCGCACGCTGCCTCTTCCGGCACGCCCTTTTCAAAAAGAAGGACAAGGGCGCCTGCGCCCTGGGCGTGGCCGCAGTAGAGGCCCTGTGCCGCGGCCACGGTCCCCGCGGTCCCGGCGGTTCCGGCGGTCTCGGCGGCAGCCTGCCTGCTCCTTGTGCCCTGCTCAAGAAGCCTTTGTGCCAGGATCATGCGATCGTGGCCTGCCAGGGCGCAGCGAAAGGCACAAAGCGATCGGCCATGGCGCAGGTTCCAGGCCACTTCCCGAAGATCAAGCTCTGGATGGGCGAGCAGGTATTCTCCCCACAGGGTCAGGCAGCGGGCAAGACCGTCCTCGTCCGGGGCACTGAACATGAAAACGGCGTCCCTGTGCGCGTCTTCTGCTCCCGGAGCCTGTGCCTTTCGTGCCGGTGCTGTCCTGAAGCGGGCCGCATCTTTTGCCCAGGACGGCGTTTCCTCCACGACCAGGTGGCAGTTGGTGCCGCCGAAGCCGAAGGCGCTGATGCCGGCAAGGCGCGTCCCTGCGCTCTCCCAGGCCTCGTTTGTGCAGGCAATGCGAAAGCGGCCTGCATCCATGCGCAGGGCCGGGTTCAGGGTGCGGAAATTGATGGTGGGCGGAATGTGCCCGTTCTTGAGCATGAGCAGGACCTTGAGCAGGGACGCCATGCCGGCCGCATTGCCGAGATGCCCCAGATTGCCCTTGAGGGAGCCTACGGGGCAGGGCCTGGATCGTGGTCCGAAGACCCGGGCCAGACCGGCCATCTCTATGGGGTCGCCAAGGTAGGTGCCTGTGCCGTGCGCTTCCACATAGCCTATGTCCCGGCTTTCCACGCAGGCCATGGTCTGGGCCAGGCGCAGGGCCAGGGCCTGGCCCTCGGCGCTCGGGGCCCCGAAGCCCGCCCTGCGGCTGCCGTCGTTGCTGATGCCGTAGCCGCGGATGAGGGCCTCTATGCGATCGCCGTCCCTGAGGGCGTCTTCCAGGCGCTTGAGGACCACGGCCCCTGCGCCCTCGCCCGGCAGGGTTCCGGAGGCTGCGGCGTCAAAGGGGCGGCAGTGGCCGTCCGGGGAGAGGATGCCGCCCGATTCGGCCACATAGCCCCAGCTCCTCGGGTTGATGACCGAGGCCGTGGTGGCCAGGGCCACGTCGCAGCTGAAGTCGAGAAGGTGCTGGCAGGCCGTGGCCACCAGCACAAGGCCCGTGGAGCAGGCCGTCTGTATGTTCAGGCTCGGGCCTGTAAAACCGAACTTGTAGGAGATCCAGGTGCTCAGAAAGTCCTGGCCGTTGACTATGGCTGCCTTGTGAAAGGCTGTGCCCGTATTGTTGAAGGCATTGGGGCCCACGTTGCACAGCCAGTAGGAACTCGGCGCCGCGCCGGCAAAGACGCCCGCGCGCACGGACCCGTTTTCCAGGCGGTCCGGAGCGTAGCCTGCGTGTTCCAGGGCATGCCAGGAGGTTTCCAGCATGAGGCGCAGCTGGGGATCCATGTCCCTGGCCTCGCCCGTGCTCAGCCCGAAGAAGGGGGCGTCGAACTTGTCCACATCCTCCATCTGCGCGCAGACAGGCACAAAGGCCGGATGCGAGGTAGAGGCCCTGCTGCAGCCGCTCTGTTCAAGTTCCGACTTGCTCAGGCGCCGGGCCGCCTCGAAGCCCGAGCACAGGTTGTGCCAGAAGGTCTCCAGATCCGGAGCCTTGCAGAAACGACCGGCCATGCCCACAACGGCAATGGCAGAGCTGTATTCTTCTTCAAGCCATGGGTGCTTCATAGGTCCTTCTCGCGTGTTTGCGGTTGTTGCGTGCGGCCCGTGCAGCCTGCTGCCTGGCCTCGACGTGATCCTCTGCCTGGGTACTGCTGCCCTGGCCCTGCCTGGACTTAAGCTGCGAGCGGACGACCATGATGAGCTCCTGCAGGCTCGGGTAGAGGAAGACGCCGGCCACGCCTATGTCCACCTGAAAGGCCCTGGCTATGCGCTCCTGAAGGAGGGGCGCCATGACCGAGGTCCCGCCCAGATCAAAGAAGTTGGCGTTGGGGTCTGCGTTTTCAATCTGCAGGACGCTGTTCCAGATGTGCGCCATGGTCTGCGCCAGATCCTCGCAGGCCTCCCTTTCTCCTGCAGCCTGCCCGTTCTCTTCCCTGGCGCAGGACGGACAAGCCTCCATGCGCAGGGGCCCTGTTTCGCAAAAGGCGTTGCGCAGGGGATGGGGCAGACGATGCGGCAGGATCGCGCCCCTGGCAACAAGCTCGTGCTGCGGGCGGGGTGTGCCAAGAAGCAGGCTGTGCCAGCCAAGATCCTCCGGCTCAAGATTGATGAGACCCATGTCCTGGCCGCAGACAAGCGCCTTGCGCAGGAGGGTCAGCGGACAAGGAGCCCCTGTGTGCGGCCCTGTCCTGTCCGCGCACCCGTCCCTGCAATCGCATTCGTCTGTGCCGGCCCGGCAGGCCTGCGTCTGCAGGCCGAGCGCGAAGACGAGGCAGGTGTGCGGAGCATGGCTGTTGTGTTCCCTGGCCGCCTGGCAGAGAGCGGCAAAGCGTCTGGCCAGATCCGGCAGACGAGGGCCATTGTCCCCTTTGTCTTCCTTGTCCAGGACAAGCAGGTTCAGGCAGGGCATATTTTCGCAAAGATCGTCACAAAGACCCTCTGTGTGCGGCACAAAGGCCTTGCAGGGACAAAGGATGCGCACAGCGCAGCCTGGCCTGCAGCCTGCGGGGCCGGATCCTGCGGATGCCGGCGTTGCGGTCCAGGGCGCAACCCGCGCACTGGCAAGCCTGGCACACAGTGTGCCGGCCGTTTCTCCTTTGAGAAGAAACCGGCAGGGCGCACCTGCGAGCAGGTCGAGGCAGCGGGCATCCAGCTCCAGGTCGTCCGAGAGCAGGACAAGGCAGCTTGTGTCCCTGGCAAAAAGCGGGCTCTCCCTGTCTGCCACCGCTTCCGGCATGGTGAAGGAGGTCATGGCGAAGGAGTTCGTCGTGCAGGAAGACGTCATGCAGGAAGACGTGCTCTGCCGATCCCTTGCAGGGACATGGAGTGTTGCGCCCGGACGCCTTTGCGCCGGCTCAAGGCGTGCGTCTGCAAGAGCCCGCTGCACGAAGTCCGGGCTGTAGAAGGGGATGTCCAAAAGAGACTTGCGGCACACTGTGCCGTCGTTGCGCCGTGGCACATGGTCCACATGCATGATGTGCCGCGGCCGCAGATGCTCCGGAAGATTGTTCAGCAGATCCGTGTCCCCGAAGCCGCGCCCGACCCAGGCCACAAGTTCGCCCTCCTCGTGCACGACAGAGGAGAGAAGGGCGCTGTGGGCCGGCACAAGGAAGCCCAGGGCGCAGTCCGGATGCTCCAGGCCAAGCCTGTGTGCCCAGTCCTCGATGGCCGTATCTAGGTTGATGATGTGCCCCCTGTTCCAGACAAGGGGGCTTGAGCCGCCTGGCAGCGGCAGGGCAACCCGGCCCTGCCCAAGGCTGGCAAGTCCCCGGGCAGACCCCTCCTGCACAAGCAGGCCGGATCGCTCCGTGACAGGTGTGGAAAAAAGAAGGGTTGACGCCGCAAGATGGGTCGCCCTGTCCGAGACAAGGTCCTCTGCCCTGGCAACAAGGGGCAGGGCGTCTGCCTCGGTCTGGAGCAGCAGGAGGATCCTGCCGCTGCGCCCGGCCTTGGCCTGCGCAAGCTGCTGCGCTGCAGGCAGATGGTTGACAAGGAGCACATCGGCGTCTGCGGGCAGCGTTGCCTCCGGCCAGTGGGTCTGCACGTACAAATGCGGCCCGGGATGCCCTGCTGCCTGCGACTCGGGCAGGCAGGGGCAGCCGCACAGGGCGCAGGCGTTTTTCACAAGATTGGCCACACACTCTGTCACAGGCTCGGCACCAGGATCTGCGTTGCGCAGGATCACGGTCCCTGTTCCGGCACGAATCAGCATCTGCGCAAGCTTCTCTGCCGGGGATGTGCCCTGCGGGGCGGCAGCGGACGGGACGGTTGTGCTCGTCTCGCATCGGGCGGCAGCGCTTGGGCTGGCAGCGCTCGGGGCACTTGTTTGGGCCTCTCCGAAGGCCAGGGTGCCGGCCCTCTCCCCCAGGGCCTGGGGAAGGCTTGCCAGGCAGTCCGCATAGGCATCGAGCAGGGCCTTGGCGTGCTCTTCGCTGTAGAGGCCTGCGTCGTATTCAAGATGGGCGATGAGGCCCTCGCTGCCAAAGTCCCACAAAACCAGGGCGAGATCGTAGGCCGAGATGGGTTCCTCGGGCAGACGGGCCGTGACTGTCCTCTGCTCGCCGCAGGAAAAGGCGTTCTGCAGGGTCAGAAAAATCTGGCTTAAGGGGTGTCGCGCCTTCTGGCGTGTGACCCCGGCCGCAGCCACGATATCCTGAAAGGGCAGGGCCTGATGATCCAGGGCCTGCACAAGGCAGCTCTGGCTCTGGCGCAGGTTGTCCTCCATCGTGGCCTCAGGCTGAAAGGGGCAGACCAGGGGCAGCACATTGACTAGGCAGCCCACCACGCGCTCCAGCCCTGGCAGCTGTCTGTTGGCGGCCACGGTGAGAATGGGCGCATGCGTCTGGCCGCAGGCCCTGTACAAAAGAAGCCGCAGGGCCGTGTGCAGGGCCGCAAAGAGCGAGCAGCCCCTGGTCGCGGCACAGCGCTGCAGCTCTCCTGCCACTTCGGGCGCAATGCGGGCCCGGCACAGCCTGTGGCCCGCCGTTTCCTGCATGGTGGCGCGCAGATAGTCCGAGCGCAGGCGGTGGCGCTGGGGCACGGACTGCACAAGCCCGGCCCAGAAGCCCGACTGATGCCTGCGTATGAGGGGAAGGCCCTCCCGGGCGAGCCAGGCCGCAAAGGAAGCATAGGTCACGGCAGGGGGATCCGGCAGGTCTTTTGTGCAGGCACGGCTCTCCAGGATCCTGGCCATGTCCTCGGCCAGAAGGCCCATGGACCAGCCGTCCATGATAATGTGGTGCAGGCCCAGAACCAGGGTCGAGGTGCAGTCCTTCCCGTGGGGGAAGATGGCTGCCCGCCACAAAGGCGCCTGCCCGAGATCCCAGGTCATGGTCCGCAGCGAGGTGCGGGAGGCTGCCAGGGCCGCCTCCCGCTGTGCCTCGTCCTCGTGGCAGACGATGGTCACAGGCAGGGGGCAGGTGGAGCAGATTTCCAGGCCGAAACCGCTTTTGGATACATCATGAACAGGAACTCCGTTTTCCTTTTCATTTTCCCTGACAACGCGCATGCGCAGCATGGGATGGCGTGCCATCAGGGTCTGCAGGACTTCCTGTACAAGCGAGCCGTCCGGATCGGGGCAGGGCAGGGCCAGATCGAAGAGGCCGACCTGACTGACAACCGCGTCCTCGCCCTGGCTTGTCAGCAGGGCAAAGATCTCCTGGTAGGGGGTGAGCGGCACCACAGAGGACTGCGCAGCCTCTGGCTTCTTGTGCCACCCGGCCTGCCAGTGTGCCCAGGAGGCCGCAAGCTCGCGGGCATTGTCCTGCCTGAGCAGGGTGCGCATGAGCTCGTACTTGCGCCTGCGCAGATGCCGGCGCTCTTCTCCTGTGAAGGGCGTTTTGCCCGGCTTCATGAAGAGCCTGCCCTCGCGCAGCTTCAGTTCTGCACCCTTTCTGGCACAGAGATCGAGAAGTGCGGTCTCGTCAGGGAATGCTGCCTTGTCCATGCCGTCTGCCATGCCGTCCTCCATGTCGTCTGCCGTTCTTCAGGCATGTCGCCTGTGTTCTTCGGCCATGCCGCCTGCCGTTTTCAGAACTGTTCCCAAGGCCCTTTTCAGGACTGTTCCCAAAACTGTTTTTGGGCCCTGCTAGACATCCTCCCACACGGCCTCTGCCTCTTCGCCGGCCTGCTCGCCTGGCCGCACGCGGGCCTGCAGGCGATGCTCCAGGAACTGGACCAGATCCGCAAAGACCGGATGCACAAAGAGGTCTCTGGCCTCGCACGCAAGTCCGAGCTCGGCGCCAAGTTCCATGGCAAGCCGCACGGCCAGAAGGGAATGGCCGCCATCCAGGAAGAAATGGCTGCACGCCTGCGGCGTCCGGCCAAGAACCCTGTGCCACACCCGGCCCGCACGGGCCGCCACCTGGCTGCGTTCTGCCGCTTCCCCCTGAGCCTGTTCGCCGTTGTGATCCGGGAAGTGATCCGGGAAGCGTTCCGGGCGGTCTTGAGCTTCCAGGCGTGCCTCATGCAGACGTGCACGGCAGAGCCGTTTCAGGGTTTCCATGTCCTTCTTGCCGCTGGCCGTGGCCGGGAAGGCCGGCAGGCGCAGGAAGAGGGAGGGGATGAAGGCCTGGGGCAGCCTACCTGCCAGCGCCTGTCTCAAGGAAGTCTCGTCCGGAACGTCCCTGCCGCTGACGCAGGCGCAGAGAATGGTCTCGTCACCAGAGTCCTTGTCTCCGGACTCCTCGTTGCCGTGCAGGGCAAGGACGCAGGCCTCGTCCACCTGGGGCAGGCTCTGCAGGATCTCCTCCACCTCCTGGGGCGCAAGGCGCTGGCCGCGTATCTTGAGCTGGCGATCCCTCCGGCCAAGGCCAATGAGCTGGCCGTCAGGGGACCAGGCCCCCAGATCGCCCGTGGCCAGGGTCCCGGGAGCTGCGGCTCCAAGCGGGGCCAGGGATCCGTCCTGGGCCAGGTAGCCCAGGGCCAGGGCCTGCCCCCGGACAACGATTTCCCCGGGGATGCCCCAGGGCAGGACATGACCGGCCCTGTCCCTGACACACACCGTCGTTCCGGCTATGGGACGTCCCAGGGGCACGTGCACCCTGTCTTCGTCCCCCGCTCCTGTGGCATACCAGGTGGCCTCGCCGGCGCACTCCGTGCTGCCGTAGAAGTTGAACACCTGTGCCCTGGGGAAGGCCTCGCGCAGTTTGTGCAGCAGTGCCCCGTGCAGGGGCTCTCCGCTGGAGACGAGGGTACGAATCCCAAAAAAGGGTGTTCCCTTGTGTTCGGCCAGGGCTGCGAGCACTCTCAGGGCACTTGGCACCGAGACAAGCCTGGTGACGCCTTCGCGTTCCAGGAAGGCGGCCAGCCTGTCCATGTGCCGCACCTCCTCGTCGGGCAGCACGCTGACCTCAACACCGTGCAGCAGGGGGGAAAACAGTTCCGTCACGGCGTCTATGAAACTTGTGTCCGCCCGTGCCAGGGCGCGCTCGTCCGCGGCATAGGGCACGGCCTCTCCGGCCCACTGCAGCCTGTTGACAAGCGTCCTGTGGCCTGTGACCACCCCCTTGGGCACACCGCTCGACCCTGAGGTGAAGAGGACCAGGGCCGGATCGTCGTCGGCCATGAAAGCCGGAGCAGGGAGGGACGCCGGAGCGGGCAGGGGCGCCGTCGGAAGACTGTCCTCCCTGGACAGGTCTGCCAGAGCAAGGACACAAGGGCTCGCAGGGCAGTCCCGGCAAAGCTCTTCCGCCTCGTCCCTGCTTTGCACCACAAGCAGGGAGACCGCCGCCTGCCGCAGCAGGGCGCTCAGCCGCGAGACTGGCTGAAGCCGGCTCAAAGGCAAAACACTGCGCCCGCAGCGCCAGGCGGCCAGCATGGCCGCCACAAACTCCGGTCCCCGTTCCAGATACAGGGCAAGGCAGCCCCGTGTGCCGCTGCGTGTTCCGATCTGTGCCATGGCCGCGGCCATCCGTTCGGCCAGGATACGCAGTTCGGCAAAGGTGCAGGGTCTTGCGCCGCTCAGGCAGATACGGTCCGGGGTGCGCGCGGCAACATCTGCAAAGCGCTCCCACAGGGAGGGCCAGGGGCTGGCAAGGCGTGTGCCCGTGCTCCATGTATCGAGCAGCCGGGCCTCGTCGGGCGTGCAGATGGAAATCGCGTCCAGCGGCCTGTCGGGATCGCGGGTTATCTGATCAAGGACATGGACCAGTCTCTGGCAAAAGGCCGCAAGCGCCTGTTCTGTCCACTGCGGCGCCCTGGCCGTGGCCTCGAAGGCAGGCTGCGAGCCCTCGCGCAGGGCCACATCGAGCTGCAGGGCCGTGGCGTGGCGACCGCCCGGACGCGGCCTCAGGTGCATGCCAGCACCGCTGATACCACTGTCTGCGGTATTGTCCTGACTGAAGCCGCAGTCAAAGATCGGATGCCGTCCGGCCTCCCTGTCGGGACGCACTTCCCGGACCAGCAGATCAAAGGGCACAAGGGCATTGTCCGCAGCCTCCATCACGGCCGTCCGGCACAGGGCGAGAAGCTCGCCTGCCGTCCTGGCCCCCCCGGCTTTCAGAATCAGGGGCACAGGGTTGACCAGGAGGCCAACAACGGACTCGAGTTCCGGTCTGCCGCGCAGGGCCGCGTAGGTCCCAAGCAGAAGGTTTTCTTCCCCGGACATGCGGCTCACAAGGAGGGCAAAGGCGCACAGGCCCACCATGAAGGGGGTCATGCCAAGCCTGCGGGCAAGCTCGCGCATCCTGGCAGCGCAGTCCGGTGCAAGGACCTGCTCGTGGAAGATGGTTGTCCAGGCACCGTCCTGCGCCGTTCCCTCTCCAGCCTGCAAAAGGGAGCAGTCCGGCAGCTGCGGAGGCCGGACCTTCGCAAGGTCCTGGACCAGCGTGTGCAGGCGCCGTGCGGCCAGCTCCCGGACCGATGCGGACTGTTCCCAGTCGGCCAGATCCCCGTAGTCTGCCGTATGTGCAGGCCCGGATACAGATTCGGCCGATCCGGATTCGGGGCGCTGCTCCGCGTCTGTCCCAAGTGTTTCCTGCAGGCTGTTCAAAAAGACCTGCATGGACCAGCCGTCAAAGATCGCGTGGTGGAAGACGAGGCCAAGTTCGGCCTCCTCGTCCGCAAGAAGAGCCAGGCCTGCCCGCAGAAGCGGCGCCCTGTCCAGGGGCAGGGGCTGCTGTTCCAGGGCCTCGAAGAAGGCCTTTGCCCGATCCGCGCCGTTCCCGGTACCATCTGTTGCACCGTCTTCCGCGTGCAGAACATGCAGCTGCAGGGGGCAGGCTGCATGAATGTGCTGTTCGACCAGGAAACTGTCCCCCGAAGGCCCCGTTCCTGCAGACAGGGTGCCGTGCAGGGAGGTGCGCAGGGCCTCGTGCCGTGCCACCACCCTGTTGAGGGCCGCTTCGAGCACCTCGGGCCTGATCCGGCCTGTGACGGAGAAGCGGAAGGACAGGGTGTACAGGGCCTGCGGCTGTGTCTGTTCCTCGGTCCACAGCCGTGTCTGGGCATGGGTTGCCGGCACGATGAGCACGCTGTCGGCAGGGGAGTGCCTCTTTCGTCTGGTCGTGGGCTCTATGGCAGGCAGGTCGGACACAGTGTCCCTGTCCTTGCCCCTGTCTTGGCCCCGTTCGTCCAGAAGGGCTGCCAGGAGAGCCGGTGCGGGCTGCCTGAAGATGTCCATGACGGCCAGCTGGCAGCCGCAGGCTGCGCGCAGCGCGTTCAGAAGGCGGATGGCGGACAGGGAATCGCCGCCTGCCTCGAAGAAGTTGCTCTGGCCTGAGGCAGGGCTTGAGCCCAGCACCTGCTTCCAGGCCTCGCAGACCAGGGCCTCGGTTGGGGTTTTGGGGGTGTAGGCTTCTTTTGCGCAGGTAATGTGCCAGTCTTCCAGGGCGCGGCGATCGAGCTTGCCGTTGGCCGTGAGCGGGAAGGAGGGACATAAGGCCACAAGAGAGGGCACCATGTAGGCCGGCAGGATCTTGGCCGCAAAGCGGCGCACCTCGTCTTCGTCGAGCGTGCAGCCTTTTTCGGGCTGTACCCAGGCGCACAGGCGCTTTGCCCCCTGTTCGCCTGTCGCGACAAGGACGACGGCCTCGTGAATCGCGTCATGCGAGCGCAGGACGTTTTCTATTTCGCTCAACTCGATGCGGTAGCCGTGCATCTTGACCTGATTGTCCCTGCGGCCAAGGATTTCCAGTACGCCGTCTTCGTCCATGCGGCCCATGTCGCCTGTATGATACAGTCGCTCGCCGTCTTCGCTGACGGCAAAGGCAGTCCTTGTCCGTTCCTCG
This sequence comes from Candidatus Desulfovibrio intestinipullorum, assembly GCA_019113165.1. Taxonomy (GTDB): domain Bacteria; phylum Desulfobacterota; class Desulfovibrionia; order Desulfovibrionales; family Desulfovibrionaceae; genus Desulfovibrio; species Desulfovibrio intestinipullorum. Next base: position 47,569 of record DXHV01000052.1, read on the forward strand.
TCGTGCAGATAGCCAAGGGCCATGAACGGGCCTGTGCAGCAGAGTTCGCCTGCCACGCCCCGCGGGCAGGGCCGGCCTGCCTCGTTGCACACCTGGCAGCCTGTGTTGGCAAAGGGTTTTCCGTAGGGAATGGACGTCCAGGCGGGATCGATGCTCCCAATCTCGTGGGCAATGTTGGCCATGGAGATTTCCGTGGGGCCGCCTATGCTGAAGACGGCGGCCTGGGGCGCGCGGGCACGCAGGGCCGCAACCGTGGCAATGGGCAGCCAGTCTCCGCCAAGGGTCACAAGGCGCAGGCTCGAGAGATCGGCGGGCCTGTCCGCCAGAACGTCCATGAGCATGGTCATCATGGCCGGCACGCTGTTCCAGTAGCCCACCCTGTGCTGCTGCACAAGCGCAAGCCAGTGCTCTGGATCCTTGCGCCGATCCTGGTCCGGATAGACCAGGGGCATGCCCAGAAGGAGGGAGCCCACATAGTCCGGCATGGCCATGTCGTGGTGGAAGGGGGAGAGGGCCAGAGCCGGCGTCTCCTGACCCAGGGGCCGCATGGCGCCTATGTTGAGCACCGCATTGACGATGCCTGCAAAGGGCACAAGAACGCCCTTTGGGGTGCCCGTGCTGCCTGAGGTATAGACTATGGCGCCAAGGTCTCCGTCAGCCAGGGGGCTGGCCTTGGCCAGAGCGGGCAGGGCGTTCAGGAAAGACAGGGGCGTTTCGCTGTCCAGAGCAAAGGCCGGAAGGTCCCAGAGCCTGCCCTCCACGGGAAGGTGGGTGTCTGTCAGCACAAGGCTTGCCCCGCAATCGTGCGCAAGGCTGGCAAGCCGAGCTTCGGGCGCCTCGCAGTCCAGGGGCACAAGGACGCCTCCGGCGACCCGGACGGCCCAGGAGGCCAGGGCCTGCCAGCGTCCCTTGCCAAGAAGGAGGGCCACGCGGGCACCGGCACAGAGGCCTGCCCTGTGCAGGGCAGCTGCAAGCGCTGCGGTCGCGTCATGGACCTCCTGCCAGGTCATGCTGCCCCGGCTGTCCGTGACGGCCACAAGGCAACCCCGCTCCCGGGCCCTTCGGGCCAGAAGGTCCAGGCAGTCCGTGGTCGGGACAGGCCTTGCCGGACCTTCCTCCACGCTGTACGTGCAATGGGCCTGCACCAGGGTGTGCAGGGGCGCCCTTTCCTGCCAGGGGGCGTCGCTTTCTGCCATGGCCCCAATCAGGTCCGCATAGGTGGCAAACATGTTCCCGGGCAGATCCTTTGCAAAGAGATCGTCCAGCACATCCCAGGAGAGGTGCAGCTCGTTGCGGATTTTGCCGTACTGGGCGTCAATCCAGACCTGCGGCGTCTGGGTCAGGGTCCTGCGCACAGAGCCAAGGCTTGCCAGGGCGCCAATCCAGGAGGATTCCCTGCCCGAGCCGCCGCTTTCCGGCTCGCTTGTGAACACATAGGGCATGCCCGTCTCAGGTCCTGCGCCCGTGTGCTGGCGCCAGGCACGCAGGACCGTGACACCGGAGACGTGATCGTGCTCGAGATCCTGCCAGACCTGCCTTTGCACGGCCCGGCAGCGATCGAGAAAGGTCGCCTCCCTGTCCGAAAGATCCATGGCCGTGAGCGAGAAGCTGGCAAATTCGCCCACGCAGTTCTCTATGTCCCTGTGCACGGGCAGTCTGTTGATGCGGGGCACATTGATGGTAAAGCGCCGCTCATACGTCCAGTGACCCAGTGTCTCGGCATAGCAGGCAAGCAGGAAGGCCGACAGGGTCAGATCGAGCCTGCGCAGCCGAGCCGAAAGCCGTGCAAAGGCCTCGGCTCCGAGCCGCGTCTCGTGGCGCACAAAGACCGGGGCCGTGCCACTTTGTGCCCTGCCGGCAGGGGCCCTGAGCGGCAGGACCGGCGCAGGCGGCAGGCCTGCCACCTTCTTTTGCCAGTAGGCCAGGCTTGCGCGGTAGCGCTCGCTTGAGCGAAAGTTGGCGCAGGCCAGGACATAGTCGCGAAAGGAGCAGGCCGGCGCAGGCGGCAGCCTGTGTCCCTCGTACAGCAGGGCGAGCTCGCGCATGAGAATCTGCAGGCTGTGGCCGTCCAGGCACCAGCAGTCCAGGCTGCCCATGAGGATGGTGCGCCTGTCCGCAAGGACAAAGGCGCGGAAGGTCGTCTGGGGCCAGTGCTCAAGGTCGTAGCAGGTATGGGAAAGTGTCTGGGCAGCCTCATCGATGCGCTCTGCCGCTTCTTCTTCGGAGAGGTGCACAAGGCTGGTCGTCTCGAGGACAAAGGCCGGGACCTTGTCTGCAACCTGCTGCGTTCCGTCCGGCAGGACCCTGGCTCTCAGCATGTCGTGGCGGCAGACAAGGGTGTTCCAGGCTCTTTCAAAGCGCTCCCTGGAAAAGTCCGGGATGTCCAGCTCGAAAAAGACGTGGATGCCGACGCTGCCAAAGGCCATGGACGTGTCCCTGCCAAGCCAGTAGGCCTGCTGATTCTCGTTGAGCGGGAAGGGGTCATGGCGGTGTTCGGGATCCGGATGCAGAACGGGCAGATCCTGTGCCTGCCGTTCCTGCCGGAGCAGGTCCAGAACCTGGGCCTTGCCGCTTTTGAGCTCATCCAGGACCTCGCGCGTGAGGGCCTGGGGATTGCCCCGCACAACCAGTTCATCCCCCTCGGCACTCAGGCGCACGCCCTGTCTGCGCAGGGACACCACAAGGGAAAGCGCATCGAATGTTTGTGTGGCTGCCATCAGATCCTCGCTGTGATTTCGCTTGTGTCCGGGTGCGGGCCTTGTTCCTGATGCTGCCCGAGGCGGGCATTTTCTATGTACAGGCTGGCTCTCGTGGCTGTCTGGGGCTCCAGAATCAGGGAGAAGGGGACGGCAATGCCTGAGTATTCGCGCAGGGAGGCAATGAGCCTGGCCGCCATGATGGAGCTGCCTCCGGCCTCGAGGAAGGAATCCTGCGGCATGAACTCCCTGTCTTCGAGAACCGTGCGGAAGATGCGCAGCACGGGATCGTCGCAGGCACTCTCTGCAGATTCGGGTTTGGGGAGGCGTGTCTTGTCTATCTTGCCGCTGGAATTGAGGGGCAGGCTCTCCAGAAAGACAAAGTGCCTCGGCACCATGTAGCCTGGAACCCTGGTCTGCAGGAAGGATCTGAGCTCTTCCTCAAGAGAGCCTTTGCAGGCTGCACGATCTGCGGGAACGACATAGGCCACAAGGCTTGTCTGCGGCTCGCGCTGTATGCCGATATGGGCCATGTGCACAAGTTCCGATTCGAGCAGGGCGGCGCACACCTCGCCAGGCTCGATGCGGCAGCCCGAGATCTTGATCTGATCGTCGTTGCGGCCGAGGATGTACAGGATTCCGTCCTCGTCGAGCAGGGCCAGATCCCCTGTTCTGTAGGCCCTGCTTCCGTCCTCCAGGGCAAAGAAGGCGCTGCTCTTGTCCGTTTGCTGCACATAGCCATTGGCAACGCAGAGGCCGCTTATGACAAGTTCGCCCTCGGATCCTGCAGGAAGAACTTCGCCGTTCTCCCCAGCAATGAGAAAGCGCGTGGAGCCGATGGCCCTGCCGGCCGGAATGCGGGCAGACACGGGGGCATCGTGGGCAAAGGTGTGCGCTGCGACAAAGACGCTGCATTCTGTAGGACCGTAGCAGTTGTGCAGCTCAAGACGGGGGCAGGCGGCCAGTGCGCTTTCTATGGCTGTTTTGCCCGGCAGCTCGCCGCCAAAGCACAGGTGCCGCAGGGAGCGGAAGACCGCGGGGTTTTGCGAGCAGACCACGTTGAACACGCTGGTCGGCAACAGCAGAAGGCCTATGGCGTTGCGTTCCAGGAAGTCCTGCAGGGCAACGGCGTCGAGCAGGGTTTCCGGGTCGCTGATATGGAGCGTGCAGCCGTTGAGCAGGCCGCCCCACAGTTCCATGATAGACATGTCGAAGGTCATGGAGGCGCCGTGGACCATGTGCTGGCGAGGCTCATAGCCTAAATGCGCCACAGAGCCAAAGATGTCGTGTATGCCGGCATGGTGCACGCACACGCCCTTGGGGGTGCCGGTGGAGCCCGAGGTGTGCATGATGTAGAGGGTTGTGTCCGCTGCCGCAGATGCAGGCAGTGCAGATGCTGGCGCAGACGCTGCACAAGACTGTGTCTTGAGGAAGGAGGCCGGGTCGATGTGCGGCAGGTCCTTGGCCCAGTCGCAGCCAGCAAGGTCGTCCTCGCTGCCCAGGACGCAGGCCAGGCGGCAGTTGTGCGCTATGCCTGCACAGCGCGCCTCCGGCCAGTCCAGGCCCATGGGCACGTAGGCCACGCCGGCCTTTGCGGCAGCCACGGCGGCAAGGACACTGGAGACACTGCGGTTCATGTACAGTCCAGCAACAGGGTGCGCAAGCCCGGTCAATGTGTGCGCCATTGCCGTGGATGCAGCATCAAGCTGGGCGTAGGTCAGGGAATGATCCCTGTCAATCACTGCGTAATCTTGTGCCTGGTCTGCAAAAATGGTGTTCAGACGCCTGAGCAGTGGTGAACCTGCTGTTGCATTGCTTGGCATTGTATACCGTCCTCCGGAAAGTTGCGGGAGCTGTCGAAGCCTGAAAGGTCAAACTCCTGTAGAGTTGTACCAGGCAGCCTGTTCCGTGTCAGAATACAGGCACTCAGGACAAAGGAAGAAGTGCAGAAGGCAAGGTTCTGAAGGGGAAGGGGACGTCCGTGCAGGAAAAAGGACGTGCAGTTCCTGCGCAGGAGCAGATGGGGGAAGCCACGGGGAAAGCCGCATCCAAGTGCCTTGCACAGGGCTTCCCTTGCGGTCCACAGGCACAAAAAATGCCGTTGCGGCGAGGACGAGGCGCGCAGTTCCGCGCACTCTTCGGCCGGAAAGACCGTCTGTGCCATTGTTTCAAACCCTGCGGGCGCAGGGGAAGGTTCTATGTCCACACCGCAGTGCCCGCTGCGCGTCACAAGGACGGCAATGTGGGGCCAGGCATGGGAGAGACTGAAGCGCAGGCGGCCAGGCCCCTGTGGACAGGCCCTGGATACAGCAAGGCGCGGCTTGCCGTATCTGCCCCTGCAAAAGCGCCAGGCCGAGGGATGGATATCGGGATGATGACGGCTGAGCGCAAGACGCAGCAGGGCGTGCGCTGCCGCATAGAGGAGGCTGTCCCTGGCATGGCGGAATCTGCAGGCGCTGGCCCGCTCTGTTTCGTCGAGCAGCGTGCAGCACTGGCAAAAGAGTCGGCCAAGGGTGCCTGGAATCCTTGCTCCCGGGCCGTGCACATGACAGGCTACAGGGTCAAGAAGCCCTGGCCCCTGGGGCAGAAGCAGGGCGCTGGAACCTGATGCCAGGTTTGCGTGCACAAGGCAGACCCTGTCCATCAGGCAGGCGTGCCGCTGAGGGCGGTTATCCTGAAATCGTACGGATTCTCCTGCGAGGGAAAGACTTCATACTGCAAATGGTCGACAACATTGTTGTCCCTGTCAAAGGTCAGAATCTGGGGCCTGAGGGTGTGCAGCTCTTTCCTGTCGCCGAGGTATTCCGAGGCGCAGACAATGACCTGATCGCCCTTCTGGCAGCAGCGGGCCGCAGCACCATTGAGCACGCAGCACCTGGAGCCAGGCTCGCCGTAAATGACATAGGTTGCTATGCGCTGGCCGTTGTTCTTGTTCCAGATGTAGACAAATTCAAGGGGATAGATGTCAGCCTGACGGCAGATGACCGGGTCAAGCGTGATGGAGCCATGGTACTCCAGCTCACAGCCTGTCACATGAATACCATGGAGTTTGGAACGGACGACTTCCATCATTTCCTTGTTCAGCTCCTGTTCTGTTGATAGGTGTGACGAGCAGGCACTTTTTGCCTGTCAGTTATTTTGTTACACGGCTGACGAGGGATGCCGTCCTCTCCGGCATGCCGCTCGGCCTGGGCGCGGAAAAATTTTCAAAGCATAACGTAGCTATTCCCTCTGCTGAAAAGTCTCTGCCCTGTCGGGAAGTTTTAATACCTCAGATTGAAATCAATTTTCAAATTTTTCACGGCCTTTTTCTGTCAAGATGCTGAAAATTTTTTATTTTTTTTCATGTCACACCCCTTTGTGCAGACTCGCAAGATCAGAAACATCGTGCTCTTCCTCCACAAGTGGCCCCGGGTGGATGAGCGTCCTCAGCGCCTGAAAGAGGGGAGGGCTCGCCCCCCTGTTCTCCTTTCCGGACGGAAGCGGGATGGGGCCTCTTCTGCCTGACAGTTCCTGTTTGCGTCCTGCCAGAGCAGCTTGAAAAAAAACAGCATCACAACAATTTAATCGTTTTATAT